>JBAPYK010000272.1:0-7475 GCA_049284695.1 Rhodoplanes sp. | reverse complement strand
ATTATGATTCCGCTGCTCTAACCAGCTGAGCTACTCCGCCAAACCATCATCGAGCACCGAGGCCGGGCTCGCCCGACCATTGCTGCGCAGGGTCGACTGGCCAAACGGTCCACCCCCGCCGGCGCCGTTCTCCCACCACATAGGGCATTCGCGCCCCCTTTCCAAGCATGCCAATCGGCAAACAATCCTAGCCCCCGACCCTCGCCCCGGGCGCGCTGGCGAGGCACTCCCCTAGCGCCACGAGGCGCCGCCTCCGATCAATTCAGGCGCTGAGATGAAGGCGCGGCCTCCGCGAGCATTGCGGCGATGGGGCTCGCCTGATGGTGAACCATGCGCCATTCGCTGTCGATGCGCCTGAACCAGTTGGTCGCCGCGAGCGCAACGCCAGCGCCGCTCACGATCTCGACGCACACCACACGGCCTTCGTCTCCTGACATTATCGCTTTCTCGTCGCGATGTTCGAGCCGTTCGCGGTCCGGATTGCGCAGAATATTGCGGTAAGACTCCAACACCACCTGCCGTCCGACCAGGGCGGGCCACCCAGGGTGAATGCAAGAGACGCCATCGTCATCCGCCCAGATTCGGCTCATCTCGGCGAAATCGCCTGTCTCAAAAGCGTGGTAATAGGCCGCGTTGGCAGCGAGAATGGCGCGCTCGTCGGTCATGCCTCGTCAGGTGCAGGAATTGCCGAACAGAATCAATTGGGAAAATTCGGTGACGCAGGGAGAAAACGGGTCGAAGGTCGGAGGCGTGCGCGTAATCCATGACCGGGTCGCGGGGCGCGTGCGTTTTCGCCATCCCGGCCTTATCGCCCAACCGGAGCACGTTCACACCGTCGAAGCGACGCTCGCGGGGCGCCGCGGCGTCTTTTCGGTGCGCGTTAGCGCCGTGACCGGGTCGGTGCTCGTCGAATACGGCCCGCCCGCCACCAGCGCCGATCTCGGGTCGGCGATCGATGCGGTCGTCGCCGGCGAGCCTCCGCCGCGCGCTGAGAATGCGCCCGAGCCGCCGCATGCGCTTTCTGCCTCGGTCGCCATTGTACACGCGGTCGCGTCGGATGCGTGGTACAGCCTGACCCCGCCGGATACGGCCGACCGGCTTCGGACCGGGCTCAGCGACGGGCTCGCGGAAGCGGAAATCGCCTCGCGACTGATGGAGTCTGGTCGCAACGAACTGCGCCGGACGGAAGCGCGATCGAGCGCCGCAATTTTGATCGAGCAGATGACCACCCTGCCGATCGCGCTCCTGGGCGCTTCGGCCGCCCTCTCGCTGGTCACCGGAGGGATAGCGGACGCCGCCGTCATCGCGGCCGTCGTGCTGCTCAATGCCGGCATCGCTACGGCCACCGAACGGCAGGCGGAGCAGACGATCCTCGGGCTTTCGAATTACGCGCTCAAGCCGGTGTCGGTGATCCGCGCCGGGCAGCGCCGACTGGTGGACCCGGTCGAACTCGTCCCCGGCGATCTTCTGCTGATCGAGCGCGGCATGCTCATTCCCGCCGACGCGCGCCTGATTGCCGGCGATGATCTCACCATCAACGAGTCGGCGCTGACCGGCGAAGCGCTCCCCGTGCACAAGGAGGCCGAGATCGTGCTGCCGGCGGACACCGGCTTGCCTGACCGGCGCAACATGGTGTTCCGCGGCACCGCCGTCACCGGTGGTTCCGGCATGGCGCTGATCACCGCGACCGGTCCATCAACCGAGATCGGCCGCGTGCAACAACTTCTCGGCGCCGTCCGGCCGCCGGAGACGCCGATCCAACGCCAGCTTGGCGACGTGGAGCGAGAGCTCATCATCGTCAACGGATTGATCTGCGCCGCCGTGTTCGGCCTCGGCTTGTTGCGCGGGCACGGCCTGTTGCCGATGATGCGCACCGCGATCTCGCTGGCGGTCGCGGCCATTCCGGAGGGCCTTCCGGCCGTTGCGACGACGACACTCGCGCTCGGCATCCAGGATATGCGCCGCCGCAACGTGCTGGTGCGCAAGCTCGAAGCGGTCGAGACTTTGGGCGCGATCGAGGTCATCGGCCTCGATAAGACCGGCACGCTCACCGAGAACCGCATGGCGACGGTCGCCTTGGACGCGGGCGGCGCCGAACTCAGGCACGATAGCGGCCGGCTCACGCATGGCGGAAAGGCGGCCGATGAGCCCACGCGCGCCATCTGCCGCCGCCTGCTCGAAGTGGCAGCCCTTTGTAGCGAAGCAATCGTGCGGCTTGCCCCGAAGGGGTTCGAAGTCGAAGGCACGCCGACCGAAAGCGCGCTGGTCGAAGCGGCGATCGCCTTCGATATCGACGTGGCGAAGCTCCGCGCCTCCGCCCGCGTGCTCGCGACGGTCGGGCGCGGCGATGGCCGCAAGCGCATGAGCACCCTGCACGCGACGGCGAACGGAGGCCGGCTGCTCTGCGTCAAGGGCGATCCTGTGGAGGTTCTCGCGCGCTGCTCGGCCTATCACGGGGCTAGTGGCGTTGCGCCGCTCGACGAGGAAACGCGCGCGTCCGCGCTCAAGGCCAACGACCGCATGGCCGGCCAGGCGTTACGCGTGCTCGGCGTCGCGGTCGGGGAAGCGGGCGGCGATCCGCGCGACGAGCGCGACCTCGTCTGGCTCGGCCTCGCCGGGATCGCCAACCCGATTCGGCCGAGCGTCATTCCCGCGCTGAGACAGTTGCGCAAAGCCGGCATTCGTCCTGTGATGATCACCGGCGACCAGAGCGCAACGGCGTTCGCCATCGCGCGCGACCTCAACCTCGCCTATGACGGCGAGCTGAAAGTGCTGGAGGCGGGACAGATCGCGGGGCTTGCCCCGGACGTGCTGACGGCGCTGGCGGCGCAGCCGCAGGTGTTCGCGCGCGTGAGCCCGGTCGACAAGCTCAACATCGTCAAGGCGCTGCAGGCCGACGGCCATATCGTCGCGATGACCGGCGACGGCATCAATGACAGCCCGGCATTGCGCGCCGCCAATGTCGGCATCGCCATGGGCGGGGCCGGCACCGATGTCGCGCGCGAGGTCGCCGACATTGTGCTTGCGGGCGACGACCTCGAAGGCATCATCGAAGCCATTCGGCTTGGTCGCGCCACTTATGCCAATATCCGCAAGGTCCTGCGTTACCTCGTCTCGACCAATGCCTCGGAGACCTTCGTCATGCTTGGGGCGGCGATTGTCGGCGGCCCGGAGCCGCTGACGCCGATGCAGCTGCTGTGGCTCAATCTCGCCTCCGATCCGCTGCCGGCGCTCGCCCTCGGACTGGAGCCGCCGGAGCCCGACGTGCTCGACGAGCCTCCGCACGATCCGCGCGTGCCCATTCTCGACCGGGCCGATTTCCGCCGCATCCTGCGCGAAGGCGCCGTCCTCGGCACAAGCGCGCTTGCCGGTTATTTCCTGGCGGGCGGCGCAACGGGCGCGGCGCAAGCGCGCACCATCGTGTTTCACGGGCTGACGCTCAGCCAGATCGTGCACGGCCTGTCCTGTCGCTCGGAGACGCACGGGATCGAGGCGACCCTCCTCCGACGGCCTAACCTCACGCTTTACGGCGCCGTCGCGCTCTCCGGAGCGCTGCAGCTGGGCGTCCAGCTTTTCCCAATCACGCGGCGCCTGTTCGGTCTCGCGCCGCTCGGCTTCCGCCAAAGTCTCGGCATCGCCGGCATGGTCGCGGCCAGCACGGTCGCCAACCGCCTGATCGGCTATCTTGTCCGCGACGATCTGGGCCCTCGCCCGCCTGTGATGAGTTGAGAGGCGACAATGCCGCGCGACATGATTTTCACTTCCGAATCGGTGACGCCGGGCCATCCGGACAAATTGTGCGACCAGATCAGCGATGCGGCGATCGACGCCTTCCTGCGCCACGACGCAGCCGCACATGCCGTGGTCGAATGCGCGGTCGCGACCGGCGTCGTCTTCCTCGCCGCGCGCTTCGCCGCCGAGGCTGTGATCGATCTGCCGTCGCTCGCCCGCAAGGTGATCGCCGATGTCGGCTATGTCGAGGGCGGCTTCGATGCCCGCAACTGCTCGATTCTGACCAGCCTCGTCGAATTGCCGAAGAGCATGCGCCAGCCTTCGTGCGTGAAGCCCGACGAGGCAGCGATCGAAACTTGCTTCGCCCTCGACCAAGCGAATGTGTTTGGCTATGCCTGCCTAGAGACGCCCGAACTGATGCCGCTGCCGATCAGTCTTGCGCACAGGCTCGCGCGGGCGCTCGACCGCGCGCGCCCGAGCCTGGCGTGGCTGTCACCGGACGCAAAAACGCAAGTCTCGATTGAGTACCGTGATCGCGCCCTTGTCCGCATCCATACCATCGCGGTCACCGCGGCGGCGTCCGCGGGCACAACGAAACGCCGGGTCGAGGAGGGCTTGCGCGCGGTCGTGACCAGGACCTTCAATGATGACGACATGCGCCCCGACGACCGGACGGAGATCTATATCAATGCTGGCGACCCGTACGAAATCGGCGGGCCGGCGCGGCATGCGGGGCTGACAGGGCGCAAGAACGGCATCGACACGTACGGCGAGATCGCCCGGCAGAGCGGGGCCGCGTTATCGGGCAAAGACCCTTCGCGCATCGACCGCATCGGGGCCTATGCCGCCCGCTGCGCCGCCAAGAATGTCGTTGCAGCGGGGCTTGCCAAACGCTGCGAGGTGCACCTCGCTTATGCGATCGGCCGGGCGCATCCTTTGAGTTTGTCGGTCGCGACCTTCGGCACCGGGACGATTCCCGACCAAGACATCGCCGGCCGCATCGAGCGCGCGATGGATTTCCGCCCCGCCGCCATCATGCGGCGCTTCGGCCTGCGCACGCAGCCGGCGCTCCGGGGCGAGCGAGGTTTCTATCGGCCGCTTGCGGTGTACGGGCATTTCGGCCGCCCCGATCTCGACCTCCCGTGGGAGGCGACCGACCTCGTTGACGCATTGCGCGGCTGACGAAACCGTTGCGAGCGCCGTCGAATCATGCCCGCGGGGCACGGTAGAGCACGTCGGGATCGACGCGCCGCAAGTCGGTCACGCCGGTAAGCATCATTGTGATCTCGAGCTCGCGCCGAATGAGGTCAAGCACGATGGCGCAGCCCTTCTCGCCCATCGCCGCAAGTCCGTAGAGGTGGGCGCGTCCGATCATGCAGCCGCGCGCGCCGAGGGCGAGCGCTTTCATCACGTCCTGCCCCGAGCGAATGCCGCTGTCGAACAGAACCTCAATCCGATCGCCGACCACGCGTGCGATCTCGGGCAACGCGGCGATCGATGCCGGCGCGCCGTCGAGTTGCCGCCCGCCGTGGTTGGACACGACAATCCCATCGGCGCCGACCGAGACCGCGGTTCTCGCGTCATCGACGTCGAGAATGCCCTTGATGACGAGTTTGCCGGGCCACAGGCCGCGAATCCATTCCAGGTCGCGCCAGTTGAGCGTCTGGTCGAAATGCTCGGTCGACCACTCGCCCGCGCCCATCATGCTGACGCGGCCCTTGTTCAGATAGGCCTCGATGTTTCCGAACGTCTTGCGCTTGCTCATGAGCACGCCAAAAGCCCAGCCGGGCTTGGTCGCGATGTCCCACAGATTGCGCAACGTCACTCGCGGCGGCACGGTGAGCCCGTTCTTGATGTCGGAGTGACGCTGCCCGCGCAGGGGCAGATCGACGGTGACGACGAGCACGGAGCATTGCGCCGCCTTCGCGCGGTCGATCATCGATTGGCTGAAACCGCGGTCGCGCAGCACATAGAGCTGAAACCAGAACGGGCGGCTGATCGCGGCGCGGATGTCCTCGATGGTCGCAATCGACATGGTGGACAGGCAATAGGGAATGCCGGCCGCTTCGGCGGCGCGCGCCGCTAGAATCTCGCCGCCGCCACGCAACAAGCCGGTCAGCCCGGTCGGCGCGATCGCCAGCGGCATCGCGACCTTGTCGCCCAGGAGTTCGGTTTCGAGCGAGCGGGCGGTCGTATCGACGAGAACGCGCTGACGAAAGCGAAGCGCGTGCAAGGCGTCAATATTCGCCTTGAGCGTGATCTCGTCATAGGAGCCGCTCTCGACATACTCGAACAGCGCGCGCGGCACGCGCCGTCGCGCGAGCGTGCGCAAATCGGCGATATTCGTGATCGGCATCACGATCGATGCGCCCCCCAAACCTGCGATCGGCCACAGCGAAATTCCGTTCCTACGGAATTGAAATTCGCTCCCTTTGTCTTTGCTGCGGCGAATCGGTTCTCAGTTCGCCGGAAAATGCTTAGGCAAGACTGCGGCGGAATTGTCCGGTCTTGCGGTAGCGCCACAAGTAGGACGGGACGATCGTCTCGACGGATCGCGCTTCGATGCCGAGCCCTTGCAGCGTTCGCCCCTCGCCCTGCGCAGCGGCGGAGACGACGTTGTCCTGCTTCAGAAGTTCCACCTGGTCGGGCGTCAGCGGCGGCACCGGCAAGAACTGCAGAAACTGGCCCATGAGCTTCGCCACCCAGAACGGGATGGGCAGCAGCAGGCGGCGGCGGTCGATCGTCGCGAGCACGAACTGCATCAGCTGTTTGAACGTGTAGACTTCGGGTCCGCCCAGTTCGTAGATCGTGCCGGGCTTGGTCTCGTTCGCGACCGCCTTGGCGACCGCCTCGCCGACGTCGCCGCCGAACACCGGCTGGAACCGGGTGTGTCCGCCGCCGACCAGCGGCAAGAACGGCGCCAGGCGTGCCATCGCGCCGAACTTGTTGAAGAAATCATCGTCCGGCCCGAAGATGACCGACGGCCGAAACACGACGGCGTCAGGCACCGCAGCGAACACCGCCGCTTCGCCCAATCCCTTGGTGCGGGCATAAGCGGCGGTGGCGTTCTCATCGGCGCCGATCGCGGACACATGAACGAGACGCGCGCCGTGGGCGGCCGCGGCGCGCGCCACCAATTCGGCGCCGCCCGCGTGCACGGCGGCAAAGCGCTGGCGGCCGCGCTCGAACAGAATTCCGACCAGATTGACGACAACCGCGCTGTCGTGAACCGCCGCCTCGACCGAGGCCGGGTGACGGAGATTGGCTTGGACCGCATGAATTTGCCCCACCCGGCCGAGCGGCTGCAGATGACCGGCAAGATCGGGGCGGCGCACGGCGGCGCGGATGCGATAACCGTCCCGGGCGAGCGCCCGCACCACGTGGCGGCCGAGAAACCCGGAGGCGCCGAAAATCGTGATGAGCATGTCGGAATTGGACATCGCGGTCATGTCCGCCGCTCCTTAACGCGCAGGGAAGGGCCGAACTCACAAGAAATGGCGCGGTTCAGGCGGCATACAAGATCGCTCCAGCGCTGTATAGGGGCGAATGGCCGCTCGCCCGCATTCCGATCGAGTGGAACGGAATTCGCTCGAGCGGCGCAGATGCGGCCGGCCGGCGTTGACAAGCAGAAATGGCGGCCCTTATTTCTCTTACTGCGGCCCAGGTGGCGGAATTGGTAGACGCGCTGGTTTCAGGTACCAGTGGTGAAAGCCGTGGAGGTTCGAGTCCTCTCCTGGGCACCA
>JBAPYK010000271.1:0-4825 GCA_049284695.1 Rhodoplanes sp. | reverse complement strand
CGGGAGCGCGGCCGCCTGGTCTGCTTTGGACTGTGAAGGATTCCCACATGCGCTTCGCGACCCTGCTCGGGACAATTCCGGCCGTCGCCGTGCTTGTTGCAGCACTGCTTGTGCAACCACTTACCAGTGGATTCGCTCACGAGGGCGAGGATCACGCACATGCGCCGCAGCCGGCGGCCGTCGCGGTGACTGCGGCACCGCGGGCGGAAGCGGTCTCAGATCAGTTCGAACTGGTCGCGGTGGCGCGAAGCGGAGCGCTCACGATCTATCTCGACCGCTTCCGCACCAACGAGCCTGTGGCTGACGCAGCCATCAGCGTCGAAACCCCCGCCGGAGCCGCGCCGGCTTCGCCAATCGACGGCGCCTATCGGCTCGATGCGCCCTGGTCCGCGGCACCCGGTCGCTATGACCTGATCTTCACGGTGACGCCAAAGGATGCCGCGGCAAACGTGCTCATCGCCACACTCGTCGTTCCGGGCAACGCACCGGCGGGGCCGGATCGGGCTGTTTCTTCCTTGTTTTCCTCAACCGCCTTTGCGGGCGAACTCAGGAATCGCGTCGCCAACAGCGACCCGCTGCTCATCGCAACCGCCGTCGGCGGTTTCGTGTTCGGCCTCCTGGTCATGGCCATCATCGGCAGGCGAAAGGTCATGCCGGCGCTTGCCGTGCTTGCGGCGTTGTCGGCGCTGCCGAACAGGCCCGGGTTGGCGCACGAGGGAGAGGATCATGGACATGCGCCCCCGCCAACGACAGCCGTCGGGGATCGTGATCTTTCTCAACGCCTTGCCGACGGCGCGCTATTCGTGCCGAAGCCAACCCAGCGCATTCTCGCCATTCGCACCGACATCGCCACGGCAGCCGCGCATCGCCGGATGATCGAACTGCCTGGCCGCATCATCCCCGATCCGAATGCGAGCGGATATGTGCAAGCTTCCGCCGGCGGGCGCCTGTCTGCGCCGGAGGGCGGATTTCCGCGCTTAGGGACGCGCGTCAAGAAGGGCGAGGTTGTCGCCTTTGTGGCGCGGCCGCTGCAGGCAATCGATGCTTCGGATATCCGCCAGCGCCAGGGCGAACTTGACCAACAGATCAGCATTGTCGAGCGCCGGATCGCCCGGTTTGAGGCCCTCGTTCAAAAGGGGGCCGTAACGCAAGTCCAGCTCGACGAGGCACGCCTCGAATTGCAGGGGCTGAAGGACCGCCGCAGCGCGCTCGATCGAATCAGACAGGAACCGGAGGCGCTGGTTGCGCCGGCTTCGGGGGTCGTGGCGGAGGTCAATGCGATCGCCGGACAAATGGCTCAACCGGGCACCGTTTTGTTCCACATCGTCGACCCGGCCCGACTGTGGGTCGAAGCGCTGAGCTTTGATGCGCTCATCAACGCGCAGAGCGCAACGGCGCGGTCGACGGCGGGCCGCGCGCTGACCCTCACTTATCAGGGCTCCGGGTTTGCCGACCGCAACCAGGCGATACCGGTTCATTTCAGGATCGAGGGAGATACGAGCGGATTGCGGGTCGGCCAGTTCGTGACCGTGCTCGCGGCGACGGAAGACGAAAAGTCGGGAATCGCCGTTCCGCGGTCGAGCGTCGTGCGCAGCCAAGCCGGGCAAGACCTCGTTTTTGAGCACACCGGGGCAGAAAGATTCGAACCACGTTCCGTGCGGGTCGAGCCGCTCGACGGAGAGCGCGTGCTCGTCGTCTCCGGCCTTGGTCAGGGGGTGCGCATCGTGACCCAGGGCGCCGAACTGATCGAGCAGGTGCGTTAGCGGGAGCCGCCCATGTTCAATTTCTTCGTCACCCGGTCGCTGCATAACCGGCTTATTGTGCTCGCGCTGGCGGCGGTCCTTATCCTGTACGGCGCGTTCACCGTGACAAAGCTTCCGGTAGACGTCTTTCCGGATTTGAACCGGCCGACCGTGACCCTGATGACCGAAGCGGAAGGCCTCGCGCCGCCCGAGGTCGAGCAACTCGTCACATTCCCGATCGAAACGCAGATGAACGGTGTCCCCGGCGTGAGCCGGGTCCGCTCGGTATCCGGCGTCGGCCTCTCCATTGTCTATGTCGAATTCGACTGGGGCACCGACATCTATCGCAACCGTCAGCTCATTGCCGAACGTCTCGCGCCGGTGCGCGAACAACTCCCCCCCAACACCAATCCGGTGATGGGGCCGATCAGTTCGATCATGGGCCAGATTCTGCTGATCGCGGTCACCAGCGAGACCGCGACGCCGATGGAGCTGCGTGAAACGGCCGACTTCGTGCTACGTCCGCGCCTGCTCTCCGTCCCGGGCGTGGCGCAGGTCATACCCATCGGCGGCGAGGTGCGCCAATATCGCGTCTCGCCCAATCCGGCGGCGATGCGGGCGCTGCGGGTCGGTTACGACCAACTTGAACGGGCGCTCGCGCAATTTGCCGTCAACACCGGCGGCGGCTATACCGACCAATATTCCCGCGAATATCTGATCCGCAATATCGGCCGCACCACCAACCTCGACGACCTGCGCAGTCTGGTCGTCGCCACGGCGGGCGACGCGCCGGTCTATCTGCGCCAAGTTGCAGAGGTCGAATTCGCACCGAAGTTCAAGCGCGGCGACGCCGGCTACATGGGCAAGCCTGCGGTCGTGGTGTCCGTCGAGAAGCAGCCGAACGTCGATACGATCCGGCTGACCTGCGAGATCGAGCAGGCGCTCAAGGAGATCGCACCGACCCTGCCGGCCGGCATCAAAGTGGACCAGATCCTGTTCCGCCAGGCGAATTTCATCGAGGCCTCGATCCACAATGTGCAGAAGGTGCTGCTGGAGGCGGTGGTGGTCGTCGCCGCCGTATTGTTCGCTTTCCTGCTTAACTGGCGGACGACGGCCATCTCGTTGACGGCTATTCCGGTATCGATCCTCGCGACCGCGGTGATCTTCCATTTCGCCGGCCTCTCCATCAACACGATGACCCTCGGCGGGCTGGCGATCGCCATTGGTGAACTCGTCGACGACGCCGTCGTCGACGTCGAGAACATCTTCCGGCGGCTGCGCGAAAACCGCGCGGCCGGCGAGCCGCGTTCGGTCATGGACGTGATCATCGGCGCCTCGCTGGAGGTGCGTTCGGGCATCGTCTACGCAACGATGATCATCATCCTTGTCTTCGTCCCGCTGTTTGCCCTGTCGGGAATCGAGGGCCGGCTATTCGCGCCGCTCGGCCAAGCCTACATCATCTCGATTCTCGCGAGCCTCGTTGTTTCCATCACGCTTACCCCGGTAATGGCCTACTACATGCTGCCCGGCATGAAGAGCCTGGCCGCACATGAGAGCGGTTTGGTTCGCATTCTGAAGCGCGGCAACCGAGCTCTGCTCGATTGGGCATTCGCCCACACGCGCACCGTCATGGTCAGCGCGGGGATCGCAGTTGCCGCTGCGATCGCCGCGGCTTTTCTGCTTCCGCGCGCGTTTCTGCCGCCCTTCAATGAAGGCACCTTCACCATCAACGTCGTATTCAATCCCGGCATATCGCTCGCCGAATCGAACCGGGTGGGACTAATAGCCGAGCGCCTGATCCTGGAGGTGCCTGAGGTGAAGGCGGCAGGTCGCCGCACCGGACGCGCTGAGCTCGACGAGCATGCCGAAGGCGTCCACTCCTCGGAGATCGAAGTCGAACTCGAGCCCTCAGCGCGGCCCAAGACGGAGATCGTCGCCGACATCCGCTCGCGGCTCGCGATATTGCCGGTATCCGTCAATGTCGGCCAGCCGATCTCGCACCGCCTCGATCACATGCTCTCAGGCGTTCGCGCAGAAATAGCCTTGAAAGTATTCGGCGACGACCTCGACGTGCTGCGAGCGATCGGCGACGATTTCCGCCGGCAGCTCGCGGCCATTCCCGGCATCGTGGACCTGCAGGTCGAAAAGCAGGTTCGCATCCCGCAGCTGGAGATCCGGGTCGATTATACGCGGGCGGCGCTTTATGGCATTCAGCCGGCGGCCGTTGTCGATCAGCTCAGCCGCTTGTCGAACGGGCGCGCTGTTTCTCGCGTCGTCGACGGCTACCGCCGCTTCGATGTGACGCTGCGGTTGCCCAACCATCTGCGGACGACACAGCGGCTTGCCGATCTCCTGATCGAGACCCCTGCCGGCTGGATTCCGGCGCGCCAGATTGCGGATATCCGCGAGACCGACGGTCCCAACCAGATTCTCCGGGAGAACGCGCAACGCCGCCTCGTCGTTTTCGCCAATACCGATGGCAAGGCGGACATGGCGCAGATCGTCGCCATGATCCGCGAGCGGCTTGGCGCCGCGCATCTGCCCGAGGGATATTTTACTCGCCTTGAAGGCACCTTCCAGGCGCAGGAGCACGCCAGCCAGACCATCGCCGGCTTGTCCGTGCTGTCGCTCGCCATGATCTTCGCCATCCTGTTCAGCCGCTACCGGTCGGTCGTATTCACGCTGATCATCATGGGCAGTGCGCCGTTGGCGCTGATCGGTAGCGTCGCCGCCCTGTGGATCGCCGGACAGCCGCTTTCGGTCGCCAGCATGATCGGATTCATCACGCTGACGGGTATCGCAACCCGCAACGGCATTTTGAAGATCAGCCATTACATCAATCTTACTCTCAACGAAGGCATGCCGTTCGGCCGCGATCTCATCATGCGGGGGAGCCTTGAGCGGCTGACGCCCGTGCTGATGACAGCGCTATCCGCCGGAGTCGCTCTGGTGCCGTTGCTGATCGACGCCGCCACGCCCGGCAAGGAAATCCTGCATCCCGTCGCCGTGACGATCTTCGGCGGTCTCGTCAGTGCGACGCTGCTCGATACCGCGCTCACGCCTGTCCTGTTCCTCCGCTTCGG
>JBAPYK010000270.1:0-1516 GCA_049284695.1 Rhodoplanes sp. | reverse complement strand
GAACAGATAACGGTCGATTTGGCGCAGTCAAAGCCGGGAGTGCAAACCAGTCGAAAACGGTGAGTGCGGGATAAAGAGAAGTGCCGATCCAGCCCAACAACGGAACGAGCCGCAGCAGAAAGTAGAGCCACGCATGAACCAATGCCGACATTTCGCGTTGCCATGTTGTGAGGGTCGGCTCAGCCGGAGGCACGCCGCGGCCAAGTCGATTGGCCAGCCGCAAAATGACCAGTAGAAGCAAAACGACTCCGAGCAGCTTGTGCGCGCTGTAGAACGCGAGCGCATCGCTCAATCTCATCCAAAAATTGGGCTGTGGGGCCTCGTAGACCATGATGATGCCCATCGTGACCTGCACCGCGATCAACACGACCACGATCCAGTGCAACGCACGCGCAATCGGACTGTAAACCGAAGCTGGTTGGTCTGCGGCCGCCGTCATCTCGACCTCACCGCTTGTCTATCGAAACGACCGCTCCCCTATCGCAAAATAGGTCCGTCTGGCCAGGCAGTGCGCACCATCCGCGGCCGGAAGGCACGCACGAGCACCGTGTCGCGTCATCGAACAGCCGGCCGCCTTCGAACCTCGCAACCTGTGTTGGCCACTAATCGGCGCGCCAGGACCGATATGACGACAACCCCCAGGTACGCAGCCTTGGGAGCAAGCCCGGGGCTCGCCGGAGAGAAAATGCGGCATCCCTCTCGTGTCGGTAACGCCGTAGGCTGACGGTTGTTCTTCGCTTTGGCAGGCCGCCTATCCTTGGCGGCCTTTTCGTTTCCGCGTCCCCACATTCCAGGCCGGCGGATCACCAGCGCAGTCGGAAGCCCGCTCGGGCGCGCTCAGCCGTCGACGCCTTCGACGATGCGCCTGTCGCGCACTACCGCCGTACTGCCGAGAACATACGAAACCGTGGTACTTGCAGAGTTCACTGATATTGAGAAGACAGCGGACCTCACCGAAGGCGGCCTCGTGGTGTCGCCGAACGAGAACAACCGACGCGCCGAAGCATATCGCAAGATGCTCGGCGTAGCACCAAAGGCCGGTACAGACACAATTATTATCACGCACAAGCCGAACATTGTCGACGCGCTCAGTAAGGATTGCTTGGAGGTGAAAGAAGGCGAAGCCTCGATCTTCCGTCCCGAGAACGGCAGCTATCATCGATGGCGTCGTCAATCTCGACGCCGAGGTCGCGGACGGTGCTCTCGATCTTGGTGTGCCCGAGCGGTCGTGAGTCATAATGCACCTCGACTTAACTCATTGAAAGTCAAAGACCTGCTGCGTGGCATCCGGTGTTAGCGGAGACTTCCGACGCTTGCCGCTGGCGAAGCCTGCTAGGTCCTCAGCCTTGATCACCCAAGGCGCGCCCGCGCAAGCTTGTCGGCCTTTGGTCTCGCCGCGGCGGAGCATACGCAGCGCCGTCATGTTGCAGACGCCGATGAGTTTGGCTGCCGCTTCGTGCGTGATCTCGCCGCGCTCCGCCCACTCTTCGACAAGCCCGAGAAGAACGATCTGCAC
>JBAPYK010000269.1:0-1976 GCA_049284695.1 Rhodoplanes sp. | reverse complement strand
CACCTCGATGTCGTGCGCGGTGTAGCCGCCCTCGGCCGGCCCATTGCCGCTACGCCGCCGTTCAGCCTTCGGCGCACGCGCGGCGGCACGCCGCGCGGCGGCGGACGCCGGGGCGGCGTCGGCAAACAGATCAGGGCTGCGGTCGGCCTTTCCTTGCGCGGATTTCGCCATATCTAACGTTGTGTTGAGTGAGGGACCGACGAATCGGTTTGACGCACTATCGCATAGGGGCCGAGCAAAGATAGGGCGGCCGTCATCCTCGGGCGCCGTATGGGTGTCTTCGATTGAGGCGTCTGTGGGGCGCGGAGCGCGCGCGCATGGTGGTCAGGCAAGGGTTCAACGTGTAAACGCTCGCATGCTCGGCAACTGGTTTTTCTCGCAGACAATGGAACAATACGTCCAAGCCGTCATCGAGTTCGTGCGCGCGAACCAGATTTGGGCGGTGCCGATCGTTGGCGCACTCGCCTTCGCCGAGTCGCTCGCCTTCATGTCGCTCATCGTTCCGGCGTGGGCGGCGCTGGTCGGCATCGGCGCGCTTATCGGCCTGGGCGGGCTCGAGTTCGTGCCGATCTGGGTCGCCGCCGCGGTCGGGGCGGCGCTCGGCGACTGGCTCTCCTATTGGCTCGGCTTCACCTTCAAGGAACGCATCGCCCTGGTCTGGCCGCTGTCGCGCTATCCCGACCTGCTGCCCAAGGGCGAGGCGTTCATCCGCCGTTTCGGGGTGTTCGCCGTCGTGCTCGGCCGTTTCTTCGGGCCGTTGCGCGCCTCGGTGCCGCTGGTCGCCGGCATTTTCGTGATGCCGTGGTGGCCGTTCCAGATCGCGAATTTCGGCTCGGCCTTCGTGTGGGCGGCGGTGCTGCTCGCCCCCGGCACGCTCGGCTTTTCGTGGTTCTCCACATAACGCCGATTTGCGATAAGGCCTCGTCTCGATAAGGGCAACGCAGGACTCCGATGGCAAATAAAGCAAGAATCGGCGTGCTCGGCGCGTCGGGCTATACCGGCTCGGAACTGGTGCGGCTTCTGCTGCGCCACCCGCAGGTCGAAATCGCGCTGCTGACGGCGGACCGCCGCGCCGGCCAGGCGATGCGCGACGTGTTTCCGCAGTTTTCGCCATTCGATCTGCCGAAGCTCGTCGCTATCGAAGGCGTCGATTGGAAAGCAGCGGGCCTCGATCTCGTATTCTGCGCGCTGCCGCATGCGACGACGCAGAAGGTGATCGCGGCGCTGCTTGCGGCGGCGCCGAAGACCAAGGTGGTGGACCTCTCCGCCGATTTCCGGCTTTCCGATACCAATGCCTACGCGCGCTGGTATGGCGGCGAACATTCCGCGCCCGATTTACAGGCGGAAGCCGTCTACGGTCTCGTCGAGATCTACCGCGACGACATCCGCAAGGCGCGGCTCGTCGCCAATCCCGGCTGCTACACGACCTGCGCGCAGCTGCCGCTCGTCCCACTGATCCGCAAGGGCGTGATCGCGCTCGACGACATCGTCGTCGATGCGAAATCCGGCATGACGGGAGCGGGGAGGGCGGCCAAGGAGAACATGCTCTTCTCCGAGGTCTCGGAAGGCTTTCACGCTTACGGCGTCGGGCATCACCGCCACATGGCGGAGCTCGACCAGGAATTTTCGCGCGCGGCCGGGCGGGAGGTGATCGTCACCTTCACCCCGCATCTGGTGCCGATGAACCGCGGCATTCTCGCAACCATCTATGTGCGGGCAAGCGCGGAGCAGAAGGCGGAAGACTTCCACGCGATCCTGGCGCAGGCCTATGCCGGCGAGCCGTTCGTGCAAGTGCTGCCGTTCAGCGAGATGCCGCAGACGCGGCATGTGCGCGGCTCCAACATGACCTTCATCGGGGTCGCGAAGGACCGCAAGCCGGGCCGCGCCATCATCGGCTCGGCGCTCGATAATCTCGTCAAAGGCGCGTCGGGTCAGGCGGTGCAGAACATGAACCTGATGCTCGGCTTTCCCGAGAC
>JBAPYK010000268.1:0-14074 GCA_049284695.1 Rhodoplanes sp. | reverse complement strand
GCCCTCGCGGTTGCCTGCCTTGGGCAGGATCAGTTTCGCATCAGGCGATATTTTAATACTAAAGTCTAAACTTATGACTGAAATGGTAATGCACATTGACCGAAATCAAAAAGTGACCCCGCTTGGGTGAGCGGCAAAATGTAATCCAAGTACTCGTGCGTTGGCGGGTGTTCAAGACAAGGACCGCGCAGCGTGATGAGGAGTGAGGTTACGCTTGCATCCGCGGCGAGATTGGGAAACTGTCAGACGCCTATCGCAACATCTTCATGCTCAGCGCGCTCGGCGGGCTGAGTAATGAGGCAATCGCTCAGACCCTCGGCATCAGCGAGGGTAACGCCAGGGTAAGGCTGCACCGGGCGCGGCAGGAGTTTAAGAAAATCATCGAAACGCGCTGCGACGAATTGTCCTGCAAGCCCAGCTCACCCGACTGCTGCGCACCCTCGCCGCCCTCAGGCGGGGCCAACCCCGGTCGCTGAGCCGTTGAACGTTTCTGTAACTTTGCCGAGCCGCTTCCCGTCTAACAAGTCGGGCAGGAAAGCGATGGCCGCCGCCCCGACGCGTTGCTTTCCGGCTGTGACGATAGGCACGGCCGTTTGTGGCGGCCGAGAGGAGAGCGCATATGGAAAACATGAGCCGAGTACCCAGCTTCGCCGGCATGTCGGCCGGTCACGATCAACCGGCGGCGTCCACCGCGATCGTTCCCGCGACGAAAGGGGGCGGCGCGCAAGTGCTGCATCGTGGGCCGTACATTATGATGGCGCTGGCGCTCGTCGGAATGGCGGTCGCGGTCTATGATTCCTACGCGATCTACAACGGTCAACTGTTGTGGTGTCCGCCGCCGATCAATGGATGCAACGAGGTTGCCGCCAGCCCTTATGCGCGCATCTTCGACCTGCCGGTCGGGTACTACGGGGTTGTCTACTATCTTTACATGTTCGGCCTGTCGGCACTGCTCGCATTTGATCCTTTAGCACGCGGACTGCGCGTCGGCGCGGTTCTTTACACCGCGTTGGGCGTGTTGTTCTCGCTCTATTTCATGGTTCTGCAGCTCGGATTTATCAGTGCCTTTTGTATCTACTGTCTCGTCTCAGCGGTGACGACCGTTCTCCTCGCCGTCGCTGCGATTGCGCACTTGAAGGTAACGCGCATGCCTGCGGTTGGTACATGATCGGACCGGCGAGCGGCCGCCACGCGCTGTACCTTTCCTGGGGCATAGGAGCAATGCCGGCGTGCTCGCGATTCGGCGGCCGCGGCGATTGTCGCCCGCGTGGTCTGTTTCCCTGGTCAGCGAGTGCAGCAACCCCATTGCCGTAAGGCATTGCGGATTAGCCAAACGTTACTGCGGAACTGTCCCTCAGGCGGCGCTTCACGTCATTGCGTCAGTGGTCCGAGCGCAACGGACGCCGGGGCGGGGTCGCTTGACGCCGTGCTCGCCCAGCCTATCGTTATACTCAGCATTAGGATACTATGCGTAGGCGCTCCAGGTCACATGAATGACGAAATAGCGCAGAGGGATCTGATCACGGCCGCCTCCGCTGGCGCTAAACAGGGGCAGGCAGGTTCTGCCCTCGATGTTCTCTTGGCCTTCTTCAAGCTGGGCGTTAGCTGCTTCGGCGGACCGATCGCTCACATCGGATATTTTCGCGAAGAGTTCGTCGTCCGCCGTCGTTGGCTCGACGAGCAGACGTACGCCGATCTCGTGGGGTTGTGCCAATTCTTACCCGGCCCCGCCAGCAGCCAGGAGGGTTTTAAGGCTGATTTTGATTATCTCAAGCAACTGATCTATCAGCGAGATCGCCATCACCTGCGCGGGACTCTGCTGATGGGCGATTTTAATGTTCCGGCTGGAGAAGAAGGTTATCAGCATATCGTCTGGGGCGGCGAATTTATTGACCAGTGGCATGAATCTAATCCGCGTCATTTCTACGAACCGACCCATCTGGAACGGATTAACGGATGGGAGCATCGAAAAGAGGCCACGCGCATTGATTTTATTTTCAAACACCTCGCCACCGGTGGACCCATGGATCATAGACATAATGGAGGTAGATGTTCGCCAAGCATTCGCAGTTCGGTCCGGAGCTTTGCGCTCAGCAATCCCGCCTTGTTGAGCGCTCCCTCTAAAAAATCATTTTCCAGCGTCAGTTCGCCGATCTTCGCGTGCAGCGACTTCACGTCGACGGCCGGCTGCGCCGCTGTGCTGCCACCGCCGGGACCGAAAACATCAGCCGCCCCGCTCTCGAGCTGCGCCTTCCACGATGTGATCTGATTGGGGTGCACGAGCACGACAGCCAGATAGACGAAGCCGCGCGCCATCGGGATGTAGGTGATGTCCATCGCCCACACTTGGTTTGGCCGCGTGATCTCCATCCCGCGCAGCAGATACGGATAGATCTTGTGGCCCGGCTCCGGCTTCGTCGTACGCGGACGGCGGATAGAGCGCGAAAATTCGCGATATATTTACCGACACGTCGGGATATTTACCGACACGTCGGGCTCCGAGTGTTAGCTAACGGGCCAGGGGCCGGGGCGTGCTTCGGCCTCCTCGGGGCCGGGCCAGGGCGGCATGGTTGCGATGAGGATGCGGAGCGGGCCCGAGCCTGTGTTGCGGAATTGAAAGGCCGACTGCGCGGGAATCGTCAGGCTCGTCCCGGCGCGCACCAGCGTTCACTGCACGTTGCAGCCCGCATGCTCGCGGAGCCACCGCAGTGGCCCTTACCATCGAAGGCTTCAGCCGTTTCGTTACCTCCACGACTGCTCCGATTGCTACCGGCCGGAGCGACAGTTGCCGGGTGGGTCTGCCTCCCACTGAGAGACCGGCTTTTCCGGGGTTCAAACGAAGCGATACGGAGAATCGACGCGCTCATGAGCAAAATTCGGCGAAGATGCCGAGCATCTGAAACATCGCTCTCCCGGATGGGGTGGTCGTATCGACTTGATGCAGGAACAGCTCGGTCTTGGTCGCACGCAAGTGCTCAAGGAAGGCGACCAGGTCTTGCAGTGAACGTCCAAGCCGATCGACCGACCATGCCATGATCACATCGAACTGCCGGGCGCGGCGTCGCGGTGGAGCTTGTCGAAGGCCGGGCGTTTGTCTCGTCCCTTGGAGCCCGAGATCCCATTGTCAGCGTACACCTCGACCACCTCATGCCCCATGCGGCTTGCCGCGGCACGGAGTTCACGTTCCTGGTTGTCGGTCGTTTGCTCGTCAGTCGAGACGCGGAGATAGATTCGCGCATGGTGTTCCTCGTTGGCAGATCGCTGATAATGGGTCGTTGATTTCATTGGATTAGTTTTCACGGTTTACGATGGGTTTTTGTGTGCTATCGGTGTGCTGGCAAAAGGCCGCCCGGAAGCGACCCTTCGCGATAGTCGATCACTGTGGCTTGGTCGCCGGCTTTTGGGGCTTTGGGGTCGCGAGCTTCTGCAGATCGTTGCAGGCTGCTTGACCGCAACGCGTACCTTGTGGACCTTCGACTCATTGGCTTCTGGCGGCCAATTCTGTGAGACCTGACCGATGAGCCAGATTCGATCGCGGAGCATGCCAATACGCACCGCAGGCGGTTGGGTCGTCAGTCATGCGGTTGGAATAGCACCGATTTGACGCATGAAGTTAAGCGTATCCATGACAAACCAGATATCGGTGTTTTGTCCATCCCGGTTGACCCGCCAAAGGCTGCTTCCCGTAACCTCGACGTGATTACCGGTTGCAACCGCTCCCATGTATTCATCAGTGTGAGTGCCTGCGACAGTCCAACGAAGAGCAACCAAGTCTCCTTCGGCGACCGTATCGTGAATCGTCGCTCGGAAGTCGGGGATGGCGTTGACGAGTGCTCCGGCCCAGGATTTGAACTCCTCGCGACCATAAAGTGATATGATGTTTGGCTGGGCGCTGGGATGAAACCGCCAATCGGGCGAAAGTAGCTGATCAGCAATATTCATGTCCCGCCGCTCGACGTTCCAGCTCAAGTGTACTCTGTGGACCACCCGCTTGTTCGCCTCTAAGTCCGGTGCAGGAAACTGAGGCGCGGGGACGACGCCGAGCTGCTGCATGAAGCCGAGGCTATCCCAGAAGATGCGAACTTCGATGACGCGACCGTCCCGGACCCGGAAGGTCGCAATTCCCGGACGCTTCACGTGCATCCCGTTCGGCGGAATTCCGAACCATTCGTTGGTGAATGTACCATAGCCGACGAAGCGATGAATGACGATGTCCCTTGCCGGGCTCAAGTCCTCGGTCAACCAAAATAGATCGGGGAATGCGTGGCGATCGGCGGCGATAAAGGACGAGACCCCAGCGTAGCCATGAAGAACATCGCGGTTGGGCAGGTAGATCACGGCGTTGGAGGCGAAAATCTCCTGGACGACATCCAGGTTTCTCCGATTGAAGACTTCATGGACCGCGCGCCTGACCAAGGCCAAGTTCGCCGGCTCTTCCGACACCACTTCCTGGCCGTCTTCACTCAGTCGCTCCCTCAGCACCCTCCGATACTCTATTGGCGCGGACGGGACCGCACGCAATTGCTGCATGACGGCCAGCGTGTCGAGATTCCAGAAGGATTCGACAGCCTTGCCATCCTTGACGCGCCAAAAGTTGAGAAGGCCAAACGACACCCGCTCGCCCGTGGGCCGGATGCCCTGCCATTCGTTGGTGAATGTACCCTGAAATATTAGATGGATGAGGACAAGGTCCCCTTCCGCAATCAGGTTGTCGACGGGATGATAGGCATCCGGCATGGCGCCCCGCAGGCGCACGCAAAGCTGCCTGAATTCTACCGGCCCGCGTAATCCCCCCGGGACCATGGCATTGCCGTGCAGGACGAAGTCGGGTGCGATAAGCTCGTCGATGACGTCAAGGTTATTCTCATTGAAGGCCATCGCCAGGCGACGAATGATCTCCCTGTTGTTGTCCATGCTCGACATAGATTTTCCCTCCTCAAATCCGCGTTAGAACCTGGCGCGAATATTCGCGTTTTGTTGGACCTTCTTGCAAGAAACGCGCCGGGAGCTGATGTGCTATTTTCATTAGTCGCTCGTTAACAAGCTGGTTTGAGCGGTGATGGGGTCGCGAGCGCCCGGATGAGGGCGTGCAGGATGAACGAGCCAGCCGCTCGTTATGCCTTCCCCTCCCGGCCCTCCGATGACACTCCGCAACATGCGCTCGTTGGGGCGTGCGCTCGCTCGCCGTGACGTGCGAGGTGTGTCAGCATGAATTCGTCGTGTCTGTTCTCGCCGGCTGATGGGCCAACAGCGAGCGAGGAACATATCGTTTGCAGGGAGATCGACGATGTCGAGGAGAATGCTCTTAGGCTTAGTTTGTTTGGCTACTGCACTGAACGTCGGCATTTTGATCTTGAATCTTTCGTCTCCATCAGTTGCCAATGTTGCCGGCGTGGATCAACACGCTCTATTGAAAGACCGAGATTTCGTGCGAGCAGTCCAAGCCGTCGTTCAAGCCTGCAGCGTCAATGTGGACATCGCCAAGATAAAATGCTGAATGGCCCGCCGCTTCCCTGCGCCCTGGTCCGTCCGCGAGCTTGAGCAAGCGTTCCGCATCGAGGATGCCAACGGGCAGGCCGTCGCCTACACGTACTTCCGGCGAGACGAGAACAAGGCTCGGCAGGCCCGCGTGCTCACGCACGACGAGGCCCGCCGGATCGCCGCCAATATCGCCAAGCTGCTGTCGATGACTGGTCGGTAGCGCCGACCGGGAGCGGCTCGCGAGCCCGGAGGTACGCCCGCGGGCGCGGAATCGCAGAGCAAGTGCCACGTTCTCAGGCCGAGGGAGTGCGACGACCCCCTCCGGCGGGCCGTCGGACTGCCCTCGGTTCGATACCGTACGGCTCGCCGTCATGTTCCCGGACCTCCGGAAAGCGGCGATGGTGCGGCCGCAAATTTAGTTCTGGTCGCTTGGGCGCTGGACCTCGGGGCGAGAACCCGCTCGCTCGACGCAACCGGATGATTAACAATCATCGTTTGTTTGGTAAAGGGTTTCTCGATCGCATCCACAAGAAAGCCCGCCGAGCCTCCCCGGCGGGCCGTGTATTAAACGCGCGCGCTGGCGACCTTGGACGGCAAATGTCTCCCCACCGCGGACCGCAGGTCGCCTTTCTGAAAGCCGAAGCGCGCGCTCCCCGGCTTGGAGGAACCCGCGGGGTGTCTCAGCCATCGAAGCGATGTACCCCCGAACCGGCGTGATGCAACTCACAACTTGCCGAGCTTCCGCGGCGGGCTTCGCAGCAAAAGGCCGCCCGAAGGCGGCCCCCGCGTGCCAGCCGCCGTTCTCCGTCGGAAATACGTGCGAATCCAGTATTGCGTCCGAGTTTTGCGATCTTGATCAATCGTGCTTCCAGAGTTGGCCTGAAGCTGGCTTAAAGCCATGGGGCTAAATATGGCTTTTGAAATTTCTGATTGCTGCCTTCTCAGCCCTCGCTTTCCATTCGATCAGCGCCTCGCGTGGGGCATCCATGCGTGGCGAACGGCCCTTGAACGCGCCCGTGTCGAGCCGAGATCATCGAGACGGTGAAGCGGCATCGATTTTACCGTTTCCGAGGATCGTCGAGCGGCGCCTATCGTTGAGATGCTCAACTATCAGGTCACCCTCGCCGATGATGCCCCGGTTCTTGGTGATGGACGGCCCGACAAGAACCGGCGTGAGTTCCAGCGGCTTGCTGCTGCGCTAATCGGCTGCGGACGGCGGCGCCTTGAGGCTGCGGTCCCGAGCAGTCGAAGCAACGGTGATCGATCAGCTTACCCATCGCGCCCTGCTCGTGAAGCCGTCGATTGCGGGCATATCAGCGACGAGTCGATCTGGCCGTCACCACGGAATGACCTTGCCGTCGCGCACAAATTTTCCGCTCAGGTCCTGCGGCGCATCAAGTGCGAGCCACACGGCGGTCGCCGCGCCTTCCGCAACATCACGTTCGGCGTTCGGGCCGCCCATGTCGGTCCTGACCCAGCCCGGGCAGGCCGAGTTGACCGCGACCGCGCCGCGCAATTCGGCCGCCAGTATTGTGGTAACGGCATTTAGCGTCGTCTTAGAGATGCGATAGGCTGCGTAACCGCCCTCCATTTCCGACAGCGCGCCCATGCCACTCGATACGTTCACGATACGGGCGGACTTGCTGCGTTTGAGCAACGGCACAAGCGTTTGCGACAGATGCAACGGCGCGAGCGCGTTCGTTTCCAGCGTGGCGCGGACGGTTGCCATGTCGACCTCAAGACCGGGGGCGTCGCCTTCGGAAATGATGCCGGCGTTGTTGATCAGAACGTCGAGTCGGCCACAGGTGCGCTCGAGAAAATCGCGCAGCGCCGCGAGGCTCTCCGTTGCCGTGACATCGAGCGGGTGAAACTGCGTCGCGAGGTTCTGCGCGGCTAGTTTCTTCACCGCCGCCGCGCCGGCCTCCGGTTTCCGCGCCGTCAAGACGACCCGGGCCCCGCGACCAGACAGTTGGCGGCAGATTTCAAACCCGATACCGCGATTGCCGCCGGTCACAACGATGATAGACCCGGTATTCATATGCGCTTGAATTCCTTCATTCCTGGTGCAGCAGCTTGAACGCATGGCTCCATTCGTTGCGGATGAAGCCCGGGATGCACCAGAGCATGCAAAGGGGCTCAATGGCGCGGGCGGCCTCGGCCTTGCCCATGTCGGCCGCCTCCCAGCCGAATTGGTCGAGAATGCCGCGCACGATCTCTTTTGCCGTTTCGTCGTTGCCGCAGATGAACATCGTCGGCGTGCCGCCCTTGAACTGCGGATTGATCATCAATGCATTACCGACGGAGTTGAAAGCCTTGACGAATTTTGCGTCCGGGAAAGCGCGCTGTAGACGCTCCATCAACGACTCATCGAGAGAAGTGAAATACTTCAGAACGCCGTTGACAGGAAGTGCGTCCGCGATCGGGTTGGTCACGTCGATCACAGGCTTGCCCGTGAGATTCGCCTCACCGGCGGCGCTGAGCGCGTCTAGCGCTACCGTCCCCTTGACTGCGAGAAGCGCAAGTTTGAACGGAGGCGTAGCGGAAAGGCAACATTGGTGAGGCGAGGCCGCGAACTGGCCGCCGCTCATCGCAGAGGGCGCTGCGCAACCTACAGAGAACTGGCAGCGGCCTCTTGCATTCTGATCTGCTCGCGACTATAGCCGCCGATCGTTCCGGAAGTCCGCGAAAAACTCGAGCGCCTGCAACGGCAGGCGGCTCAACCCCGCTGCGCGCTCCAGCTTCCGGAGCAGGCTCCCGACGGACCGCTTCCGCGCCAACTCCCACCTCCGCTATTTCGCGATAGCCTCCCGGACCCGTATGCGTTCCCCTGTCCGTTGGAGACCGACACGCTGACGCGGCCATTCTGCGAGACACGCCCCGATACACTGGCTGCGCCGCCACCGAAGACCTGTGCCTTTCGCAAATCCAATCCACGAAGTGAGATTAAACCGACCTAATATTAAGACGGGACGGCTCGACGTCGGGGCTCCCCGGTTTTGCGCGCGGCGTCGCACGCCTGGAACGGCACGTCGCGTCTCTCGCCGCCCCTACTGCTGACCCTAACGCGGCGTGGCTCACGCGATTCTTGCCGCCCCAGCCAGTCCAGGATGATGTCGGCGGAGGGGCGCCAGTAATGGCTGTCGGCCATCAGCCCGTGCGGGGCGCCGGCCAGGATCTGCTTTCTGCGTGCGCTTTGCAAGGGAGGGAGTATCTGATTGAGTCTAACCACCAGGATGCCGGCGTTTCTTAGGCTTGATCTCTACCCGATGTTTCCGGTAGAAAACAGTAGAAAACTGAGCCTATTCGGTGGAGCTGGGTTCAGTGATCGGCTGGGATCGCTATGTGGGGGAGATGGGCGCAAAGGTTGGCATGCGCACGTTCGGCAGCTCGGCGCCGCTCAAAGATCTACTGGTGAAATTCGGGTTTAATCCCGACAAGGTGCTTGCGGCAGCGAAGGTGCAGATTTCGAACTTCGAGGACAATAGAGCGACCAATTCACAAGCCGCTGAGCGATCGCAAAGCTGAGCAGAGAGCGAACAGCGATGCGCTTGGCATGCGCCGCAATATCGTTTCTCGACCTTCGTTCACGAGGGCATCAGTGCGGGGTGATCGACCGCGATCCGGTGACGATAAGACCTTCTACGGTGAGGAACTGAGTGGGGGCCGGCGGCCATATTGAACTATGAAGCCAGCGCTGAATTGAAACCGGACGCGCCACTGGCGGACCGTTGCGTCATTGTAATCTTCGGAGCCGCCGGAGATTTGACCAGGCGTCTTCTGGTCCCGGCTCTCTATAATCTCCGTCGTGAAAAGCTCCTGCCTGAAGGCCGTCAAGTCCCGCGCCTTGGGCGCGCCGCGAAGCGGCTTTGGGACTTGACCGCTCGGTGCGGCCGAGCAGATTGGGCAGCCATGCCGCGAATGGACACTTGCGATGCTTGCCAGCATCGAAGGTGTGGTAAAAGCTATGCGAGGCACCGTCAATTGCGCAGCGGCCAATCGAGGGGCAAGCAATAAAGATCTCGACGGGTTGTTCCAGCCGCAGGGCACAGGATCGCATTTTGCTCGGCGCGATGACATTGCGCGGCTTCTGGGCTATGACGTCCCGAAAATAGATCGCGTGCTTGATTGCGCTAAAAACCGCGCGACGCTTCTTGGTGTCGGCACGATCGCCCCCGATAGCAGTCTTTTGTATATACCAGATTCCGCTGCCGGAGGGTCTTGACGGCTTCCGCGCGTTCCGGACGTTGACGATCACCCTTGCCTGGTTTTCGCCGGTCAATCCGCGCCATCAGGGATACCGGATGGCGGCGCTCGATGTGACATTGGGCAGCGACGAAAAATACTGGATCGCGCCGGAGCGTGCCCTTCAGCCCACGGACAAGGCCACCGTCAGAGGGACCGTGTTCCATGAACGGAGGACGGGAGAAGCAGCGTCGGTCTTTGTCGATGATGGCCACTTGCTTCTGCGCGTATCGTGTCGCGCTAGTGCGGGCAATCTGGCCGGTCAGACCCCCTACTGTCTAGCTATCAGCATGGAAGTTGGAATCGAAGCCGGAATTCCGGTTTACGATCAAGTCCGCGTCCGACTGGCGCCGCCGGTGCCTACCGCGGTGGCTCTATAACCATCAGCAGATCGTCACCGAGCTACTTTCGGAAATGCTATGTGCTCGCACCCAATATCTGAGATGGATCGCGACGAGCTAGGCACGTCTCCGGAAAGTCGGGACATACCCGGGCACCCGTGAATTCTGGAGCGAGGTGCAACGGGCTATGAAAACCGAATTTGGACGTCTTTGCCAAGCTCTTTGAGGATCGCGTGGAATGGCGTCTTGAAACCGAGGCATTTTCTCGGCGTGAGAGGATGAAGACCTCATGCACGAGGCCATTGAACAGTATCTTCGAAAACGCGGTATCAACTTCGTTGGCAAGGACGGTCCCCGGCGCAACCGCGAGAATGCCGGCCCGGCGCCCTGCTGTGAACGCATTGCAGCGGAGCGAAATAATTGCTTTCTTCGTTGGCAAGGACGGTCCCCGGCGCAACCGCGAGAATGCCGGCCCGGCCAAGGCGTCGAACCATTGCCCTTGATCCTGATAACTCATGAGTTCACTTTCACATTCGACCGCAGTTCATCCGCCAAGCGGCGAATTGTTTCTCGAAACGAGGCGTTACCAGGGATATCAAGAAGCTCGTCCACGATCTTCTCGATGATTTGGCGATCGACGTGTCGAACCATAACCGCGGCGATCGCTTTCACGGCGTGTGTGCCGGCAGTCATTTACGCCTCCCTAAACGCTTTTTCAGTTTCACGCACACGGGCCAAAGGCTGTGCGAAAGGCAGAAGTTGTACATGATGGACATGATATCGCACTCGGTAATGCCGTCGCCACGATCACAGACATCAACGTTTTCATTAGACCGTTATAGTGGCGGTAGTGGGGATTTTGTTCTCGTTTGGCACCGTTGCCATCCGGCTTTGAGGCCGACCGCGCGGACGAGAGTGTCGAGGTCCCCCGATAGAGCCAAACGAACAGCGCGCGATCGGCCCAGCTCAAGTGCAGTCGACGTGGTGCACGCCGGTGAAGCACGTTCAGCTGATGCCGCAGCACCAGAATTTCAGCCTCAAGCTGCCGTCGCGATTTCAAACAGTCGCACAGGACGCGGACGAATAGGAAGGCAATTGCGAATCAACTGACAATCATGTTCTGATTCCCCGACAATCGCGAATCCTACGGACGGAGTTTTCGGAAACGACAACCGATTCTGTCACAACACGACCCGTCCTTCCCAAAAACCATATCAGGGCTGCATCATTGCTACGCCCGGGCAGCTAAGCTTGCGGGCGAGTATCGGAATAATATCGCGCCGTCTTCCACTCCAGGGAAGGAGGACCAGGTTGTTTCGGTTATGGTGCAATTTGGCGATGCTCGCCGCAGAGTCGCAACGGGTGATCTGGCTCCGGAGTATGAAGCTCGCTGCCGGCGGTACGAAGGCGCGGCAAGAAGCGCGCCTTATGGTGACCGAGAAAATGGCTGCTGCCATTCACGAAGGTGGGCGCTTATGGCCGCCTCTGCCAACGGCCTCGTGAAGCGTTACCGCAAAAAGGTCAAAGCCAACGTACGTCGCCTTTCGAGATAATGCTCTCGGTGCTTCCTGAAAAACCACATCATCATCTGTGTATACCCTGCCTCGGTTCGATACGCGCCATCTGTTCGACATTCCGGATGACGTCGCGTTCCTCAACTGCGCCTACATGTCGCCGCTGACCAGGGCCTCGGTCATGGCCGGTACCGGGAATGCGCATCGGCGTGGACGGGGAGGCCGGAGGACCTGGAGGCCTGTCCATCCGGCGGGGCGGTCGAAAAAATACTTACTTTTTCTGAGCTAAATCATAAATGAAATCAATCAGTAACCGCTGCCCCCGTCAACCCACACCTGAACTATTGTCACCCTTCGTCTATCCGCCCTTTACCGGGAATATTTTTTCTACTCTGAACGCGAAACCCTCGGGCGCCGTCGACGCGCGGCCACAACGCGCTCGCGACCGCACGTGGGACAGTCACCTCGGCGAGGAATTCATTGGCTACGCCACACGTCCGCTCGAAATGCTTAAGAACAAGCTTGGTACGATTGCTCGGCCTGGCTGGCAGATCATGACCAATGACGCTGGTTTTGGCCGGAAGATTTACGATCCGACAGCCGATACGCCAGCAAAGTATCTCGATAATCTGGGGCGGGTTGTTGCGCATCTCGTGAAGGCGCAATTTCCTGAAGGACAGATCAGCGTGCTTTCCGATCTAGGAAGGAGTGAAGGCGATACCAAGCTGAATGTAATGCAAGCTCTCGGCCCTGTTGCGGGTGTGACGTTCTCAAGAGGGCACCCGGCTGGGCCGGCTTCTGGTGAAATCGCTGCCCAGCAAGAGCGGCAGAAAACCGCGCGCAGTATGGAGATGCCGGACATCCGGCGTCAGATCGAGCGGGGCGACCTCGTAGGGGCCAGCAAGGTGATCGCGAACGTACTGTTTGATGAAGCCGTTGCCATAGCGGCTGCGAATCACCGGGTTGGGCAGGTCCATGTCTTCGATCTCGGTTTGCAGCTTGCCTCGATAATGTTTGCTGATCCTGCGACCGAAGATCACGGTGATTTGTTGGGCTGCCCTATTGTTCGATTGGCATCAAGCAGCCGAAGTTGCCCAGTGCCCGCGCGGCGATGGAAGACGAGGTTGTCGCAGAACTCGACCTGCGAAGAAGAACAGCCGATGCGGGCAGCCGGATTGCTCCCGCTCCTTTGCGGTAAAGAACGGGGTAAGACGCGCCAGCCACTTTTAGCTGCAGGTCAACAGATCTCTGCGAATAAGTTCATGATTCGCTCGTGGCAGGGGCGGATCATCGGCCGGGCCTCCCCGTACAGTCCCGGCGATCCCCTGATCGAACCATTTGTTCCGCCAACGGCAGTGTTGGATTCGCGATCCCGAGCTCGGCTTCACGTCGTGGATACTGTCGATGTGACCACGTATCTTGCTCATGGAACGCCGTTCAGTCTTTGACGCCCGTCTCAGGCCGATCATCGCCCGCTGCCAATTCGTCATGCCAACGACCCTCGGCATCTTCGTAGGAGATGTCGGTCGTTTCCCCCGAGAGGACATGCTCCCGAGCAGCTCGCTCGGCTGCCTCATGGGCCAGGGCGTGGGTCGGAAAGGTCTCGGAGAACACGCCGTTGACACGATAGGCCCAACCGCCGTCATGCTCGACGACTTCATAGGTAATCTTGGTGGTCATGCATCACTCCTTTGTCGATGCCGCGCCTCTTCTTGAACCTTCGTCCCGGCGCCCACGCGACCGATAGGCACCGGACCTTGCAAAATGACCCCCCGAAGACCCTGTGCCTAGGCGACCCTATCATCAAAGAGAAGGCAAGCGTCTCGCAGCCGACGCCCACGGCGAACCGATGCGGACACCTGTCGCGTGACCAGATCGACCGAGCGCCCGCGAGAACCACAAGGAGCGAATCCAAACATAACGCAAGCGCCGGGAGCTGGCCTAAACGCGCCTGATCAGATCACGGGATCGGAATTGGGGAGCCCATCAGCGCAGCAGATCGCGCGCTTCTTCCCATAATCGGCGAACGACGTTGGCCGCTGGCTCGTCGCGCGCGAGCGCGGCGGATTGCCCTGCCTAGGCTTGCATGCGCTGCACGTCGGCCGCGTCCTGCGCGGCGGCGCGCATTGGCTGGGGCAAACTCACGGGCCTCGCCGGTTTCGCCACCGATAAGTTCGCGCGGCCCGAACCGTTCTGACCGTGATCGGTTGCTACTTCCGTTTCTCCGCCAACCCGGCGCGGCGCAGCGCATCGGCGAGCGCGCCGCCGCCTTGTTCCTCGCGGCCCCTGGGCGCCGCGCTGCGCGATGGGCCACGAGACGCGGGACGAACGCTGTCATTGCGCGGCGCGGCGGTGCCGGCACGGTCGGTCGGGCCGAGTTCGTCATCCAGCCGCAACGTCAACGCGACGCGCTTGCGCGGTATGTCGACCTCCAGGACCTTGACGCGGACGATGTCGCCGGGCTTCACCACCTCGCGTGGATCCTTGACGAAGGTT
>JBAPYK010000267.1:0-2644 GCA_049284695.1 Rhodoplanes sp. | reverse complement strand
CGTCGACACCGATCGCTGCAACCAGGATCAGATCTTCGTCCATATGAATGCCATCGATCTGGATCACGAGCAAATCGAGGCCGGAGAGATCTGATGCCATCCAATGCTTCATCCGCGCCGCCGATAGCGCTACAAAGCGGCGGGAGGCGGCCGATTTCGACGCTCCCCGTGGTTATTGGTGCCGGTGACGAATTGCAGGGGCGGCGCGTGGACGAGTCCTGGTTGCTCTTCTTCTTCGTGGGGTTGCTCGCCCAGCTGGTAGACGGGGCGCTCGGCATGGCATTTGGGGTAACAGCCACGACCGTCATGCTGAGCTTCGGCACTGCGCCGGCGCAGGCGAGCGCCATGGTACATATCGCCGAAATTTTCACGACGGCAGCATCCGGCGCATCGCACTGGTGGCATCGCAATGTCGACTGGACCATCGTCCGGCGCATCGCCATCCCGGGGACGATCGGCGGCATTCTCGGCGCGACCTTGCTCTCCAATGTGGACGGCAAGGTGATCGCGCCCTTCGTCATGGTCTATCTCGCTTTGATGGGCGTTTTGATTCTTGCGCGCGCAATACGCAAGTTCACCACTGTTGAGCCGACTCAGCGTGGCATGCTCGTCGTCGGTTTCAGCGGCGGCGTGCTCGACGCCGTCGGCGGCGGTGGATGGGGTCCGATCGTGACAAGCACGCTGGTCGGCGCCGGCCACGTCCCGCGCTACGTCGTCGGCTCGGTCAATCTGACTGAGTTCTTCGTCACGCTCGCGACCTCGGCGACCTTCATCGTCACGCTCGGATTAGCCGATCTCGCGCCGGTGATTCCGCTGGTGTTCGGCGGGCTCGTCAGCGCCCCGTTCGCCGGTTACCTGGTCAAGATCGTATCGAACCGATTGCTGATGCTGATGGTGGGAAGCCTGATCCTGGCCTTGAGTGCGCGGACGCTCGTGAGGATGGCTGGGTTGCTCTGACCGATCGGTGCCCTGGAACTCACCGCTTGATTTTCGGGCTGTGCCGCAAGAGTGCTCAAAAATTGGGGTCGATGTAGCGCGCCTTGACCCATTGGTGTCCGGGCCCGCCGGGGTTGCCTGTTGCCCGAAACCCGCAGGGTACACCCTCGCCAGAGCGCAACGTTGCCATCAGCCTTCGAGCCGAACAAACCTGAAAGATCGCGCGCAAGCGCAGTTCCCTCAAGTAAAGCAAGCGCGCAGGAGCAAAAGCGACCGCCTGCCCAGGTCGCGTTTGTGCCACAGAACGAAATCGCTCGCGCGATAGGGGTGCTCGGGGTTAGGCCGTCTCACTATGACAGTGCTGGCGTGCTGGCGTGGGGAGCGCCGCGTGCGCTACGGCGAATTGAACCTCGCGCGAAGCCTGGGAATCGCGATCATATGGCTCGAAAACGAGTACAACTTCGGCGTGGCGCGCGCTCACGGGTCTGATCTGGCCATTTTTCCTGGCAGGTGACATCTCCTCGCGGCACTCCTCGCGAGGACATCGCCGTCACCGAACGGCTTGCCGGTGAGCCGCGCGGCTTGCTGGCTCGCGATTGATAGCTGTACAGAGTTAGTACACCGCGCGAGCGAAGGCCGCGTAGTGCTCGTGTTGCTCGCCAAGTACCCGCTAGACCGCTTGGGCACGATCCTCGGGGCAACTTTCTGCGAGCGCTTCGATCAGACGGGCCGCGCCGTCTCACACAGGCTTCGCGGGTATCGCCGTAGCGCCGAATTGCTGACGCTCGCCCGCCGAAATCTGTCTCGGGTTGGCGCTGTTCTTCGCGCTGCTCGTCGTCTCGCTGCCGTTCCGGCGGCGGCGGTCCGGGATAATACGGCAAGACCGATCGTCCGACGGGCCGTGGTTTCTCGGTACGCTCACGGCTGCGCTCGAAATCGGAATAGATCGAGGTTCCCTTCTGCGTGAACCTGGCGTTAACCAAAAAATAGCATGGTTCCGCTAGGTGGCCCGGTGAGCACAGTGCGCCGGGCCTTTGAGGAATTCCTTGGCGTTTTTTTTCACGTTGCTCTGGGCGGCTGGAACCGCGAGGGGCTGACCCAGGTCAAATCCACCAAAGCCGCTGGCGGCGGACCGGCGAGACTCGACGGCGTCGGCGACGCCCCCGTATCGAAGAGGCAGGCATGAGCATCAATCTGAAAATCCCCGACATCCGGGAGTTGAGGCCGCGGATTACCGTGTTCGGGGTCGGCGGGGCGGGCGGAAACGCCGTGAACAATATGATCCGTGCAGGGCTGCAGGGGGTCGATTTCGTCGTCGCCAATACCGACGCCCAGGCGCTCACAATGTCGGAGGCCGAACGCATCATCCAGATGGGCGTGCAGGTGACCGAAGGTCTCGGCGCCGGCTCCCATCCCGATGTCGGCCGCGCCGCCGCCGACGAGGTCCTGGACGAGATCCGCGATCACCTGGCCGGGGCGCATATGGTTTTCGTCACCGCCGGCATGGGCGGCGGCACCGGCACCGGGGCCTCTCCCGTAATCGCGCGGGCTGCGCGCGAGCTCGGCATTCTGACGGTCGGGGTGGTCACCAAGCCGTTCCATTTCGAGGGCCAGCACCGGATGCGGATGGCGGAGCAGGGCATCGTCGAACTGCAGGCGGTGGTCGACACCCTGATCATCATCCAGAACCAGAACCTGTTCCGCGTCG
>JBAPYK010000266.1:0-10535 GCA_049284695.1 Rhodoplanes sp. | reverse complement strand
GAAGTCGTCTGATCGCCGCGCGATATTGCTATGCGGCGCCTTTTGCGGTGAGCGAGAGCAGCCGTTTTTCTAAAGCACCTTTGGCCCCGACCGCCGCAGCCGGATGTACAGCGCGCCTTCGCCGCCGTGCCCGGCGTGGGCCGACTCAAAGCCGACCACATAGGGACGGAATTCCGGCAAATGGAGCCATAGCGGCACCTGCCGCCGCAGCACGCCGCGCTCACCGGTCGCACCGCGCGCTCCGGTCCCGGTGATGACTAGGACGAACTGTGCTCCGCCGGCTTGCGCGTTACCAAGGAAGCGGGCAAGCGCGGCATGCGCCTCGGTCTGAGTCATGCCATGGAGGTCGAGGCGTGCATCGATGGGCAAATGCCCGCGCGCGAGCCGCTGCTTGTCGCGCCGGGGCAGCGGCACAAGCGCGGGCGTCGGCCGCGGGCCGATATGGGCCGGCCGGCTCGGTTCAAGAACCGCATGCGCTAAGCGCCGCTTGATCTCGCTTGCAGCCGGCGTCTCAAACGCGGGCGGCTCGCTTGGCGCACGACCGGGCGGCAGCGGACGGACCGTGCGCATCGCGTTCGCCCACAGCCGACGCTCCTCGTCCGTCAGCTTGCGTTTCATCCTCGTCAACCATGTGTTTGCGGCGTCGCTGAGCGATCAGCGATACGCCCTCGATCGGCTACCGTGGCGTGACGGCGTCCGCAACGCCTTGCGTCCGCTGCGGCGCAGCGCCTTGGCCGGCTTTTCCGGCTCGGGCGCAGGCCGAACCTGCGGCAGCGGCATGCGCGCGCCTGCCGCGACAGGATCGATCTCCCGCGGAACCAGCATGGCGAACCGCCCCGGCTGACGGATGCGGCCGGCCACCCGCCCCGCGTCGTCGCCGGCGCCGAAATAAAGATCGGCCCGCGCCGGTCCGACAATGGCGGAACCGGTGTCCTGCGCGATCATGGTGCGGTGGAACGGATCGGCGGACCGCGCCCCTTCGAGCGGCAGCTCCGCCTCGATAAAGAACGGCGTTCCGTAGACATGCAGCGCCCGGTCAACTGCGATCGATCGCCCAGGCGTCAGCCGGACGCCCTGGCCTCCGACCGGCTCGCGATCGCCGGTGAGCCCGACCACCCGAAAGAAAACATAGGACCGATTCTGCCGCCGCACCTCTTTTGCGTCCTGGGGATTGGCGGCCATCCATTCGCGGATGCGCGCCATCGACATTTCCTCGCGCGGAATGATGTTGCGGTCGATCAGGACGCGGCCCACGGCCGTGTACGGATAGCCATTGTGCCCGTCATAATTGATCCGCAGCATGGTCCCGTCTTCGAGCCGAACGCGAGCCGACCCTTGAATCTGGATGGTGAGGACCTCGGCCGGGTCTCTCACCCAGCAGATCTCCAGGCGTTGCCCGTCGAGCGCGCCGTCCTCGATCTCTCCGCGGTCATAATAAGGAACGCTTTCCCCCGCGCTCGTAATGCGAACGACGCGCCCGCGGTTGGGAAAGCTTGCGCCGGGCGGAGCGTCCGGGGCCACCAGATCGGGCGGGCGCCGATAGATCGGGACTTTGAAGATGCCGGTGGGAAACCGCGAGCCCTCGACAATCGGCTCGTAGTATCCAGTCAAGAATCCAGCACTCTCGCCTAGCCTTGCGATGCGCACCGGGCGGAAATTCTCCTCAAAAAACCGGCGCGCCTTCTCGCCGCGCAGCGGGCCGGCGGCAAGCGCCCGGCGGCAAACGGCGCCAAGCGCCGGCCGAACCGGACGTGCATCCGGTGCATTTGCGCTTGCAGCACTGGGCGCGCTTGCGTTCGCGCTTGCATTTGCAATCGGACGGCAACTTGTGAGAAACGCGGCGAAGGCGCTCGCATGATCGTCGTCCGCCCAATTCGGCAAATCGGAGAATTCGATCGGCTCGATCTGTGAGTCGGGGATGCGCAGCGGTCCCGGCTCCTCGGGCTGGAGCAGCTCCGCTTTAGGAGGTGCGGCCTGTCGCGGGCCGATGGCCGGTCCACGGCGCGCCGCCTCGGCCGGCCCCGCCGCCCCAAGCAAAACCGCCAACGTCGCGGAAAGGCCCAACCGGCGCAGCCGCACGGCGCTCATTGGTTCCCCGCAGAGAAACTAATGGCCGCCTTCGGTCGCGACCAGCTTCCAGTTGGGATCGCGGGAGGACACGTCGCGCGCAAATGTCCAGACGTCCGTCACCTCGGTCACTTTATCCGGGTTGCCGTCAACGACCTTGCCGGTCCGGTCGCGCGTCACCGAGATAAGCTGCGATATGAAGCGCAACGTGATCTGGGCGATCTTGCCGCGAAGCTCCGCGCCAATAATGTCGCAGGTATCGATCGATACGAACCGCGTTTCCGCCCGGTAACCCTGATTCTCGCGGTCGCGGATGGCCGCATCGAATCCGTCATACACTTCCTTGGAGAGCAGATTTTTCAACGCCCGCCGGTCGCCGTCGGCAAAGGCGGTCACGATCATTTCATAGGCAGCCCTTGCGCCCGTAAGAAAATGCTGCGGGTCGAAGCCTTTATCCTGGGTGGCAATCGCCTGCAGTCCCTCCGCAGCGGGTGATCCGGGCGGGCTGATATCCTTCCAGCGGTCGGCCGATTCGCTCGACTCAACCGGCTTGGCGACCGCGTCGCCGCCGCGGGGAGGAAGCGCAACCACCTTGTCCCCCGGTGCGTTGCGCACAGCATCGCGCGCCGAGAACGGATCATAGGGGGGTCGTTCGCGGCCCGTGCGTTGGCCCAAGACGCTCCGCAGCCGCAGAAAGATGAATACGGCCAGCGCTAGGAATATGATTGTATAGATATCGAACACGTCTCACATGCTCTCGCGGAGGTTAGGACGGATCGGCACGCCCTTTAGAGGGCCAACACGTGCCGATCGCGCGGGTTCCGCTGTAATGATCTAGGCACGCTTGCTTCGTCGTTCTAGGGGCGGATGCCGTTCGGCCTTGAGTTTAGCCCACCGCGCCTGCCTCGCCAACCCTCATCGCGCGTCCCGGCAGCACAATCGCTAAGCTCCTCGCGCTGGCCGCCGGACCCGGCGAGGCTCCTTGTCGCGTCCGAACGGCTGTGTTAGCCACAGCCCCGACGGCCGGCGTCCGCTGGCGCGACATCTCACAGGTGGCGAGGAGACCATATGTCCACGACCACAAATGGCGGGGAAACGCCGGCCCGACCGCAGCCGCAGCCCCCGGCGGGGCCTTCGCTCAACGTTCTTGCCCAGTTCGTTAAGGATTTCTCCTTCGAGAATCCGAACGCGCCGCGGGCGTTGATGCAGCCGCCGCAGCAGCCGACGATCAGCGTGCAGATCAACGTCAACACCAAGCCGATGTCGGCCACGGACTTCGAAGTCGAGCTGAAACTGGAAGGCAAGGCCGAGGTTACCGGCTCGACGCTGTTCGGGTTCGACCTGCTCTATGCCGGCGTCTTCCGCCTGCAGAACATTCCGCAAGAAAACGTCCCTCCGCTCCTGATGATCGAGTGTCCGCGGCTCCTGTTTCCCTTCGCGCGGGAAATTGTCGCAAGTGCGGTGGTGAACGGCGGCTTCCCGCCGCTTCTGCTCGATCCCATCGACTTCGTCGCGCTGTATCAACAAAAGATGGCGAGCCTGCAAGGCCAACAGCCGCCGCCCGCGGCGCCCCCGCAAACGTGAGCCGACCGCTACGCCGGGCGCGGAGCCGCCCGGCCGCGGCCGGTCGGTCTCAGCTCGCCGCCTTGGCCGCGTCGTTGCCAGCGGTTTCGGCTGCCGCGGTCGCCAGGTAGTCGAGCCAGATCGCCTGGGGTCCCAGCGTCGCGACGAACGCGCGATGGGACGATCGTTCCTCAACGGACAGGCGCGGCAGCAACGCGACGGCACGGATGGGCGTCCGTGCGACCGCCGACGTGGCTGCAATCGGCGCCGCCGTCGCCGTTTCGAGCCCGAGCTGCGCCTGACGGGCCTCGATCAGCTCGAGATAGACTTCGGCCAGCAGCTCCGCATCCAGCAATGCGCCGTGCTTCGTGCGGTGTGAGTTGTCGACGCGAAAGCGCTGGCAGAGGTCATCGAGCCGGTTCTGCGCGCCCGGATATTTGCGCCGTGCAAGCAACAATGTGTCGATCAGGCGCGCGCGGGGAAGCGGCGGAAGCTTCACCCGCTCCAGTTCGGCGTTGAGAAAGCCGAGGTCGAAGGCGGCGTTGTGCGCGATCAGCGGGGCGTCACCCAGAAAGGCGAGGAGATCGCCCGCCAGCTCGGCGAATAACGGCTTTTCGCCCAGGAATTGGCAAGACAGCCCATGCACCGCGAAAGCTTCCGCCGGCATGTCCCGTTCCGGATTGAAATAGCAATGGAATATCTGGCCGGTCGGGATGCGGTTGACCAATTCGACGCAGCCGATTTCGACCAAGCGATGCCCCTGATAGGGGTCGAGGCCCGTCGTTTCCGTGTCGAACACGATCTCCCGCAACATGGCCCTTACCTGCACGCGGGGCGGAGATGCATTGCAGTCCGTTCCACCGCATTGACCGACCGAAGCCCACCCGCGCGCGGCGGAATCCGTCCTGGATGCGAATCACCTGCGCCGCTTCGGCATTCTCTCCAATTCTTGCAGAATGGCACGAACTTGGGCGCGCGCGGAATCGAAGCCCTGCGAGGTATCCACGACAAAATCGGCGCGTTGGCGCTTTTCCTCGTCGGAAAGCTGCTTGATGAGCAAGCTTGCGAACTTTTCTTCCGTCATTCCCGGACGCGCCAGCACGCGGCGGCGCTGCTCTTCGAGCGGCGCGGAGACCACGACCACGACATCGACGCGCCGATCGCCCCCCGTCTCGAAAAGCAGCGGAATGTCGAGAACCGCGCAATGGGCGCCCTCGGCCTCCGCCTTGGCGAGAAACTGCTCCTCCGCGCGGCGCACCAGGGGGTGTACGATCGCTTCAAGCCGCTTCAGCGCCGCCGCGTCGTTCAGAACGCGGGCGGCGAGCTTTTCCCGATCGATCTTGCCGGCGCAGGTCACGCCCGGAAAGGCTTCTTCGATCGGCGCGACCGCGTCGCCCTCGTATAGCCGGTGAACGGCGGCATCGGCGTCATGCACGCGCACGCCCGCTTCCGCGAACATAAGGGCGGTCGCCGACTTGCCCATTCCCACTGACCCGGTCAGGCCGATCACGATCATCGAGAAGCTACTCCCGCAATTCCGCTCCTGTGACGGACCTCTGGTCTCGCAAAACCGCTATGCGGCGAGGCATCCTTCCCGGCGGAAAAAGGCAAGCAAATGAACCAGCGGCAGTCCGAGGATCGTAAAGTGATCTCCCTCGATCCGCTCGAACAAATGGATTCCAAGCTTTTCGAGTTGGTAGGCGCCGACGCTGGAGGTCACCGCCGATCCCGCGGCTGCGAGATAGGCCTCAATAAACCGCTCGGACAATGACCGCATCGTCATCCGCGCCACCTCGCAGTGGCTGAAAATCACCCGGCCATCCTTGGCGACGGCAACCGCTGAACAAAGCTCGTGCGTTCGGCCGCTCAGCGCGCGCAATTGCTCGCGTGCGGCTTCGATGTCGCTTGGCTTGGTAAAGCGCGCTCGACCCAATGCCAGCGTCTGGTCGGCGCCCAACACGTACTGACCGGGCGTTGGCGCTGCGACCGATCGCGCTTTTTCTCGGGCGAGCAAAAGCGCTGCATCGGATGCGCCGAGGGAGTAGCCCGCGCGCGCTTCGACGGCCCGTTCATCCAGGTCGGGCGGGATTGATTTGATGGGAATGCCCGCAGCTTCGAGCAAAGCGCGGCGAACTTGACTGCGCGACGCCAGGATCAGGGGATGCGCCGCAAGCCAAAGCATGACTAAGCCGACAGAGGCGGTTATGAAGCGGGTTGCCGACGCCGCTCTCTCAGCAAAGCGATGACGGCGGCCGCGGTTTCTTCGATCGAGCGCCGCGTCACATCGATGAGCGGCCAATTGTGTTTGGCGCACAACCGTCGAGAGAATATCACTTCTTCGGCGACCGCATCACGATTGACGTATTGGCCATCCTCCTGGCCGCTATTGAGCCCTAGGAGCCGGTTCTGCCGGATTTGCACGATGCGCTCGGGGCTGGCGTAGAGCCCGACGATCAACGGCCGTTCCAGCGCTTCCAAATGGGGCGGAATCGGTACGCCAGGCACAAGCGGAACATTCGCCGTTTTCACCCCACGATTGGCGAGGTAGATCGAAGTCGGAGTCTTCGAGGTGCGCGACACACCCACCAGCACGACGTCGGCCCGTTCGAGATCGTCAGTCAATTGCCCGTCATCGTGCATCATCGTGTAATTCAACGCATCCATGCGCCTGAAATACTCCGAGTCGAGAACGTGTTGCGCCCCGATCTGCTGAGTCGATTCAGTCGCAAGATGCGATTGAAACAACTGAAGGACCGGACCTAGAATTGATAGACACGGCAATCCAAGATCGTGGCATTTCTCCTCGAGCCGCGCGATCAGCGCGTCGTCAAGGAGGGTGTAAAGGACGACGCCTGGTTCATCCTCGATCCCCTGCAAGACCGGATCGAGCTGTTTGTTGCTGCGCACCGCGGGATATACATGTTCGACCGCAGACACGTTCGTGTATTGAGCCCGCGCGGCGCGGGCCACAGTCACGAGAGTCTCTCCCGTCGAATCCGAAATCAAATGTAGGTGGAAGAAGCTCGCCGGTTTTGCAGTCATCGTTTCCTATCGACTGTGTGCGACTGGGGACAAAGGAGCATCACAGGCAGATCTCGGAAAAGATACGACCTGATCAGAGGTATCCCACCCACATGTTCACAGCGTTGGACAATCCGGCCCGCCTTATACTCCCTCAGTGTGAATAGCGGCAATGGCAGTCGGACAGCTTCGGAACTTGGGTCAAAGCTTCGACGCATCAAAGGATTGCATCGTCCAGGCATCACCGGGGGCGTAGGGGATAGCGCGTGGGCAAATCGAGAAGAACTATCTGTCAGGATGTGGAAAGCCAGTCATGAGCCTTATCCCCCTTCTAATAGACTCAACAATTAAGATATCTCTTTATTGGTTGAAGTGACAAGAATGGAGCTTCAGACCAGGCGAATGATTCTCGACGTTCTCGCCGGACAACGATGTGTCATTCCACCTATATGGATGATGCGGCAGGCGGGACGCTATTTGCCGGAGTATCGGGCCGTCCGCGAGAAGGCAGGGAGTTTTCTCGATCTCTGCTTTACGCCTGAGCTCGCGACCGAGGTCACGCTTCAACCAATCCGGCGGTTCAACTTGGATGCTGCAATCCTGTTCTCCGACATCCTCGTTGTTCCGCACGCGCTTGGTCAGACCGTGAGCTTTGTGACCGGCGAGGGCCCACGTCTTACCCCGGCAATTGATGGCGACAACGTCGCGGCCTTTGCCAAACGGCTGGACTTGAGCACCTTGGCTCCCGTATTCGAGACGATCCGGCGGGTGAAACCCGCTTTGCCAGCGTACGTCGCTTTGCTTGGATTTTGCGGCGCGCCCTGGACGGTTGCCACCTACATGGTGGCGGGACAGGGAACTCCCGATCAGGGCCCAGCGCGACTGATGGCGTATCGGGACCCGGCAGGGTTCGCCCGTCTCATCGATGCTTTGACGGATGCGTCAATCGATTACCTCGTCGGGCAGCTCAAATCGGGGGTTGACGCCGTTCAGGTGTTCGATACGTGGGCGGGCATTCTGCCGCCGGAGGAGTTCGAACGCTGGTGCGTCGAACCGATGCGCAGGATCGTCGCGGGGGTTCGATCCAGCGTTCCCGGCGGCAAAATCATCGGTTTTCCGCGTGGGGCCGGGGCCTCGCTTCTGCGTTATGTTGAACGGGTCGAGGTTGACGCGGTGGGGCTTGACTGGAGCATCGATCGCGATTTCGCGCGCAGGGAAATACAAAGTCGCGTTGCGGTACAAGGCAATCTCGATCCGATTGCCTTGCTCGCCGGCGGCGAGGCACTCGATCGTGCGGTTGATGCCGTGCTGGCTGCGTTTGCGGAGGGCCCGTTCATCTTTAATCTCGGACACGGCATTCTTCCGGAGACGCCGGTCGCTCATGTGGAGCAGATGCTGCGCCGGGTCCGGGGACGATGATCGGTGAGAGAACCTTCGCTCGCGGGAGATAAGCGCAGGATAGCGGTGCGGGCGGCGGTTGGACTTGCCGCGCCGCTCGTTCTTGCGGCAACGCTTGTGCTTGTCGCGGCGCCGAACCTGTATCCGTGGCTCAAGGCCCTTCACGTGGTCGCGGTGATCGGTTGGATCGGCGGAATGCTCGCCGTGCTCTACTTGTTTGTCTGGCATACGCGAGCCGGAGAAGGGTCGCCGCAAGCGCAGCTGTTGAGCGCGCTCGAGGGGCAAATCCTACAACGCATCGTCAATCCGGCAATGGTGATCACCTGGGGCGTCGGGCTTTGGCTCGCCTGGGACGGCGCCTGGTTTTCGAGCGGGTGGCTACAGGCGAAGATCGCGGTGGTCGTCGTCCTGTCAGCCGTGCATGGCTGGGTCGTGCGTGCCGCGCGTACCTTTGCCGCCGGCGCGGACGGCCGAGGCGCGCAATTCTACGTCGTGGCCAATCTCGCGGGCGCGGTGCTCGCGATCACGGCGATCATTCTGGCGGTCGTCAAGCCAATGTGATGGGAGAATGCGGCGCGCTCTTGCGTCCACTGCAGTCTTTACCTATGTTTACTCAACCTCCCCAGAACGCAGGCGGATGTGGGCGAGCAGGGTCCGAACGGACCGTTTCGCACATCGGGACCTAGAGGCGTAAGCCCGTACCCTCCCCAGACCTGCGGTTTTTTCCCTCTGAGTGTCGATCGGACCTTTTATCCCCCTTCGACCGACAGGAATCACCCGTATGCGGGAAATGAAGCTACAGGACCTAAAAACCAAATCTCCCGTCGAATTGCTGGCTTTCGCTGACGAGCACCAGGTCGAGAACGCCTCGACCATGCGCAAGCAAGAGCTGATGTTCGCTATTCTCAAGCAGCTCGCCCAGAAGGACGTCGAGATCATCGGCGAAGGCGTGGTCGAGGTGCTGCAGGACGGGTTCGGCTTTTTGCGCGCGCCCGAAGCGAACTACTTGCCGGGCCCGGACGACATTTACGTCTCTCCTTCGCAGATCCGGCGGTTCGGCCTGCGCACCGGCGACACCATCGAAGGGCAGATACGCAGCCCGAAGGAGGGCGAGCGGTACTTCGCGCTGCTCAAGGTCAACACGATCAATTTCGAGGACCCGGACAAAGCGCGCCACAAGATCAACTTCGACAACCTCACTCCGCTATATCCCGACGAGCGGCTAAAGATGGAGGTGCAGGACCCGACCAAGAAGGACTTGTCCGCGCGGGTCATCGACATCGTAGCGCCGATCGGCAAGGGCCAGCGCGCCCTGATCGTCTCGCCTCCGCGCACCGGCAAGACAGTGCTCTTGCAGAACATCGCCCACTCGATCACCGCCAATCATCCGGAGTGCTACCTCATCGTTCTCCTGATCGACGAGCGGCCGGAGGAGGTCACCGACATGCAGCGCTCGGTGAAGGGCGAGGTGATCTCCTCGACCTTCGACGAGCCGGCATCGCGCCACGTCCAGGTCGCCGAAATGGTGATCGAGAAGGCGAAGCGGCTGGTCGAACACCAACGCGACGTCGTGATCCTGCTCGACTCGATCACCCGCCTCGGCCGCGCCTACAACACCGTGGTGCCGTCTTCGGGCAAGGTGCTGACCGGCGGCGTCGACGCCAACGCATTGCAGCGCCCGAAACGATTTTTCGGGGCGGCGCGCAATATCGAGGAGGGCGGCTCGCTCACCATCATCGCAACCGCGTTGATCGACACCGGCAGCCGCATGGACGAGGTGATCTTCGAAGAGTTCAAGGGCACCGGCAATTCGGAAATCATCCTCGACCGCAAGGTGGCGGACAAGCGCACCTTCCCGGCGATCGACATCACCCGATCGGGCACCCGCAAGGAAGAATTGCTCACCCCGCAGGATCAGCTCAAGAAAATCTACGTGCTGCGCCGCATCCTCAACCCGATGGGTGTGATGGACGCGATCGACTTCCTGCTCGACAAGCTGCGCAACACCAAGAGCAACGGCGAATTCTTCGAATCGATGAATACGTGACGGGGCGGGCGGTCCGCGAAGGCGTTTACGCCATTCGCGAGTCGCGGTGGCCGCAAGACCGCGGCGTGGTCGAGGAATTGTTCCGCGAATATGTCGGCGCCCTCGGCGTCGATGTCAGCTTCCAGAATGTCGAAGAGGAGTTCGCCTCTTTGCCGGGCAATTATGCGCGGCCGTCCGGCTGCGTGTTCCTGGCTTGGAGCGAGAGGGAACCGGCCGGGGTGGTCGCTCGCCGGACAATCGGACCGGGCCTCGCCGAAATGAAGCGGCTCTATGTGCGGCCAGCCTTCCGAGGCCTGGGCATCGCGCGCGACCTCGCGAGCTTGGTGATCACCGACGCTCGGAAGGCCGGGATCAGCAGGATCGTGCTCGATACGCTCGGCTCGATGCACGCCGCCCGTGCGCTTTACGTCGGTCTCGGATTTCGGCCGATCCCACCTTA
>JBAPYK010000265.1:0-1975 GCA_049284695.1 Rhodoplanes sp. | reverse complement strand
GCGGCGTATGGTGCGACCATCCGGGACAGAGGCGCCGGGAGCACGAAGGTGCGGGCAGGCCGACGCGTACGATGAGCTGTGAGCTCGTGTTTGTAGCTGGCCGCCTCTGCGACTCGCCCGGTTGCGCCGTGAGCGCGAATCCGTAGTTGTCGTGTCGCCCGCCGCTCCCGTCATGACCGACCAAAGGGAGACGCGCATGCGACGTGTGATTGGCATCGATGTTCACCGAACCTTCGGCGAGGTGGTGATCTGGGAAGACGGCATCCTTCGACATGCCGGCCGGGTCGACATGACCCGGACCGCCCTCGAAGGGTTGGGCAAGAGTCTGCGGTCGACCGATGAAGTGGTGATCGAGGCGACCGGCAACAGCATGGCGGTTTCGCGCGTGCTGACCCCGTTTGTGGCGCGGGTGATCATCGCGAATCCTTTGCAGGTGAAGGCGATCGCGCAAGCGCACGTCAAGACCGACAAGATCGATGCGGGTACGCTCGCCAGTCTGCAGGCAGCCGGTTATCTGCCGCAGATTTGGACGCCTGACGCTGCCACCGAACGCAAGCGCCGGCTGGCGGCGCGACGCTACCAGGTCGTGCGGCATCGCACGCGGATCAAGAACGAGGTGCATTCGATCCTGCACGCGCACTTGATCCCGAAGTGCCCGCATGCGGATCTGTTCGGAGCACGCGGCAGGGCGTGGTTGGCCCGTCAGCCGTTGCCGGACGACGAGCGCGCAGCCGTGGACCGGCACGTGCGGGAACTGGATAGGCTGGCGGAGGACCTGACCGTCCTCGACCGCGAGATCGCACAGGCCGCAATCGACGATCCCGCGGTCAAAAGGCTGATCACGATCACCGGCGTGAATCTCACGGTCGCAGCCGGGATTGTCGCGGCGATCGGTGACATCAGCCGGTTCAAGAGCCCGCAGAAGCTGGTGAGCTATTTCGGGCTTAATCCGCGGGTATGGCAGTCCGGACTGGGTGCTGCCCATCACGGGCGCATCAGCAAGGTCGGCCGCAGTCACGCCCGTGCCATGCTGGTGGAAGCGGCGTGGGCGGCGGCTAAGGCGCCCGGACCTCTGCACGCTTTCTTCGTGCGTATCCGCGCCAGGCGCGGCCATCAGATCGCTGCTGTGGCTGTGGCCCGCAAGCTCACCGTGCTCTGCTGGCATTTGTTGACCAAGGACGAGGATTATCTCTGGGTGCGCCCGGCGCTGGTCGCCAACAAGACGCGTGCGATGGAGCTGCAGGCTGGACATCCGCAACAGAAGGGCAGTCGGCGTGGGCCGGCGTACGCCTATAACGTCAAGGCGCTGCGCGAGCAGGAGATGCTGGTCGCCGCCCAGGCCGAGCGAAGTTACGAACGCCTCGTCGCGCAGTGGAAACCACGACGTCCAAAGGACCCGGCGCGCGGGCGCCTCAAATCGGCAGGGCACAGATGAGGCTGCCCGGCGGCGCTTCCAGCCGACGCGTCGCTCTTCGCCACGAGGTCGCCCGCGCGCGACGAGAATAGCTGCCTGCGCGGTTCATTTCCAGTCGCACCAGCCCTCGGGGGCCTTGCACTCCCGATCTGATCGAGCATGCCGCCGTGCTCGGGCCGATCAAGGCCAAGCCTTGCGGTGGCCGCGCTGAGCGCGGCCAGCCTTGACCGCCCCTGCGCGCGGCGGCTGTGAAAGGAGCGGTCGGGACGGAAGAACACCTGCGGCGCGGTCGAACCAAAGAACATAATGGGGAACTTCCGCGACTCGTCACAAAAAAACACTTGTCCATCTCATCCGTTGTTCGCGCGCTCTTCCACTGCGATGGTGGCAGCGCGGCGAATGCGAACAACGCATCTCCGGCTTCCTCGAGGCTGTCTGCAACGGCTTTGTGGCGCAGCCGCCATTTGCGGATGAACGCCTTTCGCCGGTCGGCGATGTCCTGTGGCGTCGCGGCGTAGATCATGTCGGTGTAGTCGGCCGTGATCTCGTCGTGGAGACGCT
>JBAPYK010000264.1:0-22159 GCA_049284695.1 Rhodoplanes sp. | reverse complement strand
TCAGCGCGTCGCCCGCTGGTGGCGGGAAATTGGAAAATGAACGGACTGAAAAGCTCGATCGCCGAGCTCGAGAAGGTGATGGCTGCCGCCGGCGCCTTCACCGGCAAAGTCGACCTGATGGTCTGCTCGCCGGCAACGCTCGTTGCGCAGTTCGCGGCGAAGGCGCAGGGCTTGCCGATTGCGATCGGCGCCCAGGATTGCCACGCCGAGACCGCGGGCGCCTTTACCGGGGACATCAGCGCGGAAATGCTGAAGGATGCCGGCGCGGTCGCCGTCATCGTCGGCCATTCCGAACGGCGGACCTATCACAAGGAGACCGACGCCGAGGTGTGCGCCAAGGCGCTCGCCGCCTGGCGCGCCGGCCTCATGGCGATCGTCTGCGTCGGCGAGACCAAGGACGAGCGCGTCGCCGGCAAGACCTTGGAAGTCGTCGGCCGCCAAGTTGAAGGCTCGCTCCCCGACGGGACCACGCCCGTCAATCTCGTGATCGCCTATGAGCCGGTCTGGGCGATCGGCACCGGGCTCACGCCGACGATCGCGGACGTGGCCGAGGCGCACGGGTTCATCCGCTCGCAGCTCGCCAAGCGCTTCGGTAAGGCCGTCGCCGATGGCGTCCGCATCCAGTATGGCGGCTCGGTCAAGCCGTCGAACGCCAAGGAGCTGATGAACGTGTCCGACGTCGACGGCGCACTGGTCGGCGGCGCAAGCCTGAAGGCGGATGATTTCCTCGGAATTGCGAGCGCCTACAAGTAGCAGTTCGCGAGAAGGGTGCGTTTCGGACGCCGACGGCGGCTTGCGCACGCAAGGCGGCCTCGCAAAATCCTTGTTGCGGGGATCGTATCCTTGCGGCGCGGCTCCCTATATGTGTCGTCGAGGGCCGTGGCGCAGCGCTCGGCGGCGGCCGCAGGTCGATTTCGGCGTAGCCGCGCGGAAGGATTCTGATGCAGACCGTCATCGTGTTGATCCATCTCATGGTCGTCGTCGCCATGATTGGCGTCATCATGCTGCAGCGCTCCGAGGGCGGTGGACTCGGGATCGGTTCAACGGGCGGGTTCATGTCGAGTCGCGGCACCGCCAATGTGCTTACCCGGGTGACGGCGGTTCTGGCGGCGACGTTCTTCGTCACCAGCCTTGCGCTCTCGATCCTCGCCGGCCTGGCGCACCGGCCGACCTCGATCATTCAAACGGAAACGCCAAGCGGCGCGCCGGGTGCCCCAGGGGCGCCCGCTCCGCTCGGTTCGGGCGGGGGAGTGCTCGATGCGCTGCGCAAGAGCGGCGAGCAGCAGCAAGCGCCGGCAGCACCGGCAGCGCCAACCGGGCCGGAAGTGCCGCGATCGCAGTGAGGGTTCGCGAGGGCCCCGCAGGGAAGCTGTGCGGGCCCTCCAAGAAACTAAAGTTACAACGTAGCAAGAATCAGCAAGATATTGTTGGAGCTTAGAATCACCCAGAATTATCCACGGCTTTGCTCGTCGGCCATGCGGGAATCTCTCGTCGAATCGATCGCGGCAGGTTAGAGAGCAAGTCCCATGGCGCGGTACATCTTCATCACCGGCGGCGTGGTCTCCTCTCTCGGCAAGGGGCTTGCTTCGGCGGCGCTCGGGGCGCTCCTTCAGGCGCGCGGTTACTCGGTCAGGCTGCGCAAGCTCGATCCCTACCTCAACGTCGATCCGGGGACGATGTCCCCCTACCAGCACGGCGAGGTGTTCGTCACCGACGACGGGGCGGAAACCGACCTCGATCTCGGCCATTACGAGCGTTTCACCGGCCGGCCCGCGACCCGCCAGGACAACATCACGACCGGCCGCATCTATCAGGAAATCCTCACCAAAGAGCGGCGCGGCGACTATCTCGGCGCCACCATCCAGGTCATCCCCCACGTCACCAACGCCATCAAGGACTTCATTCGCGAGGGGAGCGACGGCTTCGACTTCGTGCTGGTGGAGATCGGCGGAACGGTGGGCGACATCGAGGGGCTGCCGTTCTTCGAGGCGATCCGCCAGTTCGGCAACGAGTTGCCGCACCGCCACGCGGTCTACATTCACCTCACGCTGCTGCCCTACATCCCCTCGGCCGGCGAACTGAAGACCAAGCCGACCCAGCACTCCGTCAAGGAGTTGCTGTCCATCGGCATTCAACCCGACATCCTGCTCTGCCGCACCGACCGGCCGATCCCGAAGGAGGAGCGGCGCAAGCTCTCGCTGTTCTGCAATGTGCGCGAAAGCGCCGTGATCGAGGCGCGCGACGTCGACAACATCTACGCGGTGCCCGAAGCCTATCACGCCGCCGGGCTTGATGCGGAGCTGCTCGCCGCCTTCGGGATCGAGGGCGCGCAGCCGCCCGACCTCGACCGCTGGCGATTGATCAATGAGCGCATCCGCAACCCGGAAGGCGACGTGACGATCGCCATCGTCGGCAAATATACCGGTCTCAAGGACGCCTATAAGTCGTTGATCGAGGCGCTCTCGCACGGCGGCATCGCCAACAAGGTGCGGGTCAATCTCGACTGGATCGAGAGCGAGGTGTTCGAGCGGGAAGGGGACCCGGCGCCGTACCTCGAGCATGTGCACGGCATTCTCGTGCCTGGCGGGTTCGGTCAGCGCGGCACGGAGGGGAAGATCCGCGCCGCCCAGTTCGCCCGCGAGCGCAGCCTGCCGTATTTCGGCATTTGTTTCGGGATGCAGATGGCGGTGGTGGAGGCCGCGCGCAATTTGTGCGGGCTCTCGGGAGCGAACTCGACCGAGTTCGGACCGACCCCGGACCCGGTGGTCGGCCTGATGACGGAATGGATGCGCGGCAACGAGCTGGAGCAGCGGCGCGCCGGCGGCGATCTCGGCGGCACCATGCGGCTCGGCGCCTATCCCGCGGTGCTCGCGCGCGGCAGTCGGCTCAACGAAATCTACGGCAAGACGGAGATATCCGAGCGCCACCGCCACCGTTATGAGGTGAATACGGCTTACAAGGGCCGGCTCGAACAGCACGGCATGCGCTTTTCCGGCATGTCGCCCGACGGGCTCCTGCCGGAAATCATCGAATATGCCGACCACCCCTGGTTCGTTGGCGTCCAGTTCCACCCCGAACTGAAATCGCGCCCGTTCGAGCCGCACCCGCTGTTTTCCTCCTTTGTCGGGGCGGCGGTCGAGCAGAGCCGGCTGGTGTAGTCCATGACACGCGCGCTTGGCTTATTGGCGGCGCTCTTGGCTATTCTGTTGTGGACCTTCGGAGGCACGATCGTCGAGCTCGAGAACTATCGCTACGCCAATTCTCAGGGGCTGTGCGACGTCGCTTCGGTGAATTACGCGACCGACGCGCAGGCGCGCGTTCAACGCGACCAGTGCCTTCTCAAGACGACCACGCGCCCGAACCCATTATCGCATCTGTTGTACGCCCTGCGGATTTGGTGATGCCCTCGTGGTGTCCTCGGGGTCGGGCCGCCATGCCGCCCTCGGGGTCGCGCCGCCATCCCCAGACGCAGGGCCCTAGGCGTTCAAGCCCGCAGCCGTCGGGCTTGCATTTCAAAAAGTAAGAAATTAAGTGAGTAGCTCGTTGCTTGTATTTCACCTTATCGGCACCGAAGGGCAAACCGCCGCCGCCGCGACTCGAAGACCAAGGTCGAGCATGAACGAGCATATCCCCGGCACGAAGCTTTCCGAGCAGCTGCTGGTGCGGCCCGAAGGCGCGACGATGGACGAGATTGTCGCTGCGACCGGCGGGCCGCAATACAACGTGCTGCGGAAGCTTGAAGCCCGCGGCTATCGCATCCGCAAGGTCAAGGAAGGCCGGGCGACCCGCTATTTCGCCACGCCTCCCGCTGCGCCTTCCTTCGAGGCGACGATCACCAGCAAGGGGCAGGTGACGATCCCGCAGGAAGTGCGTGACCGGCTCCGCCTGCGCAGCGGGCAGAAGGTTCGGTTTGCGATCGAAGACGAGAACCGAGCTGTCATCACCCCGGCGTCGCCTCGACTCTCTGATCTCGCCGGCATTCTGGGCAAGCCGAAACGGACGGCGACGCTTGAGGAAATGGATGAAGCGATCCGCAACGGCGCCGTCGAACGCTTTTTCCGCGCCGTGGGCAAGAAGAGATGATTGGCCTGGACACAAATGTCCTCGTCCGACTGCTGGTCGCCGACGACCCGGATCAAACCGCGCGGGCGCAACGATTCATCGCGGCGCGCTGCACGCGCGAATCCCCAGGATTCATCAACTGTATCGTCCTGGCCGAGCTCGTCTGGGTGCTGGCCCGAGCGTACGGCTATTCGCGCGCTAGCATCGCCGACGTTGTGGAAGATCTTCTTTCCGGTGACGATCGGGTCGTTGAACACCATGACGAAGTGCGGGCCGCCCTCGCAGATTACCGGTCACGCCGCGTGGATTTCATCGACGCCGTCATCTTTCGCATCAATCGTGCCCGGGGCTGCGAGGCGACGGCGACCTTCGACCAAAGGGCCGCTAGACTCACCGGATTTGTCGCGGTGCGTTAGCGCGGGGCGCATGGCCCGCTCATCCGCGATATCCGAATGTTCCGATGTTGCGCTGATAAATTAGTAAGTACCAGACAGACGCGGAACGGTTCAGGGTCGCGGCGCCTTGCCACAAGTCTCTGATGAACAAGCATTAATCGCGGATCAAATAAGTGTTAGCGGCGGCTTCGACCATCGAACCGCCACCGGGGACGCATCAAATTGGAGGCAGGGGCTTGGGGTCCGGCGACCGCGTGTTGGTCGCTCCAAGCAGGGAGAATGTCTTAATGCTGCGAAAATTCGCAATTGCGCTCATCGCCGGTGCGACCTTGGTTACCGGCATCGCGCTGACGCCCACTGAGGCGTCGGCCTGGGGTTGGCGACGGCCCTACTACGGTTACGGCTGGGGCTGGCAACGGCCCTATTACGCATATTACGGCTGGGGTTGGCGGCGGCCTTACTACGGCTATTACGGCTGGGGCTGGCGGCGGCCCTATTACGCGTATTATGGCTGGCGTCCCCGCGTCTACGCCTACGGTTGGTGACGTCCGCCGTTGCTGCAAACTCGCTGAAGTCCCGGCCGTGCAGGCCGGGGCTTCGGCTTAACGCCGATGGGGGCGACGCGGGCCGGACGCGGTCCAATTTGATTTGCCCGCACGCGGGTTTGGTGGCGCCAGACGGAATATCGAGAATGTCATAAAGGCAATACCTTACACAGTATGAAGTATGTTGACCTCTTTATTGAGGCATGACTAGTCAACGCCTCGATAGTCTATCATTAAAGCTATTGATACCTATTCTTCTATTAACCATAATGAGTCTCCACCCTAACTGCCGGTCACAAGCACGTTAGCCATGGTTTACTACGCGGGCGGTGGGGGCGCATACTGCGGCGCTAGGCAACCGTCGCGGTTGCCGCCAGAAAGGGAGGCTCCAAATGGTCAAGAAATTCGCTGCTGCCCTTGCAATTGTCGCCGGTGGCGTAGCTCTGGCGCCGACTGCGGCATCGGCCGCGTGCTGGGGGTGGGGCTGCACCTACTATACTTACGGCTACGTTCCAAGTTACCAGACGGCCTATGCCACCTATAACCAGCCCGTCCTCGTCAAGAAGCCGGTGACCACTTACGTTTACGCGTGGTCCGCGCAGCCCGTTCAATACGCTTACAACACGCCGGTCTATCGCCCCGTGGTGTATGCATGGCGGTGGGGCAGCCCGCCGGTCGTAGCCTACGGGCGTTGATGGGATTGTCGCCGCCGAAAGGATGGAGCGATTTTTTGAGAGCCCCGGCCGACGGTCGGGGTTCTCTATTTCGTCGGGCAGGGAGCGCCATTCCTCATGTGCGACGGTCTGATGGCATGCCCGAGCATGAGACGGGGCAAGAACGCGACGCCGAGATAAATTGACCGTTTGCTTCCCGGCGGGTTGCGCCCGGTCTGCCATTGTGATTGCTCGCGATTGCTGGCAAGTGCTCCATCCATGTCGCACAAAACCGCTGACCCCCACCCGGACGCGATCGTCGCCATCGGTTCCGTGCGTTTCGGCAATGCGCTTCCCTTGGCGCTGATTGCGGGGCCGTGCCAGCTCGAGAGCCGGGCGCATGCTCTGGAGATGGCTTCTGCGCTCAAGGAAATCGCGGCGGAGACAGGCGTCGGGCTCGTCTACAAGACCTCCTTCGACAAGGCCAACCGCACGAGCGCCGGAAGCCCGCGCGGCCTCGGCCTCGACCAGTCGCTGCCGATCTTCGCCGAAATCAGAGAAAAGCTCGGCCTTCCCGTCCTCACCGACGTGCACGAGACGTGGCAATGCGCGCGCGTCGCCGAGGTTGTGGACGTGCTGCAAATTCCCGCATTCCTCTGCCGGCAAACCGATCTCCTGATCGCGGCGGCCGAGACCGGCCGCGCGGTGAACGTCAAGAAGGGCCAGTTCCTCGCCCCCGGGGACATGGCCAATGTCGTCGCCAAGATCACCGGCGCGGGCAACGCCCGGGTGCTGGTCACCGAGCGCGGCGTCTCGTTCGGCTACAACACGCTTATATCCGACATGCGGGCGCTGCCGATCCTCGCCCGCACGACCGGCGCGCCGGTCATCTTCGACGCCACGCATTCGGTGCAGCAGCCGGGCGGGCAGGGGACTGCGTCGGGAGGCGAGCGGGAGTTCGTGCCGGTGCTGGCCCGCGCCGCGGTCGCGGTCGGCGTTGCGGGCCTGTTCATTGAGACGCATCAGGATCCGGACCGTGCCCCCTCCGACGGCCCCAACATGGTGCCGCTGAAAGAGATGGCCGGGCTCTTGCGGACGCTGCTCGCCTTCGACCGGCTTGCCAAGGCATGAACGAGGAGCCATCGCCCGAGCCATCCACGGAGGCCGCGCTGCCCGACGCGCGTGAGCCGCCGGGAGCGGCGCGGGTCTTGAACACTGCCGCGTTGGCGATCTTTGCGAGCAGCCTGTTCATCCGTGCAGTCGATCCCGTGATTCCGCAGATCGCCGGCGATCTTGATTTGGACACCGGGACGGTCGCGCTGCTGTCGAGCGCCTTCGCGCTTCCCTATGCCCTGGTGCAGCCGGTGCTCGGCGCGCTCGCCGACACGCTCGGCAAGGCGCGGCTGATGAACGTCGCGATCGGGATCAGCGCACTCGCGGGCGCGATCGGCGCAACCGCCCCGAATTTTTCGGTGCTGCTTGGCTCCCGCATCCTGGCCGGCGCGGTCGCCGGCGGCATTTTTCCGATCGCGCTGGCGCTGGCCGGCGATCTTGTGCCGGTCGCGCGGCGGCAGGTCGCGATCGGCCGGATGCTCGCCGCCGCCATGTTCGGCAATCTGCTCGGCTCCCCTTTCGCTGGCCTGGTCGGCGACGTGATCGGCTGGCGCGGCGTGTTTGCCGTCGTGACGCTGATCGCGCTGGTCGCCTTTGTCGCCGTGCTGATCGGTTTCCGCGTGATGGTCGATCAGCGTCGGCGCTTCGATCTGGCGGCGGTCGGCGCCGGCTTTCAGACCATTCTGCGCAATCCCCTCGCCAAGATTTGCTTCTCGGCGGTTCTACTCGAAGGCATCGGCGTATTCGGCCTGTTTCCCTATGTCGCCGCGCTGCTGGTGGCGCGGGGCGAGGGTCGGGCGATCATCGCCGGATTGGTCATTGCCGGGTTCGGGATCGGTGGGATCATCTACTCGTTCGCCGTCTCCACGCTGCTCGGCCGGTTCGGGGAGCAGCGCATGATGCTGGGCGGGGGCATGGTCCTCGCGGTGGCGCTGCTCGTCATTGCCACGGGCCTGCCCTGGCCGGTCGAGTTTCTTGCCTTCATGGCGCTGGGGCTCGGCTTCTATTCGTTGCACGGGGTCATCCAGGTCTACGCGACCGAGCTTGCGCCGCATGCGCGCGGTCTTGCCATGTCGTTGCACTCGGCTTTCTTTTTTCTCGGGCAGGGGCTTGGGCCGATCGTTTATCGTTACGGCCTCGCCACCATCGGCCTTGCCAAGACGAATGCGCTCGCCGGCCTGACGCTGGTGCTTGTGGGAATCACCTGCGCTCATTTTCTGCGGCGTAAGCGCTAAGGTTAGCGCGGAAGTAAGCGCTAGGGCGAAAGCGGGACTCGATCGAGGCGGCCCCGCGTCGTGGGCGAGACATTCCCGCCACATTCTGTGCTTTCATCGCAACATGTGGATAACTTCGCCCCGCTGGTCCCTCTCAAGGGCACGCGCGCCAATTTTCCGCCACACGTCTCCACGATTTCCGAGGTGCGCCAGGAACAAAGCCCCATGCGGCGATGTTCTATATGGTTGGGGGTGGGACTAGTTTGTAATGGACGCGAAGACCGGTCTTAAGCGTAAGTTGCCGAGCCGTCATGTGACGGAAGGGCCGGAGCGTGCGCCTCATCGCTCCTACTATTACGCGATGGGTCTCACCCAAGCGCAGATCCATCAGCCCTTTGTCGGCGTCGCCACCTGCTGGAACGAAGCGGCACCCTGCAACATCGCCCTGATGCGGCAAGCCCAGGCCGTCAAGGCCGGCGTCGCGGCCGCTGGCGGCACGCCGCGCGAATTTTGCACGATCACGGTCACCGACGGGATCGCTATGGGCCACGAGGGCATGAAGTCGTCGCTGCCCTCGCGCGAAGTCATCGCGGATTCCGTCGAGCTCACGATGCGCGGCCATGCCTATGACGCGCTGGTGGGCCTCGCCGGCTGCGACAAGTCGCTGCCCGGAATGATGATGGCGATGTGTCGCCTCAACGTGCCGTCCATTTTCATTTACGGCGGATCGATCCTTCCCGGCACCTTCAAGGGCAAGCCGGTGACGGTCCAGGACGTGTTCGAGGCGGTCGGCAAGTATTCGGTCGGCGACATGTCCGACGAGGATCTCGACCTGCTCGAGCAGACCGCCTGTCCGTCGGCAGGCGCCTGCGGCGCCCAGTTCACCGCCAATACGATGGCGACGGTGTCGGAAGCGATCGGCCTCGCGCTGCCTTATTCGGCCGGCGCGCCGGCGCCCTACGAAGTGCGCGATCATTTCTGCATGACCGCGGGCGAGATGATCCTCGATCTGATCGCGCGGAATCTGCGACCTCGCGAAATTGTGACCCGTGAGGCGCTCGAAAACGCCGCGGCGGTTGTTTCGGCCTCCGGCGGTTCGACGAACGCTGCCCTGCATTTGCCGGCCATCGCCAACGAGTGCGGCATAAAATTCGATCTGTTCGACGTTGCCGAGGTGTTCAAGCGTACCCCTTATCTCGCAGATTTGAAGCCGGGCGGCCGCTATGTCGCCAAAGATCTGTTTGAGGCTGGGGGCGTTCCGTTGCTCCTGAAGACTCTCCTGGATCACGGCTATCTGCACGGCCAATGCATGACCGTGACCGGGCGTACTATGGCCGAGAACTTGAAAAGCGTGGCGTGGAATAAGGATCAGGACGTTGTGTATCCGGCGAACCGGCCCTTGCTTCCGACGGGCGGCGTCGTCGGTCTCTCCGGCAACCTCGCGCCCGACGGCGCCATCGTGAAAATTGTCGGCCTCGAGAGCCTCGCCTTCACCGGTCCGGCGCGCTGCTTCGACGGCGAGGAGGCCTGCTTCGAGGCCGTTCGCAAACGTCAATACGCCGAAGGCGATGTCCTGGTGATCCGCTACGAGGGCCCGAAGGGCGGCCCCGGAATGCGGGAAATGCTCGCCACCACCGCAGCGCTCTACGGACAGGGCACGGGCGGCAAGGTGGCGCTCATTACCGACGGACGTTTTTCTGGCGCCACCCGCGGCTTCTGCGTCGGCCATGTCGGCCCCGAGGCGGCGGTGGGCGGGCCGATCGCGCTGCTGCGCGATGGCGACATCATCGAGATCGATGCCGAGAACGGCAAGCTGAACGTCAGGCTCGCCAAATCCGAACTGGAGGCGCGGGCGCGCAATCTTGCCGCGAAGCCGCCGGAATTCACTTCCGGCTACCTTTGGAAATACGCCCAACAGGTGGGGCCGGCCCGGACCGGCGCTGTAACCCATCCGGGCGCCGCAGTTGAGAAGAAGTGTTATGCGGATGTTTAGGTGTGCGACCCTGTTGCTTGGATTGGGCTCGATTCTCGGGCTTTCGCCGGCGCTCGCTTTCGATTCGACCCGCGCGCCGAACGGTATCGCCCCTGCGGCGAGCGTCGATGTTTACACTCGCAGCAATCCGCAGGCGTCCCTTGATCCGAGCGACCTGCAATCGCCCCCCGCATCGCTGCGTAATCTCACCCCCGTCGAGGCATTCCGCAACGGGGCGCAGGCCCTGCGCGCCGGCGACGTTAAGAGGGGCATCGTCTCGCTCGAATATGCGGCGGCGAGCGGTCATCCGATCGCTCAATGGAAGCTCGGCCGCATGTATGCGGATGGCGATGGGGTGAAGCAGGACGACCTGCGCGCCTTCGAGTATTTCCGCGGGATCGCCGACGCCCACGCCGACGAGAGCCCGGGTACGGCGCGCGCGCGGTTTGTATCCAACGCTTTCGTCGCGCTCGGCTTGTACTACCTGGAAGGCATCCCGAAATCGCCCGTAAAGGCCGATCCCGACCGTGCGCGTGAAATGTTCACCTATGCGGCGTCCTATTTCGGAGACCCCGACGCCCAGTATCAGCTCGGCCGGATGTATCTCGAAGGCCATGGCGGCGTGAAGGACGCCAAACAGGCGGCTCGCTGGCTCCAGCTCGCCGCCAACAAGGGTCAGCACCAGGCTCAGGCGCTGCTCGGCATCCTGCTGTTCAAGGGCGAGGCGGTCGCCCGCCAGGCGGCCCGCGGCTTGATGTGGCTGACGCTTGCGCGCGACGCGGCAACGGCCCAGGAGACCTGGATCGCCGATCTCCATTCCCGCGCCTTCAAGCAGGCGAGCGATGAGGAGCGGGCAACGGCGCTGGCCTATATCGAGCGCTGGATCCGCGGCGGGCGCCGGGACTGAGGCATCAAGGCGCGGTCCTTTCGCCTAGCATTCCGCCCGCAGGTCAGGCGCGTCCCTGGGCCATTCAGCGCCATTTCCGTCTGACCTCAGCGCGCGGCAAACTGCCGCCGACCGTGGGCGCTGACTACTCATCCATGCGAATGGCGCACCAGACGGGCACGTGGTCGGAAGGCTTGTCCCAGCCGCGCACATGTTTGTCGATGCCGACGCCGGTCAGGCGGTCGGCCGCCTGCGGCGACAGCAGCAGGTGATCGATGCGGAGGCCGAGATTGCGTTGCCAGCATCCGGCTTGATAGTCCCAGAACGTGTAAAGCCCGCTGGCTTCCGAGCCGGCCCGGACCGCGTCGGTGAGTCCGAGATTTTTGAGAGAAGAGAACTTCTCCCGGGTGGCGGGCAGGAACAGGGCGTCCTTGGTCCAGGCTTCGGGATTGGCGACATCCTGCGCGGTGGGAATAACGTTGTAGTCGCCCGCGAGCACGAGCGGCTCCTCCAGCGCGATCCGCTCCTGCGCGTAGTCAAGAAGTCTATCCATCCATTTGAGTTTGTAGGAATACTTCTCTGAGACGGGATTGCCGTTCGGCAGGTAGATGGAGGCGGCCCGCACGACGCCTGCCGGCGTCGAGACCACCGCTTCGATGAAGCGCGCATGGTCGTCGGAATGATCGCCCGGCAGGCGCGGGATTACCTCGTCGAAGGGGAGGCGGGACAAGATGGCGACGCCGTTAAAGGTTTTTTGCCCGTGCACGGCGACATTGTAGCCGAGCGCCTCGATTGGCTCGCGTGGGAACGCCTCGTCCATGCATTTCGTTTCCTGCAGGCAGACGATGTCGGGTCGCTGGTCCTGCAACCAAGATATGAGGTGATCAAGCCGCTGCTTGACCGAATTGACGTTCCAGGTCGCAATCAGCATGGGCGTCTCGTTTGGCCGCGCACGGTCCAAGCGGGTGTGCATACGGTCGCGGCAGGGCGACGGCAAGCGAAGCCGACTATTACATTTTGGCAAGCTTCCGGCGACGGGGCTGCGTGCACTAAGCCGACGTGCTACATAGATAAATCGCGACACAGTGGATGGCTCGCGCGCCGGCGAAGAACCGGCGGGCTACGGCGGAGTTGGCCTGGGAGTAGGCGAGACCACGAGGTCGTGCACGGGCGAACCCGAGAAAGACCGCGTTTCATGAAAAAGCCTGGGCTCCTTGTCGCGGCAGCAGCGGTAATTGCGCTCCTGGGCGGCGTGGCGGCCATGCAGTGGTTCAGCGCGAACGAGCGCGCCGCCGCGCAGGCGTCCAAGGCGGCGCAGCCGCGCGTCGTGTCGGTCGAAGTCGGAAAGGCGGTCAAGAAGCGCGTGCCCGCGATCATCGAGGGGCTCGGAACCGTGACGCCGCTCGCCAGCGTCGCTGTGCGTACGCGGATCGACAGCGAGATTGCCGGCATTCATTTCGCCGATGGCGCGCTGGTGGAAAAGGGCGACCTGCTCGTCAGTCTCGACACCCGCGCGCTCGAAGCGCAGATCCGCCAGGCGGAAGCCCAGCTCGCACGCGATCAGGCGCAGCTTGCCGGCGCCGAGCGCGACCTGCGGCGCTATACCGAACTGGTCGCCCGCCAATCGACGCCGCAGGTCAATCTCGACAACGCCCGCACCCAGGTTGACGTGTATCGCGCGGCGATCCTCGCGAGCCAAGCGCTCATCGACAATCTCAAGGTCCAGTTGAGTTATTGTACGATCCGCGCGCCGATCAGCGGGCGGATCAGCCAGGCCAACGTGAAGGTCGGCAATCTGGTTCGCATGGCGGATATCCAGTCGATCGCGACCATCAATCAGGTTGCGCCGGTCTATGTCTCGTTCACCGTCCCCCAACGTGCGCTCCCGGAGGTGCGGACGGCTTTGGCGAGCGGCGACGCCCCGGTCGAGGCCATCGTTCCCGGAGAGTCGCGCCGCGCAAAGGGCTCCGTGAGCATGATCGAAAACGCGGTGGATAGCGCCACGGGCATGGCGATAATCCGCGCCGCGATGCCGAATAAGGACGAGCTCCTCTGGCCCGGCACGCTCGTTACTGCGCGGCTCACGCTGCGGACGGACGACGCCGTCACCGTTCCGGCGGCTGCGGTGCAGGTGAGCCAGCAAGGCACGTTTGTCTACGTCGTCGCCGACGGGACGGCGCATGTGCGGCCGGTAAAAGTGGCCCGGACGGATGGGGACGAAGCCGTTCTCGAAAGCGGCCTGCTCGGGGGCGAGACGGTCGTCACCGACGGCCACCTCCAGCTCAACGATGGGACGCGCGTCAACCCGCGAACGCGCCAGGAAGCGCCGGCGCGCAAGGCAGGAACATGAGCCTGTCGGAAATCTGCATTCGCCGCCCGGTGCTGACGACGCTGATCACCGCGTCCATGCTGGTGTTCGGTTTCTTCGCCTACCGGCTGCTGCCGGTCGCGGCGCTGCCCACGGTCGACTTCCCGACCGTCGCCATTACGGCAACCCTGCCCGGCGCGAGTCCGGAGACGATGGCCGCCTCGGTCGCCTCACCGATCGAGCGCCAGCTGTCGACGATCTCCGGGGTGAGTTCGATGACGTCGAGCTCCTCGCTCGGCTCGACGCAGATCATCGTCCAGTTCGACCTCAACCGCGATATCGACGGAGCGGCGCTCGACGTGCAGACCGCGCTCTCGGTGGCGCAGCGCCGGTTGCCGGTCGAGATGACGACGCCGCCGACCTTCCGCAAGGTCAATCCCGGCGATTTCCCCATCCTCTACATCAGCCTGGTCTCGCCGACGCTGCCGCTGTCGACGGTGAACGACTATGCGGAGACCACGCTTGCCCAGCAGATCTCGCAGATTCCGGGCGTAGCGCAGGTGCTGGTCTATGGCGCGCAACGTTTCGCCGTTCGGGTGCAGGTCGATCCGGTCGCCGCCGCAGCCCGCAACGTCTCGCTCGAAGACATCCGGAACATCGTTTCCAAGACGAACTCCAACACCCCCGTGGGCACGATCACGGGCGATCGCCAGAACGTGACGCTCACCGCCACTGCGGCGATGATGCGCGCCGCGGAATACCGCGACGTGGTCATCGCCTATCGCAACGGCGCGCCGGTCAAGCTGAGCGACGTCGCGCGCGTCGTCGACAGCGTCGAGAACGACAAGATCGCGAGTTACTTCAACAACGAGCGCGCGATCGTGCTCGCCATCCAGCGCCAGCCCTCCGCCAACACGGTGGCCGTGGTCGACGCGGTGCGCGAAAACATTCCCGCCTATCGCGCGCAAATCCCGGCCGCGATCCGGATGGAAGTGCTTATGGACCGCTCGGTCTCGATCCGCGACTCGGTCTCCGACGTCCAGCACACGCTGATGATCGCGATCGGCCTGGTCATTCTGGTGATCTTCCTGTTCCTACGGAAATTGCCGGCGACCATCATCCCCGGGCTTGCGGTGCCGGTGTCGCTCATCGGCACATTCGCGGCGATGTATGCGTTCGGTTTCTCCATCAACAACATGACGATGCTGGCGCTCACGCTGTCGGTCGGCTTTGTCGTCGACGACGCCATCGTCATGCTGGAAAACATCGTGCGCCATATCGAGGCCGGCATGCGGCCGTTCGAAGCCGCACTCAAGGGCGCCCGCGAGATCGGCTTCACGATCATTTCGATCACGCTCTCCCTCATTGCGGTCTTCATTCCGGTCTTGCTGATGGGCGGGCTGGTGGGCCGGGTGTTCCGTGAGTTCGCCGTCACCATCTCGGTCGCGATCCTGATTTCGGGCTTCGTCTCGTTGACGCTGACGCCGATGCTGTGCGCGCGCCTGTTGGGCAGCGAGCGCCATGAGGCGAAACAAAACCCGGTGCTGCGGCTGTTCGAACGCGCGTTCAACGGCATGCTGCGCGCATATGAATGGTCGCTCGATCGCGTGCTTCGCCACAAGGCGGCGATGCTCGTCGTGACGATCGCCACCATGCTCGGCACGATCTGGCTCTATATCGTGATTCCCAAGGGGTTCTTCCCCACCGAGGACACCGGCTTCATCGCCGCGACCGTGGAAGGTCCGGCGGACATTTCGTTCAAGGCGATGTTGGAGCGCCAGCGCCAGATCGCCGAGATCGTGCGCTCCGATCCTGCCGTCATCTATGTCAACTCGACGACCGGTTCGGGCGGACCCAATTCAACCACCAATAACGGCCGCATGTTCATCGCCCTCAAGCCGAAGAAAGAGCGCGAAGGTTCGACGGCGGTGATTCAACGGCTACGTCAGAAAACGGCCGGCTTCGTCGGCATGGCCGTGTATTTCCAGAATGTGCAGAACCTGAACATCACCGGTCGTATAACGAAAGGCGAATACCAGTACACGTTGCGCTCGAGCGACACGAAAGATCTGTATCGGATCGCCCCCGAATTGCGCGACAAGATCGCGCGGCTCGAAGGGGTGCGCGACGTCGGCAGCGACCTCTACATCAGCAATCCGCAGATGACGATCGAGATCGACCGCGAGCGCGCCGCGGCCTACGGAATCTCGGTCGAGCAGGTTCGTCAGGAACTGTTCAATGCGTTCGGCACGCGCCAGGTTGCGACCATCTACACGCCGTCGAACGACTACGAAGTGATCCTGGAGAGCCTGCCGGAGGTTCAGTCCGATCCCTCGGCGCTGTCCAAGATCTTCTTGAAGACCGGATTGAGCGGGATAGGGGCTGCCGCCGCCGGCAGCACGGTCGCGCCGGGGGGCGGCGTCACCGGCGCCACCTCCCCCACCGGGCCGACGGTTCCGCTCTCTGCGGTGACGAAAATCGTGCCGACGGTCGGGCCGCTGCAAGTCAGTCACCAAGGTCAACAGCCCTCGGTGACGATCTCGTTCAACCTCGCGCCAGGGTTCTCGCTCGGCCAGGCGGTGGACGCGATCCACAAGATCGAGCGCGAATCAAATCTGCCTGCGTCGATCGTCACCGGTTTCGAAGGCTCGGCGCAAGTCTTCCAGGACTCGCTGCGCGGGCAGGGCATTCTCCTGCTTGCCGCCGTGTTCGCCGCCTATGTCGTGCTCGGCATTCTTTATGAGAGCTTCATTCACCCGATCACGATCATCTCCGGATTGCCATCGGCGGGCGTCGGCGCGCTGTTGACGCTCATGGCGTTCCGCATGGACCTGTCGGTGATCGCCATGATCGGAATTGTCATGCTGGTCGGTATCGTCAAGAAGAACGCGATCATGATGATCGACTTCGCGATCGAGCGACGGCGCGTGGGGCTCGGCGCCGAACCGGCGATCCGCGAAGCATGCCTGTTGCGCTTCCGACCGATCATGATGACGACGTTCGCGGCGATCTTCGGCGCCTTGCCGGTCGCGCTCGGCGCCGGCGCCGGAGCCGAGTTGCGTCAGCCGCTCGGCATCGCGGTCGTGGGCGGCCTAATTTTTTCGCAATTGCTGACGCTCTACATTACGCCGGTCGTCTACATCTATCTCGATCGCTTCGACCGGCGGCTGCGGCGTCGCCTCGAGCCGCAGCTTGAGGAAGTGCGTCCGCGCGAGCGGCCCGCTATCGCAGCCGAATAAACAACGCTCGCATGCTTCCGCGCGTTCGCGGGTGTTGCCTTTGTTTTCCCGATGAACGGCCAATGAACAGACCGTCCATATTCTTGCTGAGTTTGTTAGCTATTTTGCGCGTCGATGGTGACTCGCGTCGCGCCGATAGACCAAGGCTGTTTTGAGGCAACTAACGATCACCCGTTCGATTGACTGAAGGCGGCTGAACTTACCGAACCGATGATCCAGCCCGCGTCGGGGCGACGCGCGCCCGCGATGGGCGTGGTCGTAAGACGCGCGCCCGCGATGGGCGTGGTCGTAAGATGACAACAAGGGAGAAGAGGAATGCGTGGTGCCTTTATTGGTATGGCTGTTGCGACCGGGATTGCGCTCGGCGGAGTGACGGGCGCGTCCGCTGCGCCGGCGAGCGGCGCGGCAATCCTAGGCGGAGCAGCCGAAGCCAATCCGGTGGTCCAGGTGCAGCACTGGCGCTGGGGCAGCGGCGGCTGGGGCTGGGGCTGGCACGGACCGCGCCGCAGCCACTGGCGTTGGGGCAGCGGCGGCTGGGGACCGCGTTGCCGTATCCGGTGCGGCCCGTACCGCTGCTGGCGCGTGTGCTGGTAACGGGTGCGATCCAGTTCGAAGAGGGGGTCGGCCGCCGTTGGCGCCGGCCCTTTTCATTTTAATCGCGCCGCGCAGCGCCTCGATGCAACGAAGCGGTGGTGGTCGCGCGCTCGACGCTGGAGCCTGAGTGGTCGCATTTTCTGCGGCGAACCGGTTTCCACTTCGCCGGAAAATGCTCTACCGCCGGTGCGATCTTTTTCCGCCCTTTATCTTTTTGAGGGCAAGAGGCAGGAGTTTGAATTGCTCTTGACTCCGTTCGTCGGCGACAAAGCAGGCGTAGTAATCGGCGGACGGAACGCGCGGATCGGTGGCGCAGCGATGGAACGCGGTAAGTTCGTCGATGCCTCCATAGTAAAAGTAGGGCGCAATCATGTAGCGCTGAGCGCCGTTGGGCGATCCGCCAAAGCGATCGATCTGGCCCTTTAGGCTCGGCTCAACTTTGAGCAGCATTTCACGGAACGCCTCGCCTTCCATGAAATTGTCCGGCAATTGATCGAACGGGCCGTCGAAGTAGTTGTTGACCTGGGAATTCGTATAGAAGACGCCGATCAGGATTTTCCGCGGCAGCCGGTCATCGCGGTAGAAGGCAAAGCCGGTGCGCTTGCCGATCAGGATGCGGTCGGTCTGCGGCGAGGGATCGAAACCTTCCGGTACGGCGGCCGTCTCGTCCAGAATGTACAAAAAGATTTTGAGCCGCTCGTTGAACACCAGGAAGAACCGGAGCCCCGACTCGTCGGCAACGGGACCGACGAACGTCTCGCCCGGCGCAAGCCCATCCGGCGGCGGCTTTACCTGCGTTAGATCATTGAGCGCGAATAGGACGCTGCGTCCCTGGTAGGTCACGCGATAGAGAAAGCGTTCGAGCTTCTCGACGGTGACGCCGGTTGACGCGTCCAACAGGCGATAGGTGAGGGTGGTTTCGCGACGCCACACCTCCATGTTCTCGGAATAGGCGAAGTGCAACTTGCCTTGGTCGCGATCGCTCGCGTCCAGCCGGACATTGCCATTGTACGGCACGCCGTCGTGCACGAACGTGAAGTAGTAGTAGTTCTCGGTCGGGTAGACCTTCACCCGATCTGGCAGGCTATTGAAGACGAAAGTGAAGACTGCCATCGGATCGTCGATCGCAAGCTTGGTCTGCCGGTCGACCTCCTCGATATAGCTCTGGTTGGTCTTGATCTGCGGCCAATCCTCCGATTGGCCGAAGGCGGCCGTGGCGATAGCCAAGAACGGCGCCGCCACCAGCAGCATTCTCGAACCGCGTGCGACCGCCGGCCTTCGCCGCAATGTCGGGCGGCGACGATTGCTTCGGACGTCGATCATCACGATTTGCTCCAAAGCCAACGAACGGCGAAGTGCGCAGATCAACTCCGCCAAGCTTCGTGTTGCCCGCGGGGGCGTGTTCGAAGGGGAATGCGTTTTCTTCGCAGGCGCGCCTAGCGCTCGACCCGGATCCAGCCGTCCGGCCCGAGCCGCTCCTGCGGCAAGAACCTCGCCTTGTAATCCATCTTGCGCGAACCGGGGACCCAATAGCCGAGATAGACGTAGCCGAGTCCCATGCGCCGGGCTCGCGCGATATGGTCGAGGATCATCAGCGTTCCGAGCGATCGGCGGCCCTCATCCGGCTCGAAGAAGGAGTACACCATCGACAGTCCATCCTTGAGGACGTCGGTCAAGGCGACGGCGAGAAGATCGCCGCGCCGGCCGGAGCCGTTGTCGGGGCCGCGCCGACGGTACTCGACCAAACGCGTGCTGACATGGCTGTCCTCGATCATCATGGCGTAGTCGAGCACCGTCATGTCGGCCATGCCGCCGTCCTGGTGGCGTGCGTCCAAGTAGGCGCGAAAAATGCCGTATTGCTCCGAGGTGGGCGTTGCCACCCGCATCTCGCCGAACACGTCGGCATTGCGGTCGCGGATGCGCCGCATGTTGCGCGTCGGCCGGAACTCGTCGACTACGACGCGCACCGAAACGCAGGCGCGGCAGTTCTCGCAGGCTGGCCGGTAGGCGATCGATTGGCTGCGACGAAAGCCGCCCTGGGTCAGAAGATCGTTGAGGTCGCCGGCCCGCTCGCCGACAAGGTGAGTGAACACCTTGCGTTCCTCCCGGTCGGGAAGATAGGGGCAGGAGGAAGGCGCAGTGAGATAGAACTGCGGGGTGTCGCGCGAGTGCCGGGTCATAGCGGCGTCCCCGCTGACCCTTCGGGCGGCCTCACCCCCGCACAATGCTCACTGGAAGATGTGATGCCGAATGCCATTTCCCGTTCAATAGTGGGGACCGAATTCTGTAATGCGCTGCACGCGCTGCTCGTTGTTGATGACGACCGTTCCTAAGACAATATCATGGAGAAGGCGATGGCGGTGATTGAAAAAGCACACGAGCAGCACGAGCGGCGTCAGCGCTGAGATAAGAACCCAGAACAGGATCCCATGCACGGCGCCAAGCACGAAATAGGCAGGCGCGCCATACCACGTCCGCATCTCGATATCGACCATCCGCATGCCGATGGTCGCCGATTGGGGTCCGCTGAACGTGAGCCCGTAGTAGAACACCGCCCAGACGATCGCCGCCGGGCTTAGCACCCAGTACAACACCCAGCCGACGCCGAGGGTGACGATTCCGAGCAGAAAGATGAAAATGGCGGCGAGCACGACGGGCACCGCAATGATGACCACATCGATGATGAAGGCGATCACCCGGCGCGGCAGAACGCCCTCGAACAGCTCCGGACTGAGGATCGGGTCGAAGGCGTGCGGCCGTTCCTCAAGCGCATCGCCACGGGGTCTGACTTCCTCGTTTGCCATTTTGGCTTTCCGGTTCGCTGGTCCGCCGGCCGCGACGGTGCGTCCGATTCCACGGCGTCCGAGCAGGCGGCGATGCGGAATCGAGGCCGCGCCAATACGCGCCGCACGGCACATGGATAAGCGATGCTTTGGGCGCAGGCAAGGCGCGCCGGCGCCGGTTGATCGCTCTTTCCAGGCCTTCCGCGACGAGGATGCGCCGTGACCGTGACCCTCGCTACGATCAAGGCCGCACGCCGGACGCTCGCTGGCCAAGTGCTGGCGACGCCGATGCTGCCGGCGCCCAGGCTCTCCGCCCTTACCGGCGCGGAAGTCTACGTCAAATATGAGAATCTTCAGGTCACCAACTCGTTCAAGGACCGCGGCGCCTTCGTGAAGCTCGCAGCGATGTCGGAAGCGGAGCGTCGCCGCGGGGTTATCGCCATGTCGGCCGGCAACCATGCCCAAGCGGTCGCCTATCACGCCGCGCGGCTCGGCATTCCGGCGACCATCGTGATGCCGGTGACGACGCCGCTCGTGAAGGTCGCCGCGACCCGCGCTTACGGCGCGACCGTGGTGCTCGATGGGGAAACGATAACCGAGGCGCAGCAGCGCACCGAAGCGGTCGCGGCGGAGCAAGACCTTGCATGGGTTCACCCCTACGACGATCCGCAGATCATCGCCGGGCAGGGCACGATCGCGCTCGAAATGCTCGAGGCGGTGCCCGGCCTCGACGTGCTTGTGGTTCCGATCGGCGGCGGTGGGCTGATCGCGGGAAACGCGGTTGCCGCGCGCGCCATCAACCCCGCAATCGAAGTCTTGGGCGTCGAGGCGGCGCTCTACCCGTCGATGCGCAACGCAATCACCGGGGAGAACCGCCCGATCGGCGGGCCGACGCTCGCCGAAGGCATCGCCGTCAAGAATGTCGGCCGGCTCACGCTCCCGATCGTGCGGGAGCTGGTCGCCGACATCATCCTGGTCGACGAGGCCCAACTCGAACGGGCGGTCAACGCCTATCTCACGCTGCAGAAGACTATGGCGGAGGGGGCGGGGGCGGCGGGCCTGGCAGCCATGCTGGCCACGCCGGAGCGGTTCGCCGGCAAACGCGTCGGGCTCATCCTGTGCGGCGGCAATATCGATCCGCGCATCCTCGCCTCGATCATGGTGCGCGAGCTTGAGCGCGACGACCGCATCGTTTCCTTTCGGCTAACCATCAGCGGCGACCGTCCCGGGGTGCTCGGGACGATTGCAACTTTATTGGGCAAACTAGGAGGGAATATATTGGCGGTTGACCACCACCGGCTGTTTCTCGACATTCCGGCGAAGGGCGCGAAGCTCGACATAACCTTGGAGACGCGCGACAGGCTCCACGCCGAGGAAATCCGCCACGCCCTTGCGGCTGAGGGCTATTGTCCGGTGCAGATCGAAACAGTGAAGGCGATTGAGCGCTGATCGCGGTCGCGCGCGGGACGGGATAAGAGAAGCCGAAGACCCAGCGGACGCCCTGGTGTCCGCTTGGCGCACAGCACTGCAGGGTCAGTACACCTGCTGCCTTCTAATCTCGAACTCGGTGATCTCCCGTCCGGCGCTTACGGGCTCCGCGATAGCCGGCCGCGGCCGGGGCAGCGGAACTGCAGCGACCCGCGGGCGGCCCGTCGGAACCGGGATCGCGGTTCCTGGCAACTCAGCCGCCGGCTCCACGGAGCGTGACACCAGGGTGGGCGAGAGCAGCGTCTCGGTGCCTCCCATAAAGGGCGACACGGCGGCGACCTCGACCCCCTCCACCGGTGCGGGAACGGGGGCGGGTTTCTCATCAGCCACCGCGTTTTTCAGCGGGGCCGGAACCTCGACCGCCGCGACGTCGTTCGGCGCTCGCGCCGGCGCGGTTTTTTCGATCAAGTCGGCCTTGCGGACGATGGAAATATTGGATTCTGGCGCCGTCTCAACGACGGCGGCCTGCTCGCGTGCGGCTTGGTTGTCGGCGGTGTCCGCAGGGCCGAAGATCGTATTCGTTGCGAGAACCCACGCGGCGAGCAGCAATACGCCGAACGCCAAAAACGACACCAGCCGGCGCGATCCGCGCCTTGGTTTCCGAACCCTGTCGCGCATGACTTACCCCCCTAACGCAACAGTCAGACTGCCCCCTTCAACCTTTCAGCCGCGCGCGGCGCGAAATAGGTGAGGATGCCGTCCGCCCCCGCTCGTTTGAAGGCGACCAAACTCTCCAGCATCGCCTTCTCGCCGTCGAGCCAGCCCCGCTCGGCAGCAGCTATTATCATCGCATATTCTCCGGAAACTTGGTAGGCAAAGGTTGGCATTGCGAAAGTTTCTTTCACGCGTTGCAGAACATCGAGGTAAGGCATTCCCGGCTTCACGATGAGCATATCGGCGCCTTCGG
>JBAPYK010000263.1:0-6199 GCA_049284695.1 Rhodoplanes sp. | reverse complement strand
GGCTTATCCGCACCAAGGAAAAGTCGACCTCAGTGCCGGCGGCGACCCAGCATACACGACAGTTTCATGCTCGGAGGGTCGGTCCCGCCGGTGGGCAACTCAGACGGGCGCACGTTCGAGGTCAGGCGCGCCAAGGTGCGCGACCGGGGCGAGGCAGTCGCGGCGGAAAAAATCCGCTTCAGCTCGTCGATCCTGACGAAATGGATGCGGCGGACCAAGAGTCTCGATGCGCTGTTGCCGGTTCTCTATTGCGCGGGGTGTCGACCGGCGACTTCCAGGAGGCGCTTGCCGCTCTCCTGGGCAAGGACGCGCGCAACCTGTCGCCGGCGGTGATCGCGCGGCTGACGGCGGAGTGGCAGGCCGATTACGACGCCTGAGCGGACAGGCGAGCTGTTTTCCTATGTGGATATCGAGGAGCGTGTTCCGCAGAACCATCCGCTGCGGTGCTCACATCCAGTTGGAAGACGCCGATTGCCCCAGTTGTTTCGCACTGCACTCAAGGAATGGCCGCAATTAACCTTTAGTTAAGAATTCAGGGACGGGTCTTCTCCGGTACCACGATCAAGGTGTTGCCTGGCGATCGGGGGCCAGAGCGTTCACGCATTAGAAATCAACGATGCGTCGCGCGGATGCGCGCGCGCGAAAAATAGCTAAATCGTAGCGCTGCGTCGCGCGCGAAAGGGATTCGTATTGCCCGCAACAGCGAGGGGCCAGGGGAAATGCCAATCGAGGAATCGTTGTACGGACATTGCCCGCTCCCGTGTGGACCTGGCACATGAAGCCTGATTGCCTCGCGGGGCCGGTGCGATCTACGTGACACTGGCGGGCCTCACGCGTCGCCTTACTGCACTCACCGGCCGCCGCCAAACACGCTTTTTTTCCGCTTCGATGTCTCGGACTTACTAGGGCGTCTTTATGAAATCTCCGGTCGTCAAACGCTCAATCATCATCGCTGGCCACGAGACGAGCTCAAGGATGCATTCTGGAACAAGGTTGAAGGAGATCGCCGAAGAGCGCGAGATGACTTTGTCGGACTTGGTCGCCGCGATCGATTCTCAGCGGCAACAGAGCAATCTGTCATCGGCCCTTCGGCTTTTCGTGCTCAACTTCTATCGTACCCAAGCTTTCAAATTAAGGAGGGGCGCGACGGAACTCACGGGGGGATCGTCCGGACCGCTCTGCAACCCCCTAAGTCGATTTCGGACGTCGACGCAACAGTGCAAACCTCTGGATCGCCGATAAGGATCAAGGCCAGGCAGCCCCCCTGTGGCTGGTTGCACCTCAGTTCAATTACGAGCCGGCAAGGCTTCAGTTCACGAAGGTAAGACGCAGTGGTCGAGAACGGCAATCAAATGAGTTCAATTCCGGATCCCGGTCTTACGGCTTTGGTCATGTTGCTGCGTTTTCAGGGGGTCGGGGTCGATCCTGAGCAGATCCGTCATCAGTTCGGCGCGACGCCGATCGGCGTGCCCGAGATGCTCCGCTGCACGAAAGGGTTTGGCCTCAAAGCGCGTTGCTTGACGACCAAGTGGGAGCGGCTTGCCAATACGCCATTGCCCGGAATAGCCGCCCTGCGCGACGGGGGCTTTCTACTGCTCGGCAAGGCTTCCGAGGATAAGATTATCGTCCAGGCGCCGGGTTCGCCGCGACCGACCCTGATGACGCGGACCGAGTTCGAAGCCATTTGGGATGGCCGGCTCGTGCTGATGACGAAGCGGGCCGCCCTCACTGATCTAACGCGACGGTTCGACATCACCTGGTTCCTCGGGGCCATCCATAAGTATCGCCGCCTGCTGAGCGAAGTGCTGGTCGCCTCGTTCTTCCTCCAGCTGTTTGCGCTGGTGTCGCCGCTGTTCTTCCAGGTCGTCATCGACAAGGTGCTCGTGCATCGCAGCATGAGCACGCTTGACGTGTTAGTGATCGGCCTCGTCGCGATCGGCCTATTCGAGACAATCCTGGGGATCCTGCGCACTTATCTGTTTTCCCACACCACCAATCGGATTGATGTCGAGCTCGGGGCGCGGCTGTTCCGCCACTTACTGGCGCTGCCGATCGCCTATTTTCAGGCGAGACGGGTCGGCGACTCGGTCGCCCGCGTGCGCGAGTTGGAGAACATCCGCAACTTCCTGACCAGTTCGGCGCTGACGCTGGTGATTGATTTGTTTTTCACCTTCATCTTTCTCGCCGTCATGTATTTCTACTCACCGCTGCTGACCTGGATCGTTCTTGCCTCGTTTCCTTTCTATATAGCGATCTCAGCGGCGGCGACGCCGCTGTTCCGGCATCGCCTCGATGAGAAGTTCCAGCGCGGCGCCGAGAACCAGGCGTTTCTGGTCGAGAGCGTGAGCGGGGTCGAAACGCTCAAGGCGATGGCGCTCGAGCCGCAGATGCAGCGCCGGTGGGAGGAACAACTTGCCGGTTATGTGGCTGCCAGTTTCCGGGTCATTAGCTTAGGCAATACCGCAAGCCAGACGGTGCAATTCATCAGCAAGTTGGTCACGGCGGGCACTCTCTATTTTGGGGCCAAGCTCGTCATCGACGGAGACCTTACTGTCGGCGAGTTGGTCGCCTTCAACTTGCTGGCCGGCCGCGTCAGCGCGCCCGTCCTGCGGCTGGCGCAGACCTGGCAGGACTTTCATCAGGCGCGCCTGTCGGTTGAGCGCCTCGGCGACATCCTTAATACCCCGGCCGAGCCGGTCTACAACCCCGGCCGGATGGCGCTGCCCGCCATCCGCGGCGACGTCACCTTCGAGCACGTCACGTTCCGCTATCGTATCGACGGGCCGGAAGTCTTGCACGACGTCAGCCTCAGTGTGCCGGCCGGTCAGCTGGTCGGAATCTGTGGTCCCTCGGGTTCGGGCAAGAGTACGCTCGCCAAGCTCGTCCAGCGGCTTTATGTGCCCGAGAGCGGTCGCGTGCTTGTCGACGGGGTCGATCTGGCGCAAGTCGATCCGACCTGGCTGCGGCGTCAGATTGGGGTCGTTTTGCAGGAGAACGTCCTGTTTAACCGATCAATTCGTGACAATATCGCACTGGCCGATCCCGCGATGCCGACCGAGCGCGTCATTGCCGTATCGAAGCTCGCCGGCGCGCATGAGTTTATCCTCGAACTTCCCGAAGGCTATGACACGATCGTGGGCGAGCGAGGGACCAGCTTGTCTGGAGGTCAACGTCAGCGGATCGCGATCGCCCGGGCCCTCATTACCGACCCGCGTATTCTGATCTTCGATGAGGCGACGAGCGCGCTCGATTACGAGAGCGAACGTATTATCCAACAGAACATGGCGCTCATGGCTCGCGGCCGGACGGTATTCGTCATCGCGCATCGGCTCTCCGCATTACGGATGGCAGACCGGATCATCACCATTGAGCGCGGCCGCTTGATTGAGGATGGCACCCACGACGACCTGGTCAAGACCGGCGGCCGTTATGCGACCCTCTATCGGCTCCAGGCAGGGCTGCATGAAGTCCGCTAAAAACATCGTGGCCTTCCCGAAGCAGCGCGTAGAGCGTCGACAGGATGAACTCGCGTTTCTGCCGGCCGCACTCGAGATCGTTGAAACTCCTCCCTCGCCGGTCGGCCGCGCCATTGCGTTCACCATCATCGCCGTGTTTAGCATTGCGCTCGCATGGGCGTGCATCGGCACGGTCGACATTGTCGCCGTCGCGCCGGGCAAGATCATTCCGAGCGGCCGTACCAAGACCATCCAGCCGTTCGAGACCGGCGTGGTGCGTGCGATCCATGTCCGCGACGGTCAAAGCGTTAGGGCCGGCGACGTCCTTGTCGAGCTCGATCCGACCATGAGCGGTGCCGAACTCGGGCATTTGAAGAGCGATCTGGTGGCGGCTCAACTCGAGGTCGCGCGCCTGCGGGCGGCCTTGGCCGGGAAGGACGATCCGCTCGCCGCGTTCAATCCGCCCCAAGATGCACCACCCGACTTGATCCAGATGCATCGCCGCTTCCTAGTCAGCCAGACCGCTGAGCAGAATGCCAAGCTTGCCGCCATGGACCGGCAAGTGGCGCAAAAGGAAGCCGAACGCGCCACCATCAAGGTCTCGATTGGGAAGCTCGAGGCCACCATTACGCCGCTGCAAGAGCGGGTCGCAATCCGCGAACAGCTCTTCAATAAGGAGTTGGGGTCCAAGCTCCTCTACCTGACCGAACTACAGGATCTGGTCGGCCAACAGCAAGAGATCCTGGTCCAGCAGAGCCGGTACAGCGAGACCGACGCCGCGATCGCCGCTCTTGTCGAGACGCGGAACAAGACCGTGGCTGAGTACGAACGCGGTCTATTCGACGACCTTGCCAAAGCCGAGCAGAAGGCGGCGGGTCTCGCGCAGGACGTGATTAAGGCTGAGCAACGCACCAGTCTGCAGAAACTAACGGCGCCAGTAGACGGGATGGTGCAACAGCTCACCATTCACACGATCGGCGGCGTCGTGACGCCGGCGCAGGCGCTCATGCTTATCGTTCCGGCCGAGACGCGCCTCGAGATCGAGGCACTGATCTCGAACCGCGACATCGGCTTCGTCGAAGTCGGCCAGGACGCGGCGATCAAGATCGATACGTTCAACTTCACGCGCTACGGTTTGGTGCACGGCAAGGTGCTCACCGTCTCGCATGACGCCATCACCCGCGACAAGCCGCAGGATAAAGTGAGCGACAAACCGCAAGGCGCGGAAACGAGCAACAGCGAGCCGAAGGGCCAGGAGTTGATTTACGCTGCCCGCGTCTCGCTCGACCGCACGCAGATGGAGGTCGAAGACAAGACCGTCACCCTCTCGCCCGGAATGGCCGTCACCGTCGAGATCAAGACCGGCTCGCGCAGCATCATCAGCTATCTGCTCTCACCGCTCATTCGCTACAAACATGAAAGTTTGCGCGAAAGATGAGCCCGCTATGTCGTTCGGCGTGCTTTTTTTCGAAGCCGCTGGCGTAGAGCCATGTGCTCTTCCAATGGAGAAATGCTGCCTCCGCGCGGCTTCGGCGCAGCGCTTCCGAATGGACGCGCCCGTTCTGTGTGATGATCCTCGCTCGCCAACGCCGTCAGCTGACGAATGTCCGCTCAAGCCGAGGGACGGTCAGCCTCGGCTACAACCGCGAAAGCCTGGCAATGGACAGCGTCGCCACGACAGGCATGGCGAGCGGCCGAGCACCCTCGAGGCAATGGACAGCGTCGCCACGACAGGCACGGCGAGCGGCCGAGCACCCTCGAGCCCGAGCAATCGGCCGCGTTGCAGGGGAAACTGTTGACTGCGCTTGGGAACATCATATCGGCTGATGGCGCCGCGACTTGGGCGCAGGAGGTGCTCGCCGCCAAGAATCGCCTCGTGGGGACCGATGCCAAGCTAGTGGAGGATGCCTTAAGTCGTACCGTCCGCAACCGCGGAAGCCGTAGACGACGCTGCTCCCAGGACTCAGGTTGAAATTATTGGCGCCCATGAGACACGCGCGAAAGAAAACGGCGACCTTGATCAGCCCAGCGGCATCGACGTTCTCACCATTGGGACACCGCGGCGCTATCGTAACCGCGAGCATCTTCGCTATGTTGCCCAACAGGCGTGTCTGGTCCGCGGCCGCGAACAATCCGATCCACATCATCTCCGCTACCTGCAGCCGCGGGCGCTCGGCCGCAAAGTGAGCGATGAATTCGCCGTCCCGCTCTGCCGCTCGCATCACCGCGCGGTCCATCGCGCCGGCGATGAGCAGGCCTGGTGGAAGGCGGCCGGTATCGACCCCGTCAAGGTCGCCCGTCAGCTCTGGCGACAAACCCGGCTCAATGATCCGCAAGATCCTCACCCGCCGGACCTCAGGGCGCGCCCGGAGACTCGATCGATTGCCTCGGCATCGGACGGTACGAGGGAATCGCGGTCCGACCCGGTTGTCATAGGCCGAGCGGACGACGGCCGAACGCCGTGAGCAGCACGGACGTCCTCCTCAATGTTGCAACGGCCGCCCGGCTCTTTCATGCAAGCGACGGCACCGGCTTTGCCGACCTCATCATCGACGGCCACCGGGAAACCTGGCCGCTTCGCAGCAAGCGCTTTCAGCTGTGGTTACGCCAGCAATACTACGAGCGGACCTGGGATGCGCCGAGCCCCGCCGCGCTGAATGCAGCCCTCAATGTACTCGAGGCGCAGGCCCAGTTCGATGGTCCGCAGCGCAAAGTCTCGGTCCGCCTCGCCGAGCAGAACGGCC
>JBAPYK010000262.1:0-17597 GCA_049284695.1 Rhodoplanes sp. | reverse complement strand
ATATAGACGATGCCCGCCTCGTCGAGGTTCTTGAGCGCCTCCTCGGAGACGTTGGGAATGTCGCGGGTGATCTCCTCCGGGCCGAGCTTGGTGTCGCGCGCCATCACCTCGAATTCTTCGATGTGGATCGAGGTGAAGACGTCGTCCTTGACGATGCGCTCGGAGAGCAGGATCGAGTCTTCGAAGTTGTAGCCGTTCCACGGCATGAAGGCGACGAGCACGTTGCGCCCGAGCGCCAGTTCGCCGAGATCGGTCGAAGGACCGTCAGCGATGATGTCGCCCTTGGCGACGGCGTCGCCGACCTTCACCAGCGGCCGCTGATTGATGCAGGTGTTCTGGTTCGAACGCTGGAACTTCTGCAGCCGATAGATGTCGACGCCCGACTTGGTCGGATCGAGCTCCTCGGTCGCCCGAATCACGATGCGGGTGGAGTCCACCTGATCGACGACGCCGGTGCGGCGCGCCGCGATCGCCGCGCCCGAGTCGCGCGCCACGACGCCTTCCATGCCGGTGCCGACATAGGGCGCTTCGGTGCGCACCAGCGGCACCGCCTGACGCTGCATGTTGGATCCCATCAGCGCGCGGTTGGCGTCGTCGTTCTCCAGGAACGGGATGAGCGCGGCGGCGACCGAGACGAGCTGCTTGGGCGAGACGTCCATGTAGTCGACCTTGTCGGGCGCTATCATGAGGACGTCGCCGGCGTGCCGGCATACGATCAGGTCTTCGGTGAAGCGGCCGCGGGCGTCGACGGGCTGGTTCGCCTGGGCGACGTAATAGCGGCCCTCCTCCATCGCTGAGAGATAAACGACTTCATCGCTCACCCGACCGTCCTTCACCTTGCGATAGGGCGTCTCGACGAAGCCGTATTTGTTGACCCGCGCATAGGTCGCAAGCGAATTGATCAGTCCGATATTCGGCCCTTCCGGCGTCTCGATCGGACAGATGCGGCCATAGTGCGTCGGGTGCACGTCGCGCACCTCGAAGCCGGCCCGCTCGCGCGTCAGGCCGCCCGGCCCGAGCGCCGAAAGGCGCCGCTTGTGGGTAATCTCCGACAGCGGATTGGTCTGGTCCATGAACTGCGAGAGCTGGGACGAGCCGAAAAACTCGCGAACCGCGGCGGCGGCCGGCTTCGCGTTAATCAGGTCCTGCGGCATGACCGTGCCGATATCGACCGAGGACATGCGCTCCTTGATCGCGCGCTCCATGCGCAACAGGCCGATGCGGTATTGGTTCTCCATCAACTCGCCGACCGAACGCACCCGGCGATTGCCGAGATGGTCGATGTCGTCGATCACACCCTTGCCGTCGCGGAGATCGACCAGCGTGCGGATGACGCCGATGATGTCCTCCTTGCGCAGAATGCGCACGGTGTCCGGACATTCGAGATCGAGCCGCATGTTCATCTTGACCCGGCCGACCGCCGAGAGGTCGTACCGCTCGGGATCGAAGAACAGCGAGTTGAACATGGTCTGCGCGGTTTCGATCGTCGGCGGCTCGCCCGGCCGCATCACCCGATAGATGTCGAACAGCGCGTCTTCGCGCCGCAGGTTCTTGTCGACTGAGAGGGTGTTGCGGATGTAAGCGCCGATATTGACGTGGTCGATGTCGAGGACCGGCACTTCCTTGTAGCCGACCTCGGCGAGCAGCTTCAGCGCCTTTTCCGTGATCTCCTCGCCTGCTTCGACATAGATTTCGCCGGTCTTGGCGTTGACGAGATCCTCGGCGATGTAGCGGCCGATCAGCTCCTCGTCGGTCATCCGCAGCGCCTTCAGCCCCTTCTCCTGGAGCTGGCGCGCCTGGCGCACGGTGATCTTCTTGCCGGCCTCGACCACCACCTTGCCGGTGTCGGCGTCGACGAGGTCGTTGACCGCCTTGTAGCCCTTGAGCCGGTTGGCGTCGAACGGCACGCGCCAGCCGTCCTTGGTGCGCTTGTAGATGACCTGCTTGTAGAAGGTGTTGAGGATTTCCTCGCCGTCCATGCCGAGCGCATGGAGCAGCGACGTCACCGGAATCTTGCGCCGCCGGTCGATGCGCGCATAGACGATGTCCTTGGCGTCGAACTCGATGTCGAGCCAGGAGCCGCGATAGGGGATGATGCGGGCGGCGAACAGGAGCTTGCCCGAGGAGTGCGTTTTGCCCTTGTCGTGATCGAAGAAGACGCCGGGCGAGCGGTGCATCTGCGAGACGATCACCCGCTCGGTGCCGTTGACGACGAAGGTGCCGTTATTGGTCATGAGCGGGATGTCGCCCATGTAGACGTCCTGCTCCTTGATGTCCTTGACCGAGCGCGCGCCGGTCTCCTCATCGACATCGAATACGATCAGGCGCAGCGTCACCTTCAGCGGCGCGGCATAGGTCATGCCGCGCTGCCGGCACTCGTCGACGTCGTATTTCGGCGGCTCGAACTCGTAGTGGACGAACTCGAGCTGGGCCGTATTGGAAAAATCCGAGATGGGAAAGACCGACTTGAAAACGGCCTGCAAACCTTCGTCCGGCCGCCCGCCTTTCGGCTCCTTGATCAACAGAAATTGGTCATAGGACGCCTTCTGAACCTCGATGAGGTTCGGCATCTCTGCGACTTCCTGTATTTTGCCGAAAAACTTGCGAACCCGTTTGCGACCGGTAAACGTTTCTGCCATCGTGGCCTCTCGCTTCCCGCCAGCCGGACTTGCGGCGGCGGCTTCCAGCGCTCCCCTCTGGGCATGGCGCTGGAAGGTGCATCTCGGCGAACATCATACTTTGCGTCCGCCGTCCAAATTCGGCGATCCGCGGTTCAGCCGCGGACCGCAAACTTCTTATGTGCGCCGTGGGGCGAAGAGGGCAATCTTGTCAATATAGGGATCGAATCGCCCGTTTTGCCTCACGATCACTTGAGTTCGACCTTGGCCCCCACCTTTTCAAGGGTGGCTTTGATCTTCTCGGCCTCCTCTTTATTGACCCCTTCTTTGACCGGCTTCGGCGCGCCTTCGACCAGGTCCTTGGCCTCCTTCAGGCCGAGGCCGGTGAGAGCCCGAACCTCTTTGATGACCTCGATCTTCTTCTCGCCGGTGGCGGCAAGCACGACCGTGAACTCGGTCTTTTCTTCGGCAGGCGCGGCAGCGGCGGCGCCGCCGGCGGCGGGACCCGCCGCAACCGCGACGGCGGCGGCGGCCGACACGCCCCATTTCTCCTCCAGGAGCTTGGCAAGCTCGGCCGCCTCGAGCACGGTGAGGGTGGAGAGGTCGGAAACGATCTTTTGCAGATCAGCCATCAGTCAAGTCCTTTCGACATAAGACGATTTCGGTTGAGAACTCACTCGCCCTTGGCGGCATAGGCCTGGACGACGCGCGCGACCTTGGCGGCCGGTGCGGTGATCACCTGCGCAAGTTTGGTCGCCGGCGCCTGGATCAGGCCGATGATCGTCGCCCTCAGCTCATCGAGCGACGGCAGGGCGGCGAGCGCCTTGACGCCGTCGGCGTCGAGCGCGGTCTTGCCGATCGCTCCGCCGAGAATAACGAGTTTCTCGTTCGCCTTGGCGAAATCGGACAGGACCTTGGGGGCGGCGACGGGGTCGCCCGAATAGGCGAGCACCGTCGGTCCCTTCAGCAGGGGCGCGACGACCGCTCCATCAGTGCCGTCCAATGCGATCTTGGCGAGACGGTTCTTCGCCACCTTGACGGATGCCCCCGCCTGCTTTGCCTGCCTGCGCAGGGTCTGCATCTGGGCGACGGTGAGACCGGCATAGTGAGCGACGACCACGACGTTGGAGGCTTTGAATACCTCGCTCAGCGTCGCGACCAGCTCCTTCTTGGCCGCTCGATCCACGTGTTGCTCTCTCCGATTGGCGGCGAAAGCGATGCCGCCGGTTGCGACGGTTCGTTCCCCTCGCCGCCCTGTCGGGAAGGAGGACGGAACGAGGCTCCAGCGCCCTGTCCCCCGACACATGACAGCGTCGGGCCGACCCGAGTCCGAACCGTCGCGGGGCTTTACCCCCGAAACCGATCTTACCCGTCTATGCAGGCTCTTAAAGCAGAGAATTAAGCCAACGCATGAAGCGCGGGCGCCTGCAGTCTCGGACAGGACCAGCCGGCCCGAACCGCGGGCGCGGCCGTGCGCGCGTGCAGCAATGACAGCAAAGGCATCCTCTCAAGCTCCTGCGAGCCCCGATTGTGACTCCGCTCGAGCGCTGAAGAGGAGTTTTATCCTGTTCGCCGTGTTATCCGCAGGACGCGCAAAGGCGCGCCGACAAACTGGGTCGGCACGCCCGTGGTTCCCTATCTAGGACGTTTGCGGCTCCTTGCCAAGCCCTTTCACCGCGCCGGAGGCGAGATTATTGCGCGAACAGGCTGGCCGGCTCCACTTTCACGCCCGGTCCCATGGTCGAGGAGACGGCGACGCGGTTGATATACTGGCCCTTGGCGCCCGCAGGCTTCGCCTTTTGAACCGCATCGGCGAAAGCCTTGATGTTCTCGACGAGCTTGTCGGCGGCGAACGAGGCCTTGCCGACGCCCGCATGGATAATGCCCGCCTTCTCCACACGGAACTCGACCGAGCCGCCTTTCGACGCCTTGATCGCGGCGGTCACGTCCATGGTGACCGTGCCGACCTTGGGGTTGGGCATCATCCCGCGCGGGCCGAGCACTTTGCCCAGGCGGCCGACCAGCGGCATCAGGTCGGGCGTGGCGATGCAGCGGTCGAAGTCGATATTGCCGCCCTGCACTTTTTCGACCAGGTCCTCCGCCCCGACCACATCGGCGCCCGCGGCCTTCGCCTCGTCGGCCTTGGCGCCGCGCGCAAACACCGCGACCCGCACCGAGCGCCCGGTGCCGTTGGGCAGGGCGACCACGCCGCGGACCATCTGGTCGGCATGGCGCGGATCGACGCCGAGATTCATCGCGATCTCGATCGTTTCGTCGAACTTCGCCTTGGCCCGCTCCTTCACCAGGTTGACCGCCTCGGTCAGCGGGTAGAGCTTGGTCCGGTCGATGCCCTCGCGCGCCGCGCGCACCCTTTTGCCGTGCTGAGCCATGGCCGTTACTCCCTCACCTCGATGCCCATCGACTTGGCGGAGCCTTCGATCATGCGCATCGCGGCCTCGACCGTATCGCAGTTGAGGTCCTTCATCTTCTTCTCGGCGATCTCCTTGACCTGCGCCCTGGTCACCGCGCCCGCCTTGTCGCGGCCCGTGGCTTTCGCACCCTTTTCGAGCTTCGCCGCTTTCTTGAGGAAGTAGGAGATTGGCGGCGTGCGCATCTCGAAGGTGAACGACCGATCCGCATAGATGGTGATCACGACGGGGATCGGCTGCCCCTTCTCCATCTGCTGGGTTTGGGCGTTGAACGTCTTGCAAAACTCCATGATGTTGAGACCGCGCTGGCCGAGCGCGGGACCGATCGGCGGGGACGGGTTGGCCGACCCCGCCGGCACCTGCAGCTTCAGGTAGCCGGTGATTTTCTTCGCCATGACAATGCTCCTTCGCGCCGGGCCTCCGGCGCGCAGGGTTCGTGGTGCGGATCAAAGACGGTCGGCGAACCGCCCCTCCTCCCACGTCTTTTCGCCTGACGACCGCGCTTATCAGGCGGCCCTCGGCGCGGGTTCGTCATGCCCGGGCTCGACCCGGGCATCCAGCTTTCTGCTCTTCTGCAGAGATGGATTGCCGGGTCAAGCCCGGCAATGACGAAGCAATTACATCTTCTCAACTTGGCCAAATTCAAGTTCAACCGGGGTGGCGCGGCCGAAAATCGACACCGCCACCTTGACGCGGGAGCGGGCGTCGTCGACCTCCTCCACCACGCCGTTGAACGAGGCGAACGGCCCGTCCGACACCCGCACCTGTTCGCCGATCTCGAAGGAGACCGTCGACTTCGGCCGGTCGATGCCTTCCTGCACCTGGTGCAGGATGCGGTTCGCCTCGGCTTCCGAGATCGGCATGGGCTTGTTGTCGGTGCCGAGGAAGCCCGTCACCTTCGGCGTGTTCTTGATGAGGTGATAGCCCTCGTCGGTCAGGTCCATCTTCACCAGCACATAGCCGGGAAAGAACTTGCGCTCGGCGTCGACCTTGCGGCCGCGCCTGACCTCGGTGACCTTTTCCTTGGGCACCAGGATCTGCTCGAACAGATGCTCGAGATGGCGCTGCTTCGCCTGTTCGCGGATGGATTCGGCGACCTTGTTCTCGAAATTCGAGTAGGCGTGAACAATGTACCAGCGCTTGGTCATGGCGGCGATCCGGCGAACCTCGTCAGCGTCCGATCCCGAGCACGAATGTCACGAGCATGCGGATGAGTTGATCGGCGAACAGGAAGAACAGCGCGGCGACCGTCGACATGATGAACACCATCAGCGTGGTGATCAACGTCTCGCGCCGGCTCGGCCAAGTGACCTTCTCGGTCTCCTGACGCACCTCCTGCAGAAACTTGAACGGACTGACCTTGGCCATCGACTCGTTTTTCGTCCTCGTCTGCTACAAACATAAAGCTAAGCCCGGGTGCGGCAGGTGTGAACCCCGCTCGTCCCGGAACGCCGAGTTCTGCACTCTGGCAGGCAAAGCTCAGCTTACTTCTGGCGAAGCGCGGCCCGGTCCTGGCAGGAGTGGAGGGACTCGAACCCCCAACCCCCGGTTTTGGAGACCGGTGCTCTAGCCAGTTGAGCTACACTCCTAAAGGAAGCGGGTGGAGGCACATACGCGCTTACGCCACTGACTCTAAATGCATGATCGGGGGAGGCTTTGCAAGGGCGGGGCGAGTCCGGGGCGCCGGGTGAGCGCGCTCGATCGCAAAACCCGTTGCGGTTGGTCGATGACCCGTGCGCTTGACGGTCGTTCCTTGACCGTTGTCGGACCGGTCAGTCGCGTCCGCATGAGATTGGAGCGGGTGAAGGGAATCGAACCCTCGTCATCAGCTTGGAAGGCTGTTGCTCTACCATTGAGCTACACCCGCACCGCGCCTGCGAACGCCTTACCGTGCTCGGACCATCTGTGCTTTGCCCGGTAAGTAGGCGTTCCAGCCGCTCTTGCACGACCTGAGCCGGCAATTCAAGCCCGCCGTCCAAACCGGTTTGAGCCGCCCGACGCAATCTCCCAATATTCAATATCATCTATGCGTAATGACTTTGCTTCGATCGTAACCCCTGCCCTCAGTGGTCATGCCCCCGCAGAGACGAGGCATCCAGTAATCATTGCGAACGCTTGTGTTTACTGGATCGCCCGCTTTCGCGGTCGATGACGGCAGGAGACTTGGTCAATTGCACGTCAATTCATATGAAACGGCAAGGGCGCGAGTTCCACCCGCGCCCTTACCTGCACCGTCGGAGCGACTGCAACCGCTAAAGCATGGTGATTTCAGCTTGGTCGATCCACCCTCACCCGTAGTGGTCATGCTCCGCGAAGGCGGAGCATCCAGTGATCACGGTGAACGTTCGTGCTTACTGGGTCGCCCGCTTGCGCGGGCGATGACGGTAAGAGATTTGTCGATTCCACATCAATTCATCCCGCTAGAACCCACCGCCCTCCAGCCCGAGCATGCCGCTGCTCGTGACCATGCGTAGCGCCTGGACGGCCATCTCCGTGATCGACGGGGAAGACCCCTGCCGCCGCGCGGCGCGACGCGCCGGTTCCTCGCGCTTTTGCCGAGTTTGTGCGGCGTACTTCGCCGGCCGCTCGCGCTTCTTCTCCACAATGGTTTTGCGCGACTCGGCGCGACGCTCGGCAGCCGCGGGCTTCGCCTCCTCCGAGCGCGCTTCCTTGATCGCCGCTTTCCGCGCGGGCTCACTGTCCTCGCGCGTGATGTGCGCCGAATCCTCGCGTTTCTTCCGCAGCAGGTTCTTGCGCGCGTTGGCGCGCCACTCGACCGCCGCGGCAGACTCCGTATTCTCAGACTTTGCCTCTTGCACCGGGGCCTCGCGCACCGGCTCGCTCACTTCGCGCGCGGCGCTGGCCGGCTCCTCGCGCTTCTCCTGGACGAGAGTCTTGCGTGGCTTGGCGGCGCGCTCGGTCGCCCCCGTGGGCGGCGCCTGCTCGGGTCTTGCTTCCGGAAGCGGAATCTCACGCGCGAGTTCGCTTTCGTCGCGTTTCGCCGTTGACGGATTGCCGGAGCTTGCCGCCACGTCGGCCGCGGGCGCTTCGCCCGCCAACTTTTCGCCGCCACTGCCGTCATTTCCGGTGATCAACACGGCGGTCTGCGATCCGATGATCGGAAGCTTGGTCTTGGCCGCAGGCGCGCGAGGACGATCGCGGTTTTCGCCGTCGAGCTGCGCGGGCGCGGGCATAACAGGCGGGGCGACCGAGGCATAAACGGGACCACGCTCGACAGCGCTTTGGGCCGCCGGCACCTGCCCGGCCACCGGCCCGGAAAAGCCGAAGACGACGCCATAGGCCGTGGCGCAAACGACGCCGAGCGCGAAACTGCCGATGGCGAACCGCAGCGGTCGCCGACGCGGACGCGCCTGCTCCGGCCACAGCGAATAATTCGCGCGGTATCGCTTGAACACGTGAACCTCCTCAACTCTTCACCGGCTCGGAATTTCGTCTCTGCTCATTTCGCTCGGAATTTCAGCCACAAGCCCATCAGCCAATACCAAGCAACGGCCGTCAGAACGCCGGCCACAGACCAAATGACGATCTTCGGAGCATCGAGCGGGGCGCTCCACCACAGCATTCCCGCGGTCCACAGCACGCCAAACATGATTGCAGACAGGCGAAGAGACATGGCGGAGCTCCAGTTCGTCACATGCTGACACTGTGCGGCGCGGCATCCGCAGCGTTTGTGATGTCGCTCACAGGACCGGGTGCTTGCCCGCCGACATCGGGCCGACGCCCCAGCGCTGGCGTCGGCGCGGACATGCCGCCCGCCCCAATACGAGCCACGTCGGACCAAAGTAGCGCCGCATTTACAGTGTTCCTTGCGGCCAGGGATTCGGGGGGATGCACATGCGGAAGATTCTGATCTCGGCCGCTGTCGCGATGTGTTTCGCGGCATCCAGCGCGGTTGCGCAAGAACGCGTCGGCAGCGCGGCTTTGGGCGCACTGTCCGGAGCGGTTGTTTTGGGACCCGTCGGCGCCGTTGCCGGCGCCGCTATCGGTTACACCGCGGGGCCTGCCATTGCCCGGTCGTGGGGACTCGGGAGGTCTGCGCGGGGCCGCCAAGCGCACGCGCCGAACCGATCGACGGCATCGAACGCAAGCAGCCATGCGCCGCAGGGCGCGCCGCCTAGGAAGACGGCCGCTGCACCGTCCGCGGGCGGCAACGCAGGCGAGGTGACGGGCTCGATTCCTACTCCCTCTGTAAGGCCTCCGATAAGATCGGCGAATGCCTTGCCGCCGGCGCCTGAGGTGCAGGGATTCGAATAAGGGGCCATGCGCCGCCGATCGTCGGCGCTTCCAGACCCGGCGGCCAGGCAAGGCAGAATTGTTCGCGTTTGCTGCGGCAGTGAGAGAGTGCCTCTTACCGCGAGCCCCGGTGAGATTGCGGACGGGCCTCTCCGTGCCGGCATTAGAGCATTTTCCGGCGAAGTGGGAAGCGGTTCGCCGGAGAAAATGCGACCCCTCAGGGACCAGCAGAGCGCCTGCGAAAGGAGCAGAGGTCCGTCAGGACTTCTTTCCCGATGGCCTTGCAACCGAATTGTCGCGGGGCTCCCCGGGGTCTTGTGTTGTGGTTTTTTCATTGGCGCTGACCGCGGACCATTCTCTGGCCAACGAGGCGAGAGCGGGGCTAACGGATTGAGCGGTCGGACCCTCAAGCTCTTGAAGCGCCTCTTGGATAGTCTCGTAGGCCTGAAGAAGTCCCTTTGCGTCAATTTTCGCAATGCCCTCGGCGGTACGCGAAAGCTGTGCGACCTTATCCTTCGACTGTTGTCGCGCGAGGGCCGTCAGCACCTCGCGCTGACGATGGGACAATTTTGCAAGGTCGGCCTCGGTCTTTATCATTGGCAGCGCTCCCCGCCGCGGGAGGCGACGATTTGACAATTATTCTTATCTCAAAGCAGCCTAAAAAAGGTGACGAGTTGGTCACAATCTTGAAATTTGCCGCGCCCAAAAAGTTGGCTCCGACCTAAGCGTCTGCGGTCACTCGCGCCAGGGCTTTTCGTAGCTGATCAAGATTTTGCAATATCTTGTAAGACAGGTCGGTGAGCGCATCCATATCGCGGCTGGTGAGCTCCCCGGGCGGGGTGCTGGCCGCTATCAAGGTGAGGACGCAACTCAACTCATGCGAAGCGTCGACTAGTGACGTCAGTCGACCCAACGTTTCGCCATCTATGTGCAACATGCTCGCCCCTGCCCCGAAAGAATAAATGTCTGCACAATTTGCAGCAGCTATGACCGAAGACGTGCCAAAGCCCGACGATATTGCTGCGAAACTGTGGCTTCTCGCGCAGTGATTGCCTGCATCACATGTCTCCACGTCGCCGCGCGTTGCGACCTCTATCGAGCTAGGTGCCGCGAAGGTCCTTTACGTCGTCGTATCTCGTCCCGATTAGCCCGCGCGACGCGAGTAATGCGAGACAGCGTGCAAGGCGGTCCGATCCGAGTCCGGTCAAGTCTGCGCGCTTATTGCGGCCGATCCCGCCCTTGCCTTCGGGACAGCGTTTGCCGAAGCGCCAGAGCGCCGAGACAAGGGCAAGATCGTTTGCAATATCCTTCGCCATGAGCATCGAACTTTGTTCGGGCGATGCCTGGGCGTCAGCCTCGGCAGGAGGCATCATCAAGAATCGCCCATAGCTCCGCTCCTATTATTCATTTGAGGGTTACGCGTTGCAGACTTGAGGCTTCTCAAATTGCGGATGATTCCTCGTCGCCGTTTGCCGCCCTAGAGCATTTTCCGGCGAAGTGGGAACCGGTTCGCCGCAGAAAATGCGACCACGAAAGGACAACCAGAGCGAATTCCGATTCCACCGAAACCGAATTCGCTCTGAGCCCCGACCCGACTCTCGATGAGCAACCGGAGGTCGTCCCACGATTTCCGATATTGACTTTCCCTCGCCTCCCCGCGTCCAAGGCGAAGTCACCTGCAACAGCAAAACGGACTGGCGGAGAGTGAAACGACGTCTATCGCCGGCGAGCGCAGACGGCCGATGGTGAAGGAAAGCTTCGGAACGTGGTTCCGCAAGGCAGGCGTCAAGGCCTGTCGCGAGCGCTTTCGAAGCTATTTCAGGTGCGACGAAGCCGAGCGCGATTGCTTTATCGATGGTGGGGGAGGTAGGACTCGAACCTACGAAGGCTTAGCCAGCGGATTTACAGTCCGCCCCCTTTGCCGCTCGGGACACTCCCCCGAAGAACGCGTCGTTCGACGCATCTTCCTACGAAACCAGCCCGCTCCGCAACGGAGCCGCTAGCGCATTTCCGGCGAGGCGGAAACCGGTTCGCCGCAGAAAATGCGACCATTAAAGATGACCAGAGCGAAATCCGATTCCACCGGAACGGAATCCGCTCTAGGGGCCGTGTTTATGGGAACGACCATCCTGAGTGTCAACCCGGGAACCGCGGACCTATTCGCCGATGCCGGACGAGTTGCCTCGGCCGCCATGGGCGCGCAAGGTCTTGCCGAACCATGTAAACGCGAGCATGCCCGACCGCAATCCACCCGATAAGCCGCCGCGGCGCTGGCCTCCGCGCTGGCGCTCGCATTCCGCGGAATCCGCAGGCCAGGCGCAGCCGCGCGGGACCGGCAAAGGCCGAGCCAGCGCGTGGTTCGGACCTGGCGAGCGCTTCGGGCGCGGGGAAGACGAAGGCCCGGCGATCCTCTACGGCTGGCACACGGTGCTGGCGGCGCTGGAAAATCCCGCGCGCAGGTTCCATCGCCTGCTCGCGACGGAGAATGCCGCGCGCCGCCTCGCCGACGCCGGGGTCGCGCTTCCGCGCACCCCCGAAGTCGTGCGGCCCGATGCGATCGCGGCGCTGGTCGGGCCGGAGGCCGTGCATCAGGGGCTCTACGCCGAAACCGACCCCCTGCCCTCCCCGGCGATCGAAGACCTCGACCCCCACGGCGTCGTGCTCGTCTTCGATCAGATCACCGACCCGCACAATGTCGGCGCAATCCTGCGCAGCGCCGCCGCGTTCGGCGTCGCCGCGGTGGTCGTCACCACCCGCCACAGCCCGGCGGCGACCGGGGTGCTGGCGAAGGCCGCGTCGGGCGCGCTCGACTATGTGCCGATCGTCACCGTCGGCAACCTTGCCCGCGCGCTCACGACGCTGAAGGAGCGCGGCTTCCTCACCGTCGGTCTCGACAGCGCGGGCGAAACCGACCTCGCCGATCTCGACCTCGCAGCGCCGCTCGCCCTCGTGCTGGGCGCGGAGGGCAAGGGTTTGCGGCAATTGACGCGCACGACCTGCGACCGCGTCGCGCGGCTCGATCTGCCCGGCCGCATCAAGAGCCTCAATGTGTCGAACGCAACCGCGCTCGCGCTGTATATCGCGACGCGCCGGCTTGCCGCGACCCGGTAATGCGTGGAAGGAGGTTGGACGCTTTGCCCGCCTTCGGTCGAAAACCCATGCTTGGCCTCCCCGCCATGATGAAATCGGAGAAATCGACCGCCGCCATCAATCGCCCGTTCGCGCGCCGCTCGAACCGCCGCCAGGCGGCTGCGCGATCTAAACTTTTAGGCTAAGACAAGTTGCGCAGAGATTTCGGGCGTGGCGACCTTTAACGTTCTCACCCCGCTTCGACCGGCCCTCCCTCCGACGTCGGCACGCCCGACTAGAGATCGCGCTCGCCAATGACGGATGCCCGATCACGCAAGGACCGCTTCATGACGATGATGGCTCGGCCGTCGCCGCGTGGCGCGGGGATGACGAAAGAGGAAAAATTCGTCATCTTCGCCTCGTCGCTCGGCACCATCTTCGAGTGGTACGACTTCTATCTTTACGCGACGCTCGCGCCGTTCTTCGCGTCGCTTTTCTTCCCGCACGGCAACGATACCGCCGCCCTGCTCTCGGCTTTTGCCACTTACGCCGCCGGATTTCTCATCCGCCCGGCCGGCGCACTGCTCTTCGGTCGTATCGGCGACCTCGTCGGCCGCAAATACACGTTCCTGATCACCATCATGGTGATGGGAGGCGCGACCTTCCTGGTTGGCCTGCTGCCCACCTTCAGCACGGTTGGCTGGGCGGCGCCGTTCCTCCTGGTCGCGCTGCGCTTGGTCCAGGGCCTTGCGATGGGCGGCGAGTACGGGGGCGCCGCCACCTATGTCGCCGAACATGCGCGCCCGGCCTACCGCGGATTCTCGACGAGCTTCGTGCAGACCACGGCGACGCTCGGCTTCTTTCTCGCGCTCATTGTCATCGGGCTTTGCTACTTCGGCATGGACGAGGACACCTTCGCCGAGTGGGGCTGGCGCGTCCCGTTCCTGGTCTCGCTTATCCTGCTCGTCTTCTCGATCTATATTCGGCTGCGGCTGAATGAGACGCCGATCTTCCAGCGCATGAAGGAGGAAGGAAAAGGCTCGAAGGCCCCGCTCACCGAGAGCTTCTTCCGCTATCCCAACAACAAATACGTGCTGCTGGCGCTGCTCGGCGCGACCGCGGGACAGGGCGTCATCTGGTATACGGGACAGTTTTACGCGCTGTTCTTCCTGCAGATCACGCTGCGGCTCGATTTCATCCTCGCCTACGCGCTGGTCGCGGTCTCGCTCGTGATCGGGACCCCGCTTTTCATTTTCTTCGGCTGGCTGTCCGACCGGATCGGCCGGCTGAAGATCATCCTCGCCGGCTGCCTGATCGCAGCGCTAACCTATTTTCCGTTGTTCAAGGCGCTCACGGAATACGTCAACCCGGACCTCGCCGCCTTCCAGGCGCACAACGAAGTCACGGTCTCGGCCGATGCTTCGACCTGCCAGCTTCATATTTTCGTCGGCCCATGGTCGAACTTCTCCAACTGCGACCGCGCGCAGGATTTCATCACCCGGCTCGGCGTGTCCTTCAAGAGGGAGAACGCGCCCGGCAAGCCGGTCACGCTCAGCATCGGGTCAACGAGGGTCGAAGGTTGGGACCCGACCAAATGGCAGGAAGCGTTCGACGCGGCCGGATATCCAATGCGGGCCGACCCGGCCAAGGTGAATTGGCTGATGGCCGAGTTGATTCTCATCGTCATGCTGGTCTACGTCACCATGGTGTACGGACCGATCGCCGCCTTTCTTGTCGAGCTGTTCCCCACCAAGATCCGCTACACGTCGATGTCGTTGCCCTACCACATCGGCAATGGCTGGTTCGGCGGCATGCTGCCCCTGCTGACGGCTGCCATCGTCGCGACGACCGGCAATATCTATGACGGCTTATGGTACCCGATCGTGGTCTCCCTCATTACGGTCGTCGTCGGCGGGCTGTTCCTGCGTGAAACCAAGGATATCGACATCGCGACCGGCTCGGGCGTGGAAATCTCGCACCGGGTCTAGGACCCGCGCGGCGCCCGCCAACGAAAGAACATGCCGTGCAGCAGCCAGATCGCCAGCGCGGTGAACACGCCGGCGAACAAGACGTCCGACAGAAAATGGCCGCCCATGGCGACCCGCGAAAGCCCGACGGTCAGCCCGTAAACGATCGCCACGACAATGGCGGCGGCGCGATATCGCTGCGGCAACAGGATCGCGACCGCGAGCAGCCAGAACGCGCTCGCCGCTTCGCCCGAAACGAAGGAGCAGTTGCTGTCGCATCCCCCGAACGGGCTCCACCACGGCACGAAGTCGAGGCTGCCGCCAAAGGCCTTCACCTCGATCGGACGCGGCCGTCCCCAATGGGACTTGAACACCGCATTGGCAATCAGCCCCGGCGCGGCGACCAGCGTTGCAAGCAGGAACACCGCGACCCGCGGCGATAGGAACGCGAAGGTTCGGCCGCCCGCGGCGGCGAATATCAAAGCGATGACGGCCGCGGCGACGATCGCGCGGGTGACGAAGGCGTTGAAGTCGCGGATCGCGAGGACGTTTGGATCGCGCGTCAACGGCCAGCTTCGCTGGGCCTCGTCATAGAATAGGCCGGAGACAGAGAGATCGAGCCCAGGCCACAGTCCAAAAACGAGGCCGACGAGGAGGCCCGCGAGTGCAATGGCACAGATGGCGGCCTCCGTCGGGCTTTTCGGGCGGCGGAGAAACCGGATCACTGCTCCGATCCACGGCCAATTTTGCCATTGCCCGGCGTCGTGCAGGCTCATGACCTCGTCGCGACGAATGCTCATTCCAAATGTCGGCCAGCGGCTACCCCGCAGCGAATGGACGCCTATCTGGCAGGAAAGCGCAGTCGCCGCAAACAAGACCCGCGGGTATTCGGCGCGGCGCTCTGCGCGTGGCCTTCGCGGCAGCGTTCTGCACTACGAGGCGGTTGATCTTCTGATCTTCTTTGTTGGCCAAACATGGTAAGAGGGTCAGATCGCGCGCGGCGGCCGGTTGAGGCTCGCAGCGTGTCCGCGGCGTGTCCGCGTCTGCTCCGGCAGACGCGATCATCTCGGCTAACGCCGGCTTAGCTCAGCTGGTAGAGCACCTGATTTGTAATCAGGGGGTCGGGGGTTCGAATCCCTCAGCCGGCACCACAAATGCATGATATAAATCAATCATTTATTGATTATTGTTAGCAATAAACATGAGGACTAAATCTTGACCAATGCATTTTTCCTAAGCTGGTCGAGTAACCCATCGATAATCCAATACAAGCCTACCAAAGACAAGCTGAGGCCGGTCATGCAAGCGCCGCACACGGCGAGCGTTAGAAACGTGTCGGTCATCGAAATCCCCCTCAAGGATTGTGTGTTTATTGTTATGACGGACAACCAGCCCGCGTTCTGTGAGGTAGATCACACTGCTCCGGGGGCCTATCGGCTTTCGCCACGGTGCCTCACCTCGCGCTCGCGCTCGACTTCGCGACGAGATCGAGAAATGGAATCCGGCTCGCACGCATCAAGGCGAGCCAGCCACCGCCGGCTCAAAAAGAGTCCCGGAAGTAAGAAACGGGGCTCCGCCCGGCTTGCGACCGTGGGATTTGCCGCTCCGCCCTGCTTGCGACCGTGGGATTTGCCGGTGCGAGCAGCAAACGGGATTGAATGATTCTCAAATAGCAACAATCATTAGGCTGAGAGAGCTGCGACCTCGCTCTCTCCGGCGAGCCTCGGGCCCGGCCCCAAGACTAGGTCCCGGGGCTCGCCGTCACTAAGAAACGTCCACGCCTCAGCGGGCTTTAGTCGCCTGGAGACGCCGCGAGGTTCAATTGGGCGCCGTCTTCGCGCCCTGACGCTTCGTATTGCCGATTGCTCGCGAAGGCTGTCGTGGGCGCGGAGAAACGTGCAAGGCCGCCGCACATCGGCACCGAACTCAGTCCGCGTCGTCGGCGATTGTTCGGCGGCCTTCGCCATTCTGCCCTCGGCCGCCTTTGTTCCTCTGTGACGCTCGAGCTCTCCGAGTGTCAAATCGGCAACGCTCGCGCTGAAAACTAACCGGTGGATCGTCGCCGCCAACTGCCGCATTGTAGTACCGACCGCCGCCAGTTTTTCCGAACAGCTGACGGCTTCTGACGCGGCAAGCTGCCAAGCTGTGCGCCTTGCTTTGCCGACGTTGTGACGTGCCGAATGACCAACCATCCAACATCCACGCCGATGACGCGGCCAAGGGAGGACGATCATGCCGTATTTTCTTTTTCAGTGGCGGTACAAGGACCCGGCGATCAAAGCGATGATGGAGACACCCCAGGATCGCCCAGCGGAATTGCGTAAGGCGGTCGAGGCGTTCGGCGGCCGTATGCATCAGTTTTTCTTCGCATTCGGCGAATTCGATGGCGTCAGCATCGTCGAGTTCCCTAACAACGAGAGCTGCGCCGCGTGCGCGGTGACGCTCAGCGGCGCCGGCGCTAACACGACGCTGCAAACAACCGTATTGCTCACCCCGACCGAGGGGCAGGCAGCTATGCTGCGGGCGAGTTCAGTGCGTCACGGGTATCAGTCGCCAATAGGCTATGGCAGCCACGGGTAAACTGAGCCTCGGGTTGGCGATTTCTCAGACTCCCGATCCCCCTAACGGCTAGCTCGCTAGTCCAATGTGATGGAGCGCACATAAAGCAAGCGACGATCGGCCCACAATGAGCTTCGTAAGAAACGCCCTGCCGTGGCGTGCATTGCGTTGGCAGGTTCTGAGATGAAGCATCTTGGGGGACCCATGTATCAGCGCACCAGCAATCTTTCCTTCGCCCTTGTCCGTGATGAAGCGACCGGGCTCGAATTTTGGGAGGTATGGGACGAACGGATGCCATTCGGTTCGTGTGGCTACAGGATCATGGCTGTTTTTCACGACTTCTGGTTCACGGCCGGAGAAGAGGGGGACTGGAATGGCCCCTTCCGCTCGCCGGAGCAGATGGGCGCCCGCCAACGCAGCCGGCGTAGTCGCCCCGCTGACCCAAGCCCAAACATTCGCTTTGCCCCACACTTGCAAAGCGCAACCCACGGCTGAACCTGACGGCCGCGGGCGGCCCGCCAGGGAATGATGGCTTGGCTAACCCGCATTCTCTCGCGAAAAAAAGCACTATGGTTGTATTGTTTCCCGTTCAGGAAGGTTCTTAGCGAGCTTTATGGTAGATTTCCTCACCGTATGACGAGACAACGGGAAGGATAGCCAAAACGAACTAACCGTTCTCAAGTTGTCGGGGCTTGTGGGGG
>JBAPYK010000261.1:0-25630 GCA_049284695.1 Rhodoplanes sp. | reverse complement strand
GAGCGGCCCTGGCCGGCGCGGGAACTGCCGGCGCGGCGGCTGCAGGCGCGTTCGACCGAGACGGGGCAGCGGCTGGAGGCGCGGTGTCACCAGAACTCCCCTCCGGGCGGATGGTCACGGTCCTGACCTTCTTGGGCTCGCCCGCTGCTCCTCCTGGGGTAGGAAACGGGCGCGCATTGCCGAGTTCGGTGGTCACCGGGGCGCTCAGGGCTGGAGCAGACTCGGGAACGAGCGTCCGCGCATTCGGATCCTTGATTGCCACCGGTTGCTCTTCGCGCGAGACCAGTCGCTCGCCGGCGCCGCTGGCTCCCAAGCGTTCCTGAATCTGCTTGTCATTGCTGTTTTGCTGCGTCGCCGAGGCGATCTTCTTCGGCGAGGTGTCGGCGTGGATCACCGGCGGCGGCGACTGCTGCTGCCCTTCTCCGCTGAACATCGAACGGTAGGCATAAGCCCCGGCGGTGCCGATCACCGCAAGGGCGAGGATCGCGACGGCAGCCCAGAGCTTGCGGCCGCGCGGCTCGGAGTCATAGACATAGTCCGTTTCGTCGTAGCGCTCCGACTCGGGGCCGAGCTCGTCTGCGACCGCTTGCGCGTCACCATATTCAGCCGATTCATCGGCCCGCTCGCCTTCATCGGCCCGCTCGGCGGCGGGGTCGTAGCGCGAATAATCAGCCGTTGTCGGTGTTCGGGACCGCGTGCTGTCGCTCACAGCCGGCGGAATCGACTCGAGCGCTTGCGCCGGCGCTCGCGCTGCGGGCCTCCTTGCGTCGCCGCTAGAGGCGGCAGGATAGGCTGCCCCCCGCTCCGGACGCGCTGTCCGCTCTTGCTCCGCACGCGCTGTCTGCTGCTTCGGCCGTGGCGCCCGCCACCCGACGTCGGTGCGGTAAGGGTCGCTCAGATCCGGCGGCGCGATATCATGAGGGTGACCCACCCTCGTTTGGCCGCGGACTTGGGAAGGAGCGGCCGGCTCGGTGTAGCCGTCATAACGCTGGTCCGGATGCCGCTCATATTGCGTGCCTTGCTCGACGCTGGGCTCGGGCGCCGGCTGCGGCGGCATCTCATGGCGTCGCTGCACGATGCGGTCGGCCGCCGCTGCTTGCGGCGGGATTGGCTGACGCCGCTGCGCGGATTGCTCTGGTCCTGGCTGCGGCGGAGCAGCCGTGCGCCGCTGCACGGCCTCGTCCGGCGCCGGCTGCGAAGGGGTGGCCGGACGCCGCTGTACGGTCTGGCCCGGCGCCGCGGGTTGCGGCGGGGTCGCTTGGCGGCGTTGCACGAGCCGCTGTTCTGCGACTTCTCGCTCGTCCCGCCAACGCGTGGCGCGCGAAGGATCGCGCGCCGGTGTTTCGTTTTGTCCAATCAGCCGTGCGAGCTCGACCAGCGGGTCAGGTCCAGCTTGCCGTGCCGCCGCCGCAGCAGTCGCGCGCTTTGCTCCCGGGACCGGAGGTGTCTTATTCGTGCTTACGCGACGATATCGGTCGTCCGCCATGCCTATCCTTACACCGTTTCCGGGGTGCCTCTGTCATGCGAGTCCGCATCGACCGCAGTTCGACGATGGGCGTTCGCGTCCGGCCTAGACGTTCTGCACAGGCCTATCACATTGCGGATGGCGCACCGACCCCGAGCAGCCCAAGCCCCACGGAGAGAACCGTAGCGATGCCTTCCACCAATGCAAGGCGAGCCAAGGTGATTTCTCTATCATCTTGCATAATAAAACGTAAATATGGCGAGTCCTTGCTGCCTCGGGTCCACTGGGCATGGAACGCGCTCGCCAAGTCGTACAGATAGAAGGCGATCCGGTGCGGTTCATGCGCCGCCGCGGCTGCTTCAATAAGGCGCGGAAATTGCGCGATCAGCCGCATCAGCGCGAGCTCGCCTTCGTCGGTCAAGCGATCGAGCGGCACGGCGGCGAGAAATTCCGCGCGGGCTGCGTTGGTCTGCGGCAGATCGGGAATGACCTCGGCGGCGTTGCGGAACACCGAGTGCGCGCGGGCATGCCCGTACTGCACATAGAAGACGGGGTTGTCGCGCGATTGCTCGATCACCTTGGCGAGGTCGAAGTCGAGCGCCGCATCGTTTTTGCGGAATAGCATCATGAAGCGGACGGCGTCGCGCCCGACCTCGTCCACGACTTCGCGAAGGGTGACGAACTCCCCTGCCCGCTTCGACATTTTCACCGGCTGACCGGCGCGCAGCAACTTCACGAGCTGGATGAGCTTGACGTCGAGGGAAGCCGTCCCACCGCTCAACGCGGCCACCGCCGCCTGCATGCGCTTGACATAGCCGCCGTGATCGGCGCCCCACACGTCGATCAGGTCGTGGAAGCCGCGGTCGAGCTTGGTCTTGTGGTAGGCGATGTCGGCGGCGAAATAAGTGTAGCTGCCGTCCGATTTTTTCAGCGGCCGGTCGATGTCGTCGCCGAACGCGGTCGAGCGGAACAGCGTCTGCTCGCGGTCCTCCCAATCCTCAGCCGGCGCGCCCTTGGGCTGCGGCAGGCGTCCTTCGTAGACAAGATCGCGCGCGCGCAGCCAGGCGATCGCGTCGGCAACGCCGTCGCCCGTCCCGTTGCCCGCACTCAACGACCGCTCGGAGAAAAATATCGCGTGTCTCACATTGAGGGCGGCGAGATCGTCGCGGATCGCGGCCATCATCATATCGATCGCTTTGGCGCGGACGACCGGAAGCCACTCCTGTTCCGGCTGCGCGAGCAGGCTGCGGCCGAATTCGCGGGCGAGCGCTTCGCCCACCGGCTTGAGGTAATCGCCCGGGTAAAGCCCCTCGGGGATCGGCCCGATGTCCTCGCCCAACGCCTCGCGGTAGCGCAGGAAGGCGGAGCGCGCGAGCACGTCGACCTGGGCGCCGGCATCGTTGATGTAATACTCGCGCGTCACCGCAAAGCCGGCGAACTCCAGCAGATTGGCGAGCGCGTCGCCGAACACCGCGCCGCGGCAGTGCCCGACATGCATGGGTCCGGTCGGATTGGCGGAGACATATTCGACATTCACTTTCCGCCCTTGGCCGTTGTTGGGCTTGCCAAAATCGGGCCCGGCGACGATCGCCGCCCGCAACGCCTCGCGCCACACCTGCGGCTTGAGGGTCAGATTGATGAAGCCGGGCCCCGCGACCTCGACCGACTGGACCCAGTCGTCCCTGCGCAGTCGCTCCGCGATCGCCTCCGCCAGCTCCCGCGGTTTGCGCTTGGCGTCCTTGGCGAGCACCATCGCGGCGTTGGTCGCAAGGTCGCCGTGGCCCACGTCGCGCGGCGGCTCGACCAGGACCCGGCTCTGATCGATCCCCGCCGGTAGCAGCCCGGCAGCAATCAGGTCATTGTTCACCGCTTCAATTCGAGCGCGAACAGTTTCAAATATATCAATGAATTCTTTATGTATTTCACTCATGCAGCGAGCGCGCTCCGGCATTGCGAACTGCCGGCCTAGCGCAGAAGCGGGGTCACGTCAAAGAGCCGCCGGTGTTCGCTCAGCGCATAGCGGTCGGTCATGCCGGCGATGAAGTCGGCGATATGGCGAGCGCGGGCGCGCGCATCGGCCGGAAGCGTGTGGCGCCATTCGGTCGGCAGCGCCGTGGCGTCGGCGGCATAGCGCGTGAACAGGTCGCGCAGCACGCCTTCGGCCTCGCCCATGATGTGCATCACCCGCTTGTGCCGATACATCCGATCGAACAAGAACTTCTTCACGGCGCCCTCGGCCGCCGCCATCGGCTTTGAGAACCCCACCATCGATGCGCCCGCGAGGCGAACGGCCTCCGCGCCATCGGGCTTGAGCTCCGCGAGCCGGCGCCGCGTCTCACCCGCCACGTCTTCGATCATCCGGGTGATCATGCGGCGGATCAGCTCGCTGGTGCGGCGGGCCGGCTCGAGCCCCGGAAAGGCGGCGCGCACCTCCGCCAGAATGTCGCCGGCGAGCGGTAACTCGGCGAGCTCGTCCAGAGTGAAAAGCTCCGCGCGAAGTCCGTCGTCTATGTCATGGGAATCATAGGCGATATCGTCGGATATGGCGCCGACCTGCGCCTCCAGGCTGGGGAACGTGTCGAGCGCCAGATCCTGAATTCGGTTGTAGTCGGCGATCTCCGACGGGATACCCTTGCCCTTGGCGGCATAGAGGGCGCTCGGCCGCCCCTGGCGATCGAGCAGCGGGCCGTTGTGCTTGACCAGCCCCTCCAGCGTCTCCCAGGTGAGGTTGAGGCCGTCGAAGGCGGCATAGCGCTTCTCCAGCCGGGTGACGACCGCAAGCGTCTGCGCATTGTGATCGAAGCCGCCTGAGCCTTCGAGGCAGCGGTCGAGGGCACGCTCGCCGGCGTGGCCGAAAGGCGGATGGCCAAGATCATGCGCGAGCGCACACGCCTCCGCCAAATCTTCTTCGAGGCCGAGGGCGCGGGCGAGGGAGCGGGCGACCTGCATCACTTCGAGCGTATGGGTGAGCCGGGTCCGGTAGTGATCGCCCTCGTGAAACACGAAGACCTGGGTCTTGTGCGCGAGCCGGCGAAACGCGGTCGAATGGATGACCCGGTCGCAATCGCGGCGAAACACGCTGCGGGTCAAGCTCGGCGGCTCCGGATGCAGCCGGCCGCGGCTCCTCGCCGGATCGGCGGCGTAGGGCGCGCGCCCCGAGCTCGCGTTAACTGCCATCTCCGCCTCGCAGCGATTGACCAGAGCCGGGCAGACACTTAACTAACTTGCATCGCTCCAAGCAATTGCAGGACACATGAGCACGCAAGTGACCCTGACCGAACGCGCCGCTCGGCGCATCGGCGAAATCCTCAAGGCCGAGCCCGAAGGCACGATGCTGCGCGTCTGCGTTGAGGGAGGGGGCTGCTCCGGCTTCCAGTACAAATTCGATCTCGACCGCGACCGGACGAACGACGATCTGGTGCTGGCACGCGACGGCGCGACCGTGCTGATCGACCCGGTGTCGCTGCAATACATGGCCGGCGCCGAGATCGACTATGTCGACGACCTGATCGGCGCGTCGTTCAAGATCAACAATCCGATCGCCGCCGCCTCGTGCGGCTGCGGGACGAGCTTTTCGATCTGAATCTGAACCAACACCGCGGTGACGCCCCCGTCAGGCGGCCTGCCGCTGCGTCCCGAACCGCGCCACGAAGGCCTGCAGGATCCTCTCGGCCTGCAGCTCCACCAAACCCGCAAGTATCGGCTGCACGATCACAGGCACCGCTGCGATATCGAGCGTCATGTCGAAGGTCACTTCGCAGCCGCCCGGCACATCGCGAAAGCGCCAGACATTGGAAAAGGATCGAATGAACTTGGTCCCGGTCGAATGAACCTCGATGCACGACGGGAAATTCAACGTCGTGACGGAATCCAGTTCCTCTTCGAGCGTAAAAAACCCCAATTGAAGCGTCATCACTGACTTGGTCTTATACTGGTTGCCCTCTCTTTCTACGACCTCTGCACTTTTATAACCTGGCACAAAGCTAGGAAATGCTTCCACATCTGCAAACAAAGGGATGAGCTCGCGTGCGCTCGCGCCATCGAATACGTGTGTATTACTGGCGTGCATGGAATCAGTTCCTTTCAATTACTAAAAAATAAACGAAATTGGCCGGGATTCCATGAACTGGCGCAAAAAATTCAGATATTTCAACTTTATCCGCAGGACGCGAGCAACTGCCGGCGGAGGCGGGACGAGCCTATTCCTATCCGAGCCCGAGTTGTTCCCGTTCTCGCCGCGCGTTAACCATTTCCCATGAGCGACATACTGATTCCCCCCGATCCTTCCGAGGTGCATGACGTCACGCTGCGCGCGGCGCTGGAGGAGCGCTACCTCGCCTATGCGCTCTCCACGATCATGGATCGCGCGCTTCCCGACGCGCGCGACGGACTCAAGCCGGTGCATCGGCGGCTCTTGTATGCGATGCGCCTGCTCCGCCTCGATCCCGGCGCGGCCTGCAAGAAATGCGCGCGCGTCGTCGGCGACGTGATCGGCAAGTTCCACCCGCATGGCGACCAGGCGGTCTACGACGCGCTGGTGCGGCTCGCCCAGGATTTCTCCCAGCGCTACCCGCTGATCGACGGCCAGGGCAATTTCGGCAATATCGACGGCGATAATCCGGCCGCCATGCGCTACACCGAGGCGCGGCTCACCGAGGTCGCCCGGCTGATGTTAGACGGGCTTGACGAGGACGCAGTCGCCTTCCGCCCGACTTATGACGGCTCCGAAGAAGAGCCGGTGGTGCTGCCCGGCGCCTTCCCCAACCTGCTGGCGAACGGCTCGCAGGGGATTGCGGTCGGCATGGCCACCGCGATCCCGCCGCACAACGCCGCCGAGCTGTGCGACGCCGCCCTGCACCTCATCGAGCATCCCAACGCCAAGAGCCGCAATCTGCTGAAATTCGTGCCGGGACCCGATCTGCCGACGGGCGGGCTGATCGTCGACTCGCGCGAGACGATCGCGGAGGCTTACGCCACCGGGCGCGGCGGCTTCCGGGTGCGGGCGCGCTGGACCAAGGAAGATACCGGCCGCGGCACCTATGTCATCGTGGTCACGGAAATCCCGTGGCTGGTGCAGAAGTCGCGCCTGGTGGAGCGGCTTGCCGAGCTCCTCAACGAAAAGAAGCTCCCGCTGCTGGCCGATGTCCGCGACGAATCCGCCGAAGACATCCGGCTTGTCCTCGAACCGCGGGCGCGCACGGTCGATCCCGAGCTCCTGATGGAGTCGCTGTTCAAGCTGACCGACCTCGAAACCCGCATCCCGCTCAACATGAATGTATTGGTGCGCGGCAAGGTCCCGCGGGTGATCGGGCTCGCCGAGGCGCTGCGGGAATGGCTCGACCATCGCCGCGACGTGCTGCTGCGGCGCTCGAACCATCGGCTCGCCCAGATCGCCCATCGCCTCGAAGTGCTAGGCGGCTATCTCGTCGCCTATCTCAATCTCGATCGCGTCATCCGCATCATCCGCCGCGAGGACGAGCCGAAGCCGGTGCTGATCAGCACCTTCTCGCTCACCGAGGTGCAGGCCGACGCCATCCTCAACATGCGGCTGCGCAATCTGCGCCGGCTCGAGGAGATGGAAATCCGCGCCGAGGACAAGGCGCTGCGCGCCGAGGAGCGCGAATTGCGGGCGCTGGTGCGCTCGGAACAAAAGCAGTGGTCGAAGGTCGCCGACCAGATCAAGGAAGTGCGCGCAGCGTTCGGACCGAAGACCGCGCTGGGCAAGCGCCGTACCGGCTTCGCGCAGGCGCCCGCCCACGACGACGCGGCGATCGAAGAAGCCATGGCGGTGCGCGAACCGATCACCGTCGTGGTCTCCGACAAGGGGTGGATCCGCGCGCTGAAGGGCACCGTGACCGACTTCTCCGGCGTCGCCTTCAAAGCGGATGACCGGCTCAAATTCGCTTTCCCGGCCGAGACCACCTCGAAGATTCTGGTGCTCGCCACCAACGGCCGCTTCTACACCCTCGACGCCGGAAAGCTTCCCGGCGGGCGCGGTCATGGCGAGCCGGTCCGCCTGTTCATCGATCTCGAACAGGACGCCGACCTGGTGTCGGCCTTCCCCTACGCGGGCGGGCGCAAGTTCCTGGTCGCGAGCCACGCCGGGCGCGGTTTCATCGTGCCGGAAGACGAGTGCCTCGCCAATACGCGCAAGGGCAAGCAGGTGTTGAATGTAACGTCGCCGGACGAGGCGCGGGCGTTGACCGCAGTCGACGGCGACCATGTCGCGATCATCGGGGAGAACCGCAAGCTGGTGATTTTCGCGCTCGACCAAGTCCCCGAGATGGGCCGCGGGCGCGGGGTGCGGCTGCAGCGTTACAAGGACGGCGGCCTGTCGGACGTGACCACCTTCGAGGGCGCGGAAGGCCTGTCCTGGACCGACGCCGCCGGACGCGTGTTCACGCTGGCGCTGAAGGAGCTCACCGACTGGCGCGGCAATCGCGCCGACGCCGGCCGGATCGCACCCAAGGGTTTTCCGCGCACCAATCAATTCGGCCCGCGGGGCGGTGTCGGAAACGGCGCCAAGGCTGCGAGCTCAGAACCTGAAAACTGACGCCAATTACTCCGTGGTATTTTTCCTAAGTAATTTACCTAAGGTAAATTACCGGAGTTTGGGCTCGAAGCTGAGCATTGCGAGCTTTTGCCCTATAAACCGGCCTGCCCGATCCGTTAACTATATCGCGAAAGAGATGGACGTGAAGCAGACCCACCGCAATCCGGAGAGTATCCGCGCGACAACAATAAAAATGATGCCTCTACTGCGCTACGATCAGCTTATGCCCGCGAGATGCGCCACGCGTTCCGAAAGGCCGGAATGCGTGCAAGCGGGTAACGGCGATAAATGCCGTAGTGCATGATCAAGCGCCGAACAAACGCGCGCATGGGACTAACCCTTACTCGAGCCGGAACGCTAACGCCTTACCCCGGGGCTCGGTTCCGCTCTTCGTTCATGATACTGGCCAGCGCATTTTAGCGCATGCGCTCGCGGCGGCCTATGCCGAGCGCAGCACAGCATTTAAAAAATAGGTGCGTGTGTCCGGCAAGACAACACCGCGCGGTTCGAACAAGTGGCGCGCGAGGAAAAATCCCGTCAGCGCAAAACCGGCGGCGAGGTCGTCTGGCGAGACCTCCTCGGTGTCATGAACGGTGAACCCCCTTTCGTTTTGCTCCGCTCCGCCCCCTCCTCCGCTTACCGTGGAGGGTCGGGAGGGGGCCAGAAAAGCCGGGAGTGGGAGCAACCGGTCATGCCAGGCTTCGCCCGCCGCCCGCGACACCGCCCGCCCGGACTTCGGTGACACATAGACGAGCTCGGTCGTTTCCCCTGTTGCGGCGCAGCGCGTAAGGTCGAGTCCAAAGCCCAGTTCGGCGAGCATCTGCAGCTCGAACCGCAGCACCAACGCTCCGGCGATGGCGGGATCGCCGACCCGGTCGAGCACGGCCTCGAGCGCGTCATGCACCGCCGGATGCGGGTCGCGCTCGGGCAGGAGCCGCACCAGCGCCGCGAGATAGCTCACGCCGTACAGTGCGTGCGGAACGGGCAGAATGTCCCCAGCGCGCAGCCTTACGCCCTCGACGGCGTAGTGGCCGAGATGTTCGTCGAGCCGCGCCCGCCAGGTCGCGGTCACCACGTTGCCGGGCTGCAGCACCGGGCGCAGCCGCGACCCCGCCCCTCCCCGCACCAAACCGAGATGGCGGCCGTGCCCGCGCGTCATCAACTCGAGGATGGCGTTCGCCTCGCCATGCCTGCGCGCGCCGAGCACGATGCCTTCCTCGGTCCACTGCATCTGAGCGCTCAGCCAATAGTCACTCGCGCGGGAACTCCAAGCCCATCTCGCGATAACGTTCGGGGTCGTCGGCCCAGTCTTCGCGTATTTTCACGAAGAGAAACAGGTGCACCGGCTGGCCGATCAGGGCGGCGATCTCCTTGCGGGCGTCCGAGCCGATCGCCTTGATTGTCTGCCCGCCCTTGCCGAGCACGATCTTGCGCTGGCTTTCACGCTCGACATAGATCGTCTGTTCGAGCCGCACCGAGCCGTCCGGCTGCTCCTTCCACGCCTCCGTCTCGACCGTCGAGCGGTAGGGCAACTCCTGATGAAGCCGCAGAAACAGCTTCTCCCGCGTGATCTCGGCGGCAAGGCTGCGCAGCGGCGCGTCCGACATCTGATCTTCGGGGTAGAGCCAAGGCCCCTCGGGCACTTCATGCGCGAGCCACGCTTTGAGGTCGGCGATCCCGTCTCCGGTGAGCGCCGAGATCATGAAGGTCGCGGCAAAGGCAACCCGCGCATTCGCTGTGCGCGCGAGATCAAGCAGGACCGGCTTGGCGACAAGATCAATCTTATTGAGGACAAGCGCCTTGCGCGCGGCGAGGTTTGCCAGCCGGTCGAGGATCGCGTCGGTATCCGCATCGAGCCCGCGCTTGGCGTCGACGACCAGCAAGGCGATATCGGCGTCCTGGGCGCCCGACCAGGCGGTCGTCACCATGGCGCGTTCGAGCCGCCGCCGCGGAGCGAACAGGCCGGGCGTATCGACAAAGATCAGTTGCGCGTTCCCTTCCAGCGCGATGCCGCGGACGAGGCTGCGCGTCGTCTGCACCTTGGGGCTGACGATGGTGACCTTGCCGCCGACCAGCGCATTGACCAGCGTCGACTTGCCGACATTGGGCGCGCCGATCACCGCGACAAAGCCGCACCGGGTCGGATCCGACGCGCGTTGCGCCGCCTCAGCCATCGGCGTTCACCGCAGGCACGTGCTCGCGGGCGAGCAGCGCGGCGGCTGCGGCCTGTTCCGCCGCCCGCTTCGACCGGCCCTGCCCTTCTGCGGGAGCCATGTCCGGAAGCTCCACGACGACCCGGAACACGGGGTCGTGGTGGGGACCGCTCCGCTCAATTTCCCGGTAGCACGGCGTCGGCAGGCCGCGCCCTTGCGCCCATTCCTGCAGCACGGTCTTCGGGTCACGCAGCGGCCGCACCGGCTTGAGCATGCGCTCGCCCCACAGCCGCTCCACCATGGCGGCGGCCGCCGGATAGCCGCCGTCGACGAACACCGCCCCGATCAGCGCTTCGCATACATCGGCGAGGATCGCGACGCGCCGCTGTCCGCCGGCATTCGCCTCCGAGACCCCAAGCTTGATCGCCGAGCCGAGATCGATGGCGCGAGCGATGTCCGCGCAGGTTTCTTTGCGCACGAGATCGGCGAGCCGGCGCGACAACTCGCCCTCCGCCGCCTTGGGAAAGGCGCGATACAGCATGTCGGAGACGACAAGCCCGAGCACGTGATCGCCCAAAAATTCGAGACGCTGGTAGCTCGCCGACCGCGTCTTGCCGGACAGCGCCGAGATGTGCGTGAGCGCGCTTTCCAGGAGGGCCGGCTCGGAGAAGGAGTACCCGATGCGGGCCTCGAGGTCGCGTTTTCTCTGCGCCCTCTCGCTCATCTGACGATCGTGAACAACCGGCTCCAGCGAACGGCCCACGGCCATGCCCACACGTGCCAGGCGGGAACCCCATCGCCAATCGAGAAGAATATGATCTGCGCCTCGCCGACGAAATTCTCGAACGGCACATAGCCGACCTGGCTCAGCACCCGGCTGTCGGTCGAATTGTCGCGATTGTCGCCCATCATGAAATAATGGCCGGGCGGAACCTCGTAGACTTGGGTGTTGTCGAGAAAGCCGTTCTCCTGGATATCGAGCGTGTCGTAGCTCACGCCGTTGGGCAGCGTCTCTCGCCACCGCCGCACGCGAACCGGATAGCCGCTCTCATCATCGATATAATCTGAGACACGCTCGCGCTTGACCGCCTGCCCGTTGATGTGGAGCACGCCCCCGATCATCTGGATGCGGTCGCCCGGCAGCCCGATCACGCGCTTGATGTAGTCGGTCGCGTCGTCCTTCGGCAGGCGGAACACCACCACGTCCCCGCGATCGGGCGCAGACGCGAAGATGCGCCCGGAAAACAACGGCGGCGACAGCGGAAACGAGTAGCGGCTGTAACCGTAACTGTATTTCGACACGAACAGATAGTCGCCGATCAACAGCGTCGACATCATCGATCCGGACGGGATGTTGAACGGCTGGAACAGAAAGGTGCGGATGACAAGGGCGATGATCAGCGCGTGAAAGATGACGCGGACGGTTTCGGCAATGCCGCCCTCTTTCTTCTTCTCGCGCTGTTTTTCTTGACCGGACACGCTCATCGGCCTCTCTTCTGTTCGCTTGCCGTTACCCGTCAGGTTGCTCAACTACGCCCTCGTCCGAAACGCAGCCATGCGGCGCCGCCGCAAACCTTTCGAGAATTGCATGTTGGGATGCCGGCGTGAGGCTTTCCGGTCATGAAAACGAAATCATGGAGGCCGGAGTTCTAGCCGCTCGGAACCGAACGCGCAAATCAGACCATTCGCTCCTCTCTTGCGCCCGGAAACGCCCAAATGATGACGAAAGCCTGCGCCAAAGGCCATTCGTCGGTCAACGCAAGTTCGATACGCGCCGCGAAGCCCGCGGGCGTGAGGGTCGCGAGGCGCGCCGACGCCCCCCCGGTGAGGCTCAGGGTCGGCTGCCCGGAGGGGAGATTAACCACCCCGATATCGCGAAAGAACACGCCCTTGCGGAACCCGGTGCCAAGGGCCTTGGCGCAGGCCTCCTTGGCGGCGAACCGCTTCGCGTAGGTCGCGACGCGATTCGCACGTCGCTCGGCGCGGGCCCGCTCCTTCGCGGTGAAGACGCGGTCGAGGAACCGCTCGCCGAAACGCGCGATCGTCCGCTCGATCCGGCGGATATCGACGATGTCGGTGCCGATGCCGATGATCACGAAGCCGCCTTCGCCATCACGCGGCCGCGCCGCATCGCCGCCAGCATGCGTTCGACCGCACCTCCCAGCCCGATTGCGACCGCCTCGCCGATCAGGAAGTGGCCGATATTGAGTTCGACGACATGCGGCAGGGCGGCGATCGCCTCCGCCGTCAAAAAATCGAGCCCATGGCCCGCATGCACTTCGAGGCCGAGCCGGTGGGCGAATTCCGCGCCCGCCACGATGCGCGAAAATTCGGCGGTGGCGCGCGCCGTCTCCCCGTCGGCGACGGCGTCGCACCAGGCGCCGGTATGGATTTCAATCACCGGCGCATTGAGGGCGACCGCGCCTTCTATCTGGCGTTCATCCGGCGCAATGAACAGCGACACGCGGATTTTGGCCTCCCCAAGGGCGGCGACCACGTCGGCCAATTCATGCCGGTGGGCGACGACGTCGAGGCCGCCCTCCGTCGTGCGCTCCTCGCGCCGCTCGGGCACGAGGCAGGCGGCGTGCGGGCGGGTCGCAATCGCGATCGCCGTCATTTCCTCCGTTCCCGCCATTTCGAGATTGAGGGGCGTGCGCAGATGCTCCTGGAGGCGGGCGATATCGTCATCCCGGATGTGCCGGCGATCTTCGCGCAGGTGTGCGGTTATGCCGTCGGCGCCGGCCGCGATCGCAATCTCGGCCGCGTGCACCGGGTCCGGATGGTGGCCTCCGCGCGCGTTCCTGATGGTGGCGACATGGTCGATATTGACGCCCAGGCGAATAGGCATGAGTCCGCTCACATGAAGTTCCTGTGCGTGGTCTGGCCGTTGGATGACCGATCCTATGTGATCAGATTGTCTCAGGGTTCAAGGGCCGATCGGCGGGGACGGCCGCGTATTATCCGGTCACGCGCTCGGCTTTGGCCACCACGGTCTTCGCCCGCAACTGCGAGATGATCGCGGTCAGGTGCTTGAGATCGTAGACTTCGAGATCGATGTTCATCTCGGTGAAGTCCGGAGATCGGCGCGACATATGGATATTGTCGATGTTGCCGTCGTTTTCGGCGATCACTTGCGCGATCTGGGCGAGTGAGCCCGGCTCGTTGACCGACTCGACCACGATACGCGCGGGAAAGCGCTGCGGGTTTTTCTCATCCACATCCCAGCGCACATCGAGCCACCGCTCGGGGGCGTCCTCGAAAGCTTTCAGCGCCGGGGACTGGATCGGGTAGATGGTAATCTGCTCGCCGGGGGTCATGATTCCGACGATGCGGTCGCCCGGCACGGCGCCGCCTTCGGGGGCGAAGCGGACCGGCAGATCGCCGCTGTGCCCGCGGATCGGAATGGCGCCGCCATCGCCCTTGGCGCCGGGAAACTTGAATTTCACCGCGCGGCCCATCGTAAGCCCGAACCATCCGCTGTCGGGCTTGGGCACCGCGGTCACCCGTTCCTCCTTGTAATCGGGATACATCGCCCGCACGACGTCGGCGGCCTTCATCTCGCTGCGTCCGACCGCGGCGAAGACATCTTCGATCGTGGCGCGGGCCAGGCGCGGCAACGCGCCGCTGAGCTGTTCGTCGGAATATTCCCTTTTGGAAACTTTGCAGAGGCGCTCGACAATACGCCGGCCCAGCTCGGCATATTGCGCACGCACCGCGACCCGCGTCGCCCGCCGGATCGCGGCGCGCGCTTTGCCGGTCACGACCACCGATTCCCACGCGGCGGGCGGAGCGATTTGCGCCCGCGAGGTCAGGATTTCGACCTCGTCGCCATTGCGCAACGGGGAGATGAGCGGGCTGATGGTGCCATTCACCTTGCATCCCACCGCATGGTTGCCGATATCGGTATGAACCGCATAAGCGAAGTCGATCGGCGTCGCGTTGCGCGGCAGCGCGATCAGCTTGCCCATGGGGGTGAAGCAGAAGACTTGATCGTGAAACAGCTCGAGCTTGGTGTGCTCGAGGAACTCCTCCGGGTTGGACCCCTCCGCCAGCAACTCGATCGTTCGCCGCAGCCAGGCATAGGCGTTCGACTCGCGCGACAGCGTTTCCGACGGGGAGTCTTGGCTGTCCTTGTAAAGAGCGTGCGCCGCAATCCCGTATTCGGCGATTTCGTTCATCGCCGCCGTCCTGATTTGCAGCTCCACCCGCTGATTGCGCGGGCCGACCACCGTGGTGTGGATCGAGCGGTAATCGTTCTGTTTCGGGGTCGAAATGTAGTCCTTGAACCGGCCCGGCACGACCGGCCACGTCGTGTGGACGATGCCGAGCGCCTGGTAGCATTCCGCAACCGTTTTCACGATCGCCCGGAACCCGAGAATATCGGAGAGCTGTTCAAAGCCGAGCGCCTTGAGCTCCATTTTGCGCCAGACCGAGTAGGCATGCTTGCGCCGGCCCGTCACCCGCGCCGCGATCCCGCTATGGGCGAGCTTGGTCGTAAGTTGATGCTCGATTTCGCTGATCAGATCGGTGTTGCGGGCGGCGAGCGCGTCGAGCCGCGCGTTGATCACGTGGAACGCCTCCGGGTGAAGCTCTTCGAAGGCGAGGTCTTCCAGTTCGCTGCGCATCGCATGCATGCCCATGCGGCCGGCAAGCGGCGCATAGATGTCGATCGTCTCCTCGGCGATGCGCCGCCGCGATTCGGCGGGCATATGGGCGATGGTGCGCATATTGTGCAGGCGATCGGCGAGCTTCACGAGCAAGACGCGCACGTCTTCGGCGATGGCGAGCAGGAGCTTGCGCAGGTTTTCCGCCTGCGTGGCCTCGCGCGACACCAATTCGAGCCGATTGAGCTTGGTGAGGCCCTCGACGAGTTGCCCGATGTCGTTGCCGAATACGTCGTCGATATCGGCACGGGTCGCGTCGGTGTCCTCGATCGTGTCATGCAGGAGCGCCGCGGCGATCGTCGCGTCGTCAAGCTTCAGATTGGTGAGAATGGCGGCGACTTCGAGCGGATGGGAGAAATAGGGGTCGCCGGAGGCGCGCTTCTGACCGCCATGCGCCTTCATGGCGTAGACATAGGCGCGATTGAGGAGGTCCTCGTTGGTCTTCGGATTGTACTGCCGCACCCGCTCGACCAGCTCGTATTGGCGCATCATCGGCTTCGGCGCCGCGACCGCCGGTTCGACCGGTCTAGTCACGGTTTGCGCCGCCGGCTCGCGCGGCGCATGGATGCGCGTCTGAACCTGCATCCGCGGCAAGCTGGTGATGGGCGTACCCAACGATGAAACGCTCCTCTGGGCGAGGATGTGGTTGCCGACACATTGTGCCGCAAGCGGCGCGCCGCCGCCATGCTTTCAATTATGTCGAGAGCCGAGGCGTAAGAAAAGGCCGGCGGCTGATGGGCCGCCGACCTTTTCTCTTTAAGAAAGACGGGGGTGCAGGCGATGCCGACCCGGCCCGGCTATTCCTCGTCGTCGGGCTCCGCCGGCTCGGGCCGCTCCTCGGGCGGCGTCAAGCCTTCGAGCCCCCTCAAGAGCTCCTCTTCGGTCATCCGCTCCATCGCCACCTCGGTGTCGTCGGCATCGACCCCCCCGCCGCCGGCGCCGATGAGCGGAACGGCCTCCGGTTCGGGTTCGTCGACTTCGACATATTTCTGCAGCGAATGAATGAGGTCCTCTTTCAGGTCCTCGGGCGAGATCGCCTGATCGGCGACCTCGCGGAGTGCAACGATCGGGTTCTTGTCATTGTCGCGATCGACGGTGATCTGCGCGCCGGAGGAAATCATGCGCGCGCGATGGGCCGCCAATAGAACAAGTTCGAACCGGTTCTCAACTTTGTCGATACAATCTTCTACCGTGACACGGGCCATAAGCTCGTTCTCCTTGCTGCGGAGCGATGTCGGGGCTTTGGCCCGTCGTAGTCTTCCCCGCCGTAAAGCGCAACATTGATTTGCATTGACTGCGCTTATCGGCTATTTCCGTTGTGAATTGCTTAGAAAGACATCTTGAACATTAACTATCCGAGGGCGACATCGATAGAGCGCGAGCCTCTACGTGAGCCGCGAGTGCGGCGCCGGAGGCGTTTATCGCGTTGCATTCAGGGTTTCCAAAGTGGTTGCAATCCCAGCGGGCGATCTCGCCCGGCGTCATCGTGCGCAATTGGAGTATAAAGAGACTAACATGCCAGTTCCCAGTGAAAAAATCGCTCTATTCATTGACGGTGCAAACCTTTATGCGACGGCGAAATCGCTTGGATTCGATATCGATTACAAGCGGCTCCTGCGCGAGTTTCAGAGTCGTGGCTACCTGCTGCGCGCTTTCTACTATACGGCTGTTGTCGAAGACCAAGAGTATTCTTCGATCCGGCCGCTCATCGACTGGCTCGACTATAACGGCTACACCGTCGTGACCAAGGCGACCAAGGAGTTCGTCGACCAGACCGGCCGCCGCAAGGTCAAGGGCAATATGGATATCGAGCTCGCGGTCGATGCCATGGAGATCGCGGGTACCATCGACCATATGGTGCTATTTTCCGGGGACGGCGATTTCCGCTCCCTGGTCGAAGCCGTCCAAAGGCGCGGCGTACGCGTCACCGTCGTCTCGACAATCTCGACGCAACCTCCAATGGTCGCAGATGAACTTCGGCGACAGGCCGATGTATTCCTCGACATCATGGAACTGCAGCCGAAGATCGGGCGCGACCCCACCGAAAGGGTTGAGCGCGCCCCACGTGAGCCGCGCCATACGCCGCAATTTCTCCAGCGCAGCACGAATGTGCGACCCGAGCCCGCTCCAGGGAATGGAGACGTGTTCGACGACGAGTGACGATGCAGGCGGTTCCCGGGGCGGATGCCGAGCCAGGGCGCGACTGCCCGCGCTGCCCACGTCTGGTCGCGTTTCGGCAAACCTGGCGGGCTAAGGAATCCGGCTGGTTCAACGCGCCGGTGCCGTCGTTCGGCCCCGTCGAAGCGCGGCTGCTCATTGTCGGGCTTGCGCCCGGCTTGCGCGGGGCGAACCGCACCGGGCGGCCGTTCACCGGCGACTTCGCCGGCCAGCTCCTCTACGCGACATTGAAGGAGTTCGGCTTCGCGCGCGGCGACTATGCCGAGCGCGCCGACGACGGGCTTGTGCTCATCGACGCACGTATCACCAATGCGGTGCGTTGCGTGCCGCCGGACAACAAGCCGCTGCCGGTCGAGATCAAGACCTGCCGCGAGTTCCTCAAAGCGGCCATCGCGGAGATGCGGCGGCTGCAAGCCATCGTCGCGCTCGGGCGCGTCGCGCATGACAGCGTCGTCGCCGCACTGGGCCGCCGCGCTGCTTCGGCGCCTTTCGCCCACGGCGCGCTTCACGCCTTGGACGGCCTGGCGCTGTTCGATAGCTATCACTGCTCGCGTTACAACACCAATACCGGGGTGTTGACGGCCGACATGTTCCGCGCGCTGTTCGCGCAGGCGCGCTCTCACCTCGATGCGGCGAGCCAAGCGAGCACCTCGGCGGCGCTCTGATCCGGGGGGAAACACCGGACCATTAAAGGCCGCGCTCGACGCGGGCTTACGGTCGCGCGGATGCGCGGTTTCGCCGGCCGGAAGAAAGTCTGCGCTGTGGCCGCCCGACAAGTCTTTTCGCCGCCGTCGCCGCCGCCATCGCATAGGCGCGGTCGCCGTGGAGGAGCATGAGGACCATCGCGCCCTCCATCAGAAGCGCCACTTCGCGCGCCCGCTCCGCCGAGGCCTCGACGCCAGCCTTGGCGAGCGCCTCCGCCAGCAATCGCTCGATCGCCGCCTTGTGCTGCCGCGCCACGGCGCGAGCGGGATGGCCGGGCAAGTCGGCGAGTTCCATCGCGACCCGCGTGAACCCGGCGCCGGAATAGCGCGGCGTCGCCGCCCATTTCGCAAGGTCGTGGAAGAGCGAATCGAAGATCTCCTCAGCGCCGCCCGACAATCGTTCCGTCCAATTGCGAACTTGCGCGAGCGCGAATTCGTGCTGGCGCTGCAGCACCGCCGCAAGCAGCTCGTCCTTGCTCCTGAAGTGATAGTAAAGCGTGCGCTTGGTGACGCGCGCCGCGCGCGCGATGTCATCGACCCCGACGCGATTGAAACCCTTGCGGTAGAACAACGCATAGCCGCTCTCAAGAATTCGACGCCGGGTCTCTCCCGGTGCTTTCGGCATGGCGTAGCGGCCCCCTCGACGAATGTAGACCGACTAGTGAATTTACAGCGCTCCCGTTCTGAATTTCAGTCGAGCGCATGCGACGCTCTCGACACGCTTGCGTGATCAGGCGCAGCCGCGGCGACGGCTAGCATCGGTTTCAACCTGAGGTCCTCGCGATGGACGCGCTGCTCACCGCAATGGCGCTCTGGTTGGCCGCCAATTTCGGCCTTCCGCCGATATTCGACCTTCCGAATGTGCGTTTTGTCGCTCCGACGGAAATCATCGTGTTCCGTTACCGCGCATTCACTCCGGAGAAGCGGCGGCAGGTGCTGGCCACCCATGCCGCGCCGGACAGCCAGGGAAATGTCCTCGCCGTCTATGACGACGCCAGCAGGACGATACTGTTGCCCGAAGGCTGGTCTGGCCGCTCCCCGGTAGAGCTGTCGATCCTCCTGCATGAATTGGTCCATCACATCCAGATTGGCGCAACTCAAGCACGAATGCCCCGCGGCGCGCGAAAAGCTGGCCTATGCCGCTCAGGAGAAATGGCTCGGCCTATTCAATCTTAGTCTTTCGAGCGAGTTCAATATTGATCCGTTCACATTGAAGGTATCGACGGAGTGTGGGTATTGAGGATTGCCCTCGCCTGCATCCGTTCATAGAGTCCGGCGACCACCATCGAACTCCCCCGGCGCGCCAACCGATCGACAACCATGCTCGCCCCCACAAAGGGGAAAAGAGCGGCGCTTGCGAGCGGGAGCCAGCGGGGTCGCCGTGAAATACAGGCTCGTCATTTTCGACATGGACGGCACGCTGGCCGACAGCTTTCCGTGGTTCACCAGCGTCTTGAACTCGGTCGCGGACAAGTATCGGTTTAGACGGGTTGCGCCAAATGAAGTCGAAACGCTCCGCGGCCTCACCTCGCGGCAAATCCTCGAATGGCTCGGCGTGCCGCTTTGGAAAGTGCCGATCATTGCCCGCCATATGCGTGCCCTCAAGACGCAGCGCCTGCATGAAGTCGCGTTGTTTCCCGGCGTCGATCGCATGCTCGCCACGCTGGTCGCGCGCGACATCGTGCTCGCGATCGTCAGTTCCGATTCGGAAGACAATGTGCGCCGCACGCTCGGGCCGCACAACGCGCAGCGAATTTCCCATTACGCCTGCGCGTCGGGCATGTTCGGCAAGCCGAGGAGGTTCCGCGCGGTGCTGAAACGATCGACGATTCCGCCCGCGCAGACGATCGCGATCGGCGACGAGACGCGCGACGCGGAGGCGGCGCGCGCCGTCGGCGCGGCCTTCGGCGCCGTGTCCTGGGGTTACGCGAGCGCCACAGCGCTGCAAGCGCATGCGCCCGACCAGACCTTCGACAGCTTCGACGACATTGTTGCGAAGCTGACGTGATCTGCTGAGCCGATGTCGGGCGGGGCCGGCATTGTTTCGCGACGTGACGCACGTACGTATTTACATCGCGGGCGCGAACGCCTCGGCTTGGACCTCGCGCACCTGTGTCACGCGCTCGGGCAGCGCGCCGGCGGCGACGACCTCATAGCCGGCGACGCGCAAGATTCCGCGCGCCGCGCACATCACGGCGGCGATGCGCGTATAGGGGTTGAGCACCGGCGGCTTCACCCAGCCGAATTCCGCTTCCGCGACGCTTCCGCCAAATCCCGCAAGCGCGTCGCGCCGCGCCCTGCTCCGCTGCGCCGCCTCCTCCGCCGAACTCGTGAACAAATGCGCCGCGATGATGCGCGCCTCCCAATCGGGTCGGCTCACGACCCAATCATTGGCGGCGCAGGTATTGTCCTCGTGCGTGACGAAGTCTTCCTCGGTGCGTTCGATGACGCAGCGTTCGCCCGGAGCACAGCCGGCCAGCGTATAGATGACCGGTCTCGCCACCGGCTCGGTCTCCAGCATGCGACGCGCCTCGGCATAGCTTCCGCAGGTCTCGAACGCCTGGCGCAGCAGCTGGTCGGGCGGCATGTGCCGGATCGACCAGGTATTGAGCGCGTTCGCGACGAAATCAAAAAGCCGCAGCCAGGGATGATGCGTGCGTCGCCTTAACGGCGCCTGGTTCAAGCAGGCGGAGAACCGCCCCGGCGCCATAGCCGTAAGCGTGCCGGCATAGCCCGGCCAGGTGACGCTGAAGAACTCGCCGGCCGGTCCCTGCATCCGCGCCACCTCGACATGGCGGCCGAGCCCGGGAAAGGGCCAATCGAGCGTGCGGGCGAGCCAAGTCGAACCCGCCTCCTCGCACGCAAGCGAAGTGCATCCCCAAATATAGGAGCCATTGAGAAACCACACGCCGGGAAACCCGAGCGAAGCGGCGATCTGGGCAATCTCCGGCACATAGGGCGAGCGCGAGCGGGTCAGCCAACGCCGCGCCACCCCGTCGAGAGTCGGCACGAACGGCGTAGCCGCCCGCGGAAAAAAGGCGAGGCAGTCGTCGCGCAGGGCCCGCGCCTGCATCGCGCATTCCTGGGCGTGCCGCAGCGGTCCGCCGTCGCGGACATCGGTGATGGGAATGGCCGGCATGGCGCTGATCATCGGCGGCTCGCTCATTCTTCCGCACCTCCAGCGGATTCATGTCATTTGCGTGACGAAGGCCGCCGGCGCAAGAGCTAACCAAAGATTCTGATCGCCGTCGCGACCTTGCCCTGCGCTCGCACGGCAACCTGCCGGTCCCGCGAATCGACATGCTCACGCCATGTTGCTTTGCAAATAAAAACGGCGCATCGCTACTTTTTTCGCGGTGCGTAACACGGTCGTTGGGACATGGTCGTTAGACCATGATGTCCGGATCAACCACTGACCCATGGAGGAAAACAATGAGGAAGGCCGTTCTTATTTCGGCTGTTGCGTCAATTCCCCTGCTATTCGCAGCGACGGCTGCGAGCGCCCAACAGCTCGGCACCGCCGCCGAGGCTAAGGCCATGCTCGAAAAGGCGGCTGCTGAACTGAAAAAGGACGAGAAGGCGGCGCTGGAGAAGTTCCAGAAGGCTGAACCTGGATTTAAGGATCGCGATCTATACGTTTTCTGCTGGGACACCGTCACCGGCCAATGGACTGCGCACCCGACCCTTAAGGGAGACGTCCGCGCCCTGAAGGACAAGACCGGCGCGGCGGTCGGCGAGATGCTCTTTGCCGCGGCGAAAGACGGGTCAGTCACGACCGTCGATTATTACTTCCCGAAGCCGGGCGGAACCGAGCCGGTGGCGAAACAATCCTTCGTAACAAAAGTCGGCAATAACGGCTGCGGGGTCGGCTATTACAAATAGCCGTGCGCAGCTAACGGGTTAAATCGATTCAGGACGGCCGGCTTTGCGCCGGCCGTTCGCTTAAGGTCCGTAGCGCTATGACCATCGCCTGTTGGCGGAGCGTCCGCGCACGAGGTCGAGAATAAACAAGAACAGGATCGCGCCGCCGGCCGAGACGACGAGGCTCGGCAGGAATCCCGCATAGGCGAAGCCGAGCAAACTGGCGACTAAGGCGCCCACGAAAGAGCCAATGACGCCGACGATCAGGTTGGTGAGAAGCCCATGGTTCCGCGACATCACTTTCTCAGCGATCCAACCGGCCAGAATTCCGATCACCAGCGCTCCGATCAATCCAACCCCGCTCATCGCAATCTCCTGAGTTGACCGTCCGCGCGTAAAGGTAGGGTCAAGGCGCGTTCAGGCAAGCCCCGGACTATCGGCCAGAAGCATTTTGGGCTTTGCTTCCGGCACCCGCGTGCCGGGCGATCGTGGAAGAACTCGCGGCACGAGCAGCGTCGCCATGTCGGCTTCTCAACTCCGCCGGCTACGGCTATTTTTATCGAAGATCAACGCCGGTAGGGGTGGGCATGAACCGTATCCTGAAAGATCTGCGCATTATCGAAGGCTCCGCTTTCGTCGCGGCGCCGCTCGCTGGCATGACACTCGCGCAGCTTGGCGCCGACGTGATCCGCTTCGATCCGATCCGCGGCGGGTTGGACGCCAAGCGCTGGCCGGTGGATCAGCACGGCAGGAGCCTCTACTGGGTCGGCCTGAACAAGGGCAAACGCTCGATCGCAATCGACATGCGCAAGCCGGAAGGCCAGGAACTGGTCACGGCGCTGATTACTGCGCCGGGTCCCGGCAATGGGATTTTCCTGACCAATTTCCCGGCCTCCGGCTGGCTAGGTTACGAAGCGCTGCAGAAGCGGCGCCACGATCTGATCATGCTCAACCTGTTCGGCAGTCCGGACGGAAGCTCGGCGGTCGACTACACGGTGAACTGTGCAGTCGGCATCCCCTTCTCCACCGGGCCCGCCCACAGCGACGCGACCCACCCGATCAACCATGCGCTACCCGCCTGGGACGCCATCACGGGGGTCACGTCTGCGCTCGGCATCGTTACGGCCGAACGTCACCGGCGCCTCACCGGCGAAGGCCAGCTCATCAGGATCGCGCTGTCCGACGTGGCGATGGCGATGGTCGGCAATCTCGGCTACATCGCCGAGGCGGAGCTGATGCACGAAGACCGCCCGGCCTTCGGAAATTATCTCTACGGGGCGTATGGGCGCGACTTCGAGACCAAGGACCACCGGCTGATCTATATCGTCGCGATCACCGACCGCATGTGGAGCGAACTCGGCCGGGTCACCGGGCTCGCGGACCGCTTCGCCATGATCGAGCCGCTGCTCGGCGTGAACTTGAAAGACGAAGGCGAACGCTTCCAGGCGCGCGACGTGATCTCGGCGGTCCTGGAAACCTGGGTGTCGGCGCGGACGCTCGACGAAATCAAGGAGACGTTTCTCGGCACCGGGGTATGCTGGGGGCCGTACCAAACTTTCCGCCAGATGCTGCGTGAAGACCCGCGCTGCTCGACCAAGAATCCGCTGTTCCGCGAGGTCGACCAACCCGGCATCGGCCGCTACCTCGTGCCTGGGTCGCCGCTCGATTTTGGCGGGTCACCGCGCCAGCCGCCCGTCCGCGCCCCCAGGCTCGGCGAAAATACCGACCAGGTGCTTGCCGACGTGCTGGGCCTGAGCGACGGCCAGATCGGCAAACTGCGCGACGCGAAAGTCGTCGCCGGGCCCGTGGAACCGTGAGGAGGCTGCGCTGAACGAGTCATCCCACGCCTTTGCCGGGTGGATCGGCCGGCAGGAACGCCTCGACGAGGAGCTGTCGCCTGCGCCGGTGCAAGCCATGCTCGCCACCCTCGACGACGGCGAGCGGCGGCTCGGACCGGGCGATCCCTTGCCGCCATTGTGGCACTGGCTCTATTTCCTGCCGCGCGTACCCGCCTCGCGGATCGGTAAGGACGGTCACCCGCAGCGCGGTGGATTTCTACCCCCGGTCGAATTGCCGCGCCGCATGTTCGCGGGCGCGCGGCTGCATTTCCGGCATCCGCTGGTGATCGGCAAGCCGGCCAGCCGCACCGGCACGGTCCGCGACATCTCGCAGAAGCACGGTGCGAGCGGCGCCCTGGTCTTCGTGACCGTCGAATACCAGATCGAGCAGGGCGGCCGGGTGTGCGTCGAGGAGGTGCAGGACATCGTCTATCGCGAACCGGGCGCCCGCATCGCGGCGCCCAAAGTGATCGAGCCGCCCGCGCCGCCGGCCGGCGCCTGGACGCGCACCATCACGCCGGACCCTATCCTGTTGTTCCGGTTTTCGGCGCTCACCTTCAATGCCCACCGCATCCATTATGACCGGCCCTACGCCATGAACGAGGAGGGCTATCCAGGCCTCGTCGTGCACGGGCCGCTCACAGCGGTGTTGTTGCTCGACCTGGTGCATCGCCATTCCAACCGCCCCGTGATCGGTTATAGTTTCCGCGGCCGCGCGCCGCTGTTCGACCTCGCGCCGTTCCGCCTCATCGGCCAGCTTGAAAACGATGCCGTGGGGCTGGAAGCGATTGGTCCGGACGGTGGCGTCGCCATGACCGCGACCGCCACGCTGGGAGACACCTAGGACATCTGCGCCGCTGGCGCAGGGAGCAGGTAGCATGCGCGCCGTCCGCGAGGTCGATCTCGCCACGCCGGCGCGATTGACTTAATCCACGTTGCTCGATGATCGTTGCAGCGAAAAAATACGCCGCCGGGCGCTAAGAAGGTTCGCATTATGAAGGACAAGATTGTCACTGCCGACGAGGCCATCAGCCTTGTGCGTGACCGCGACACCCTGTCGAGCTGCGGCTTCGTTCAGTCCTGCGTGCCGGAAGCGCTGCTTAAGGCCCTGGAACGCCGCTATCTGAAGACCGGCACGCCGCGTAATTTGAGCCTGTTCGCCACCGCGGGCCAAGGCGACAGCAAGACAAAGGGGTTGAGCCATCTCGGCCACGAGGGACTGCTGCGCAAGGTGGTCGCCGGCAACTGGGGACGCATGCCCTCGGTTTGCCAATTGGCGCTCGATGAAAAGCTCTATGCCTATAATCTGCCGCAAGGGATTATCGCGCAGCTTTTCCGCGACCTGGCCGGCGGCAAACCCGGCACATTCTCCAAGATCGGCCTGCATACCTTCGTCGACCCGCGTTACGAGGGCGGCCGCATCAACAAGGTCACCACGCGCGACATCGTCAAACTGGTCGAGTTCGAAGGCGAGGAATGGCTGTTCTACAAAGTCGCCCCGGTGACGGTCGCGTTCATTCGCGGCACCACCGCCGACTCCATGGGCAACATATCCATGGAAAAGGAGCCGCTGACCCTCAACAATCTCGCCATGGCGATGGCCGCCAAGAACTCGAACGGCATCGTGATCGCCCAGGTCGAGCGCATCGCCGACCGCAATACGATCCCGCCGCGCGAGGTCAAAGTCCCCGGCATTTTCGTGGACTGCGTCGTCGTCGCCGACCCCGAAGACCACATGACCAATCTCGCGACGCAGTATCACCCCGGCTATGCCGGCCGCATCCGCGTGCCCGTGGCGACGGTGCCGCCGCTTCCGCTTGATGAGCGCAAGATCATCGCCCGGCGCGCCGCCTTCGAGCTGCCGCCCAACGGCATCGTCAATCTCGGGGTCGGAGTGCCTGAGGGCGTCGCCTCGGTCGCGAACGAAGAGAGGGTTCTGCAATACATCACGCTGTCGGTGGAATCGGGCGCGATCGGCGGCATTCCGGCGAGCGGCGCGAGCTTCGGCGCCAGCCTCAATATGGATGCGGTCATCGACGAGAATCAGCAGTTCGATTTTTACGACGGCGGCGGCCTCGACATGGCCTGTCTCGGCATGGCCGAATGCGACCGCGCCGGCAATGTCAATGTCAGCCGCTTCGGGACCCGCCTGATCGGCGTCGGCGGCTTCATCAACATCAGCCAGAACTCCCGCCGTCTGGTATTCGCCGGCAC
>JBAPYK010000260.1:0-8870 GCA_049284695.1 Rhodoplanes sp. | reverse complement strand
CGACCTGCGGCACCATTCGTCTCAAGCTACTCAAGATCGGCGCCCTCGTGCGAGTGAGTGTCCGCCGCATCAAGGTCGCGATGGCGTCAGCATGTCCGGCGGCCCATGCCTGGGGCTGCGCTGCCACCAGTCTCGCCGCCGCCGCCAACGCTCGCGCCTCGCCCGCCTGACACGCGCCGCCGCAACGCGTAACCCACGCGGCATCACCCCGAGGCCCACCGAGACCCCTTCGCGGCCTTCACGGCCAGATATCGTTCAAGCACCCCTCGCGTCTGCCGACGCCACGGCGGACCATGCCTGCAAAAAACCAACAAGCCTCCCCGCAAATCTGCCCAATCATGCAAAGACGGTGTGAGATATACGGGCTAGGCGCTCCGGCGGGCGCTAAAACGCTCCTCTACGCGACGGCGAAGCTCAGCCACATCCGCACGCCTGGCTGATCGCGGCGGTGCTCGGCCACGTCGCGATGCAATAACGCCTCACGGACGCTCGCCTGCGTCAAGAACCTGATGCTTTATGCTCTGCTAGAGCCAGCAAGAATTCTACTGGGTCGATCGTCGAAGAGCGCCGCTGCTCAAACTCACCCCAGCGGGTAGCCATTACCTGCGCTGGCGTTCCGCCGTTGGGCAATTCATCGATCCCGACAATTTTTGTGGGCTGCAAAGAGGTCAGTCTTGGAGAGTCGACTGCAACAATCGTCCAGACGGCCAACGCGGCGATTGTAGACGCCAGGACAAACTGCTTCACCAGAGCGCGCATCATAGTGCCTGCTACGGTCATTTCACAATTTATGTCCATTTTATGGGAAAAAGGCGTTCTCGTCGTGACGCCCGAGAGCAGTGGGGCTCAGAGATTTCGCAATTACAGTTGACGCATAGTTAATCGTGATCAGGACAGGCCATTCGTGTGCCTGCCTCGCGCGTGCCCGCGGAGGCGATCGAGCAAGCGGAGGGGCCCCACACCGACGTTCATCGATGTAACGCGACCGCAAGACCAGGCTCGCGATCTCTATGGTTTTGATGGCAAGTACGATCCATAGGACCCGCTAAGGCCTCAATGAACAAAATGAGGCCTGATCCGGTCCGAAGCTTCCTGCTCCACCCACTAGGTTCTATGCTCAACTTCCGGGGGGTAAGGAGATACACCGCAAGTGGGTGAAGCGTCGCAGCGAGGCTCGTGAGCGCGGCAACCGCCGTCAGGAGGAGGATCGCGAATCGTCCTTCGTCCTGCAGCCGCGCCTGCAGGCGCATCTGATGCACGCCGGCCTTGGCCATCAGGTGAACCCCCAGCGCGAGATAAAGGCCGGTACACACGTTCCAGCCGACGAGCAACGCGGAGGCGGCACGCCAGTCGGTCAACAGCATGAGGGCAGCGATTACCGCGACGCCGATCGCGATGCTGATGAACAGGCGTGGGCGGAGCTTTGCGATCCCCGCCAAACCCGATTTGATCCCGTTCCACCAAGCTGCTGACCGGCGCCGGCCAAACCACGATACAGAAAGCCAAACAAGGCCCGCGCATTCTGTATAAGTTGTGGGGAAGGTAGCTGTCTTGTTATTTGCTACCATTGATTTGCTCTTACGTGCCGCGTTTAAAGGGTTCGTCCCGATGCGCAGCGAAAGGGTTCGTCACCAGCTGCATGAGCGAGGTGGTCGCCTGCCATCATCTTCTTGCGTTTAGCCTGCGTCCGGATGCCCGTTTTCGGGGCCGTGACCGACCTATGGCGTCCTGGGGCGGATCGGGTGCTCTGCTACAATCGACAGTTGGTATGGCTTTTTGCTATCCTCCGCCCAAGATTTGCTTGCCTGCGCCGGGGTTGTGAACGTAGCGAACGCGAATGGGGGTGTGGTGCGCGAGCCCGGTCTGAACCGGTTTGGTGCGGTTCCGAGTGCCGCCGGCACGCTGTCGCGGCACGCATGTGCTCGGGCGAGAGCGGCGGGAATCGACGTTGCGCCGTTGATGGTGAAGGCTGGCGTGACGCGACAGCAGGTCGAAGACGATAGCGTTCGGATCACGGTGCAGGGTCAGATCAGATTTGTCGAGCTCGTCGCAAGCGCATTGCAGGACGATTTTCTCGGCTTTCACCTCGCCCAGAGCTTCGATCTTCGCGAGATGGGGCTTCTGTATTATGTTCCTGCCTCCTCCGACACGCTCGGTGACGCTTTGAGCAGGCTGGAGCGGTACAGCTTGATCGCCAACCGAGGTCTTGAGCTGCGCGTTCGCAAGGGCGAGGATCTCGCGGTCACCTTTCATTATGTCGGCGTCGAGCGTTTCTCGGATCGGCATCAAATAGAGTCTTTTTTCACTTGGCTGGTCCGCCTCTGCCGGCAGCTGACGAATCGTCGTCTCCTCCCGACCCGCGTGAGCTTGTGTCATCGCCGCACAGGGGGTTGTCCCGAGTTGGACAGGTTCCTGGGCTGTGATGTCGTCTTTGGTGCCGACACGGATGAGGTCGCATTTCCTGGAACGGCCAAGGAGATGCCCGTTGTCCACGCTGATCCGCACCTCAGCAAGCTGTTGATCAAATGCGCCGAAGGGGCTCGCTCGCATCGGGAAGGCGGCGGCGGCACGTTGCGGGTCGCTCTGGAGAACGCGATTGCTCAGCTCCTGCCTCACGGAGAGGTGCGCGCAGCGGAAACTGCCCGCCAGGTCGGCATGAGTCCGCGCACGCTTGCGCGACGGCTTGCGTCGGAAGGGTTGACCTTTTCCGGAGTTCTAGCCGAGCTGAAGGTTGACCTCGCCTGGCAATACCTGAACGATGAAGACCTGACAATTTCCCAGATCGCGTGGCTTCTCGGGTACCAGGAAGTCAGCGCCTTCACCCACGCATTCAAGCGCTGGACCGGCAAGACCCCGAGAGAAGCACGCAGGCAGGAAGAGCACAAATTTCCCGAGCGAACTAGCTGAGATGGCGCTGACGATACAGTCGGTATCAAAGACGATGCGGGGGTGGCAGCGCGGCGCGACCGTTCACCGTCGTGGTTTGCACACACGAACGGCCGCGAGGCGGTCGTCCGCTCGCTCCGCCAATCGCGCGGGCGGCCCTATGAGCCAGCAGACGTCGCCATCACCGCCGGCGGCTTCGGCGCGATCGCCGCAGCGCTGCTGGCGGTGATCGAGGTCGGCGACGAGGTGCTCTACCCGCGCCCGGGCTGGTTCAGCTACGGCGCGCTGATCCGCGGCGCGGCGGGCACGCCCGTCCCGGTGAACCTGGCGCCCGGGAGCTTCGACCTCGACCTCGAAGCCATCTCCGCCGCGATCGGCCCGCGCACGCGCGTGGTGGTTGTGAACACGCCGCACAACCCGACGGGGCGGATCTACTCCCGCGCCCAGCTCGACGCGCTCGCTCGGGTGCTCATCGCCGCCTCGGAGCGCCACGGCAAGATCATCTACCTGCTCGCCGACGAGCCCCCTACGCGCGGCTCGTCTTCGACAGCGGCGCGCACATCAGCCCGGCCGAGAGCTACTCGCACACGCTCATCGCCTACTCCTACGGCAAGACGCTACTCGCCCCCGGCGAGCGGCTGGGCTGGCTGGCGCTCGGCCCGGACATGCCGGAGGCCGATCGCGCCGCGCTGCGCGAGGCCGTGGACATGGCGCAGGTCTCGCACGGCTGGGCCTTCGCGGGGCGGACCCTGCAGCGCGCACTGCCCGACCTGGAGGGACTCCGCATCGATGTCGCCGCCCTGCAGCGGCGGCGCGACCGCATGGTGGAGCGCCTGCGGGCGGCCGGCTACGACGTGCCGGTCCCGGAGGGCACCTTCTACCTCATCCCACGCTCCCCGGTGCCAAAGGATACCGCCTTCGCGGCGCGGCTTACCGCCGAGGACGTCTGGTCATGCCGGGCAGCGTCGCGGAGCTGCCGGGCCGGCTGCGGATCAGCCTGACCGCGACCGACGCCATGGTCGAACGGGCGCTGCCGGTCTTCGCGCGGGCTATCCGGGAGGTGCTGGGCTGAGCGCGAACGCAGCGGGGTCGGCCGGCTCAATCCCTGCGCCCGTGGCGCAACATCGCCACGCAGGCTCGACCGCTGGACCAGGTCGGGGGTCTGGGAGCGCCTCTTGCCAGCGCTGCGTCGGATCGGACGCCCAGGGGCGGCATCCACTGGGACGAGCGTGCACGCCCACCGCCACGGCCGGCGCAAAGGGGGCAACTGGCGTTCGTGCTGACGCGGGCGAGCAGCATCCGTTCGATCTCGCTTGTGTTCGCGGAGAGCAGCACCGCGACGAGGAATGCTTCGGAACGCTCCTCCGCGCGATACACGGCTGTCAACGCGAACGAGAACAGCAGGCCGTTCATCAGAAAGGCATTGAGCGCCGCCTCGAACGAAAAACGCGCGGTCATTCGCTGTGGAAGGCCAAGGCGGCCTCGTTCGGCACAATCTGTGGCGGAATTCACCTCGTGTCGGAGGCGGACTTGTGTCCGCGTCAGAGGGAATTGCTTGCGATCGGCGTTGAGCCGCATAGCAGCAGTTGGAAGGCGCGTTCGCGACATCGGAGCGCAAATCCAATTAAGGAAGCACCCGACATGGATCTGATCGACCTGCGCTCGGATACTGTCACCCAGCCATCTGCGGCGATGCGTGCGGCCATGGCGCGCGCCCCGGTCGGCGACGACCAGTATGGTGAGGATCCCACTGTTAATCTGCTGCAGGAACGGATTGCTGGTCTGCTGGGCAAGCAGGCCGCACTATTCGTGCCTAGTGGCACAATGGCCAACCAGATTGGACTAAGGCTGCTGACACGGCCGGGCGACGAGATCGTCGTCGGGGCGGAGGCGCATATGGTCTGGCACGAATCCGGCGCGTCCTCTGCCAACTCCGGCGTGCAGTTCACGGTCGCCGGACAGGGTGGCACATTCGACGAAGTAGCCTTCAGGAACGCCTACAAGCCCGCGGGGCATATGGTGTTTCCACCGACAACGCTGGTGGCCATCGAAAACACGCATAATCGCGGTGGCGGGGTGGTTTTCCCGCAACAGGATGTCGTCGCGATCTGCACGGCGGCTCGTGCGCTTGGCGTCGCCACTTACTTGGATGGCGCGCGCCTGTTTAATGCGGCGGTGGCGAGCAACCGATCCTTGGCCGAATTGGCCGCCCCCTTCGACGTGGTGTCCATCGCACTGTCAAAAGGGATGGGCTGCCCGGTCGGCAGTCTGGTGGCCGGCACGGCAGAGGCGATGCGCAGCGCCGTACGCGCCCGACGGATGCTCGGCGGCGCGATGCGGCAATCCGGAATTCTCGCAGCCGCTGGTCTGCATGCGCTGGACCAAGGCATGACGCACCTGGCCGAGGACCACGCGAACGCGCGCACTATCGCAGAACTTGTCGCTCAGACAGGGGCGGAAATCGACATGGCAACAGTGCAGACAAACATCGTGCTCTTTCGGTTACCCAGCCACTTGCCAGACGCGGAGACCGTGGTGCGGTGCGCCAAGGAGCAGGGCGTCCTGGTTCTCGCCTTTGCGCCGCGAACCGTGCGCGCCACCACCCATCTCAATGTCAGCGCGGCGCAATGCAGGCGCGCAGGCGAAATTCTTGCGTCGGTCCTCGCGACCTAATTGACCCTCGGAGGTGCCTCCGATCCGTCGCACGCGGCGCGCCGCGGCGTGCTTCTGTTCGCCAGCGACGGCTGGATCGTCGTCTGTTCGGTTGTCGCCTGGGGTATGAGGCGGCACTAATGATAATGGGTAAATGGCGTTGCTCGCAGGAATCAGTTCTCCATAGTTCCGCCCATTGGTAAAAATTGGCTTAATGGAAACTATGACCGCGTGAAATCAGGCCCGGTAAGTCCCCTCGTAAGGCCTATTAGAGTTTCTCGATGTCCGCTCGCAAAGCCTCTGGCGTATCGGTCGGGGCCTTGTGGTTCCCGTAAATTCCATCCGGCCGGACTGGGATCAAAGAGAGGTCGCAAAAAGCATCCCGCTTCCGACGGCGCACACAATTGTTGGCTTGCGCACTGAACGCGATGTCGTAGGCAGGCGTCAAAAAAGCCGCGTCGATCAGGCCCCATCCGGCGGAGAGAATGTACGTGTTCTCTATACCGAATTGCTTCACCAACGCGCGATAGATGTCGTTTTCGTACAGCTCGAATGCGGGGAGCAGCCCGAGAGGATTGTTGCCGGGGTTCGCATTGTAAGCAAGAAGCTGGTCCCTCCATGTCCCTCCTGCGTCGGATGCATCGTCGGGCCGCGCATAAACATAAGGGCAGGTTCCCATAATTAACTGCAGGCGGCGCCAACTCCGGATGAGCGACGACGAGACCGGCCTGCCATCCTTCGTTTTCAGAAATCCGGCATTCTTTCGCTTGCTTCCTGCGCATTGGATAACGACGATCACGCAGCGCGCCCCATCTCCGAAACAAGCCTTTCGAAACGGCCGAGGAAGGCAGGGTCGTATGCCTCCTCGACATGGTTCTGGTTCCAAAGACCCGACTTGCGCACCCGCTCCCGATTGCAAGAATGCCCGAGCCACCCGGCACTCGGTGGATCGAGAGGTTCCTTCTCGAAGTTGCTGAGAAGCGCGATGGCATTGCGCTCGATATAGCCGCGACTCGATATAGCCGCGAAGGCTCTCCGCACCGGGCTCGTCATCGATGGCAAGCCAAAGGAACGGCATCGCGCAGATCACCTTACTCGCTTCGCATTCGAGAGCACTCTCGCCCGCGCGCACGTCGGCAGGTGCATTGTTGCCGCGCCCCGAACTCGAAAGATCATGGCCATTGCGCGCCATGACCGCCGTCCCGACGATCAGTCTGAAAATCGATCCCCGATGATTACCTCCGCCTGTCTTCTGCTGACCGCGATGCTGCTTGAGCCGGTCCAGAGTTTCGTCCCAGAGCCCTCCGTCAGCGCATGGGTGCCGACGCGCACGATACGGGAGCCGGTGCTGCTGTCCGACCTGACCTCCCCGTCTTCCATGAAGAAATATACACCTCGCCGCGGCCATCCGAGCCGCCCAGAGGTGTTAGTGAGCGTACGCGCACCGCCCACTCTCTCTGCGAGAGAACCAAGCAGCCCATAGAATTTCTGTAAATCTGAAATGCGACTGCCAGCCAATGTACCACCAAGCCCCTATTTGATCCTGTGCTCGCCGACTTCTTGTCTACCGGTAGCGGCCATGCTGCTGCAGCATCTCGATCTTGTACCCGTCGGGGTCCTGCACGAAAAAGAAACGCGCCATCAGCGCGCCGTCGCGATGGAACTCCTTGATCGGGTTGGGTGCAAAACCCAGCTCTTCGAACCGCGCGTGCTCGCCGTCCAGATCCTTGACCGCGAACGCGACATGGCCATAGGCATCGCCGTGATCATAGGGTTCGGTCCGACCCTTGTTGACAGTCAACTCTACCTCAAAATCCGCTTCCGGATTGCGTAGATAAACAAGCGTGAAATCATCGAAATTGAACCGGTCGGCGACCGTCAGGCCGAATGCTCTCTCATAGAAATCGATCGATTTCTCCGCGTCCAGGACCCGGACCATCATATGGATTGCCTTGGCCATAGCGCCCTCTCAAACTGGCGAATCCTTGTCCGCGCGTGGGTTGAGGGCGAACGCGTTCGGTGCCGTGTTGTGATAGGTGGTACCGAAGCCGTCGAGAATCTTCCGCGATTCCGAATCCGGATCGCCAAAGCAGCGGCAGGTGATTTTTTCGCAAGCTTCGATGACAGCGCCCAACGGCGACTTGCCTTTCTCATTCGCAAGGTGAGCGCGAAAGGTGTCGTCATTGGCATAGACTTCGACCCATTCGCTGACGCCTTCAGAAGGGTAATCGACGTGATAGCAGATGACACCCGGATGATCGAGCATCACCTTGCACAGCGCCTCCTGATTAGATTTGAAATCGGCGACTTTGCCGTTTTTGATGTCCCAGCGAATCTTAAGCATGAAGGCCATTGATCTTTCCTACTTTGATTTGGTGTCGCACGGTTGTCTATCTTTCGCGGGCACTGGAAGCGCGCAGGGCTGATGCGAGTATTGGACAGACATCTGTCCTCCCGAAGGGGCTTGAATATTCGCCATTTTTCGGCCTCGCTTCAAGACAGACGCGCGGTCGGGGCGGCAATTAGCCACGTCAAATATTCACCTTGGTGATTGAGCAGCACCTCGAAGGTCAGCATTGCCAGCGCCGCCGACACCGCGCCGACACCACAGCGAGCTTGATTGCCATCGACAGCACGTTTGCCCCGTGTGACGCCGGTATATAGAGCAGGTTCCGCTGCAACATCGCGTAATGCTGCGTCATTACCGGGATGACTACGGCGGGGTATTCCGAGCCCTGGCTCTTATGAATGGTTGCGGCATAGGCCGGCACCAGCATGTCGAGTTCGCCAAACCCATAGGTGACGGTCCGGCCATCGAAGCTGGCGGTTAGTTCGTCATCGTCAGGGTTGACGTCATCGATGTAGCCGATGTCGCCGTTGTAGACCTCCTTGTCGTAGTCGTTCTCGATCTGCATGACCTTGTCGCCGGGCGCGAACGTCCAACCGAAGCGCTCGACCTTGCGATCGCCGGCTGGGTTCAGGGCTGCTTGCAGTTCGATGTTGAGCGAGCGGGCGCCGACGCCGCCTCGGTTCATCGGACACAGCACCTGGATGTCGCGGATAGGGTCGAGACCGAAGCGTTTGGCGATCCGTGTTCTCACCAGCTCGATGATGCGCGACACGGCGGTTTCGGGATCGTCCGCCTGCACGAAATAGAAGTCGCTGTCTGACCCGGGAGGGCTGAGATCGGGAATCGAGCCCTGGTTCGCCGAGAGGCTACCAGGAGCACCCGTCACGCGTAATCAGGTGGACCTGATGCGGATCGACACCGTCGCATCGCCGGACCAGCCCGGTTTCGCCGCTCTTGGGATTTCGCCGCGGCCGATGGAAGA
>JBAPYK010000259.1:0-1871 GCA_049284695.1 Rhodoplanes sp. | reverse complement strand
ATCACGGTAACGGCTGCGACGCCCACGCGGCTCGCGATCCTCGGCGGCGCGGCGATGGATGGCCCGCGCCACATCTGGTGGAACTTCGTCTCCTCGCGCAGAGATCGCATCGAAGCGGCCAAGGCCGGCTGGAAGTCCGGCCGCTTCGACCCGGTGCCGGGCGACGCCGAATTCACCCCGCTGCCGGAGTGAGGCAGGACAAAAGCCTTGGGCGTGTATTCACAAATCGCCCACCTATCGCCGAAAGACCGAGTCCGAACCAAAGGCGACCTTCGGCACAGCGCAGGTGCCGCCAAAAAATGTCGGTCCGGTCTCCGGCCTCCCGAAACCCTTCCCGGCGGCATTCCCCGGTCGCAGGCCGGTTCCAATGTCGACATCGACCCATTTCGAGTCTGTACGCCGGTTGCTCCGTCGTTGGACCAAGCGACCGTTGGTGCGGCAAGGAAGCCCGGCAACCGTCACACGCCCGTGCGTACCGCAATGCCCACGCCGATCAAAACAATGTGCCGAACCATTTGCTCGCCAACGAACCATCGTTGTCGACCCAGGGGATCGGTGGCAGCTGCGGCAGGTAAGACGCATACGGCAGCACTTTCGCAAGCGGTATCACTGTTCCCGGAAACCGTGCGAGGAAAACCTTATGCATGCCGCCGTCCAGTCCGCTGTAGATCGGGGAGGTTGGCACGTTGTCTTCAAGCAATTGCGCGTATTCGACCTCGTCGATGCGTTGTTTCTCCCGCACCCGCCGAGCGATTTTCGGATTCACGATAAAGGCGGGGCATTTACCGATGGGGTCGAACACAAAAGGATTCGGCGAATTCCGGGGAGGTTGCGCATCGAACACATAGCGGCGATTACACACATCCACCTTGGGTTCGAGGTGCGTCGCCTCGAAATGATCATTGCCGATCTTCAGCATCTTCCAGAACTCTAACTGCGGATGAGTCCGATGCCGCGCCAGATTCGCCGGGGTCAATCGGAACGGATAGGCTTGGACCTGAAATGACGGCCGGCCGGCAAGTGAGTCGCGCGCCAGCGAATAGATCTCGCTTATCTGTTCGTCGGTCATGGCATAGCAACCGCTCGACGAGCAGTCGCCGTGGATCATGAGCAAGCTGCCGTCGCGGTTGTTCGCTTTGTCGAAGCTGTTGGGGAAGCCGGTGTTGATCGCAAGATAGAAGTTGGAATTGGGATTCATCAACTCGGGCGTAATTGTATAGAACCCCTCTGGAGCCTGACGGTCGCCCTCATGCAACTTCGGCCCGAGGTCGCCCGACCATCGACAGATCGGATAGATCTTGAGAATCTGGAAATGGCCGGTGGTGTCCTGCTTCCAGACTTCGAGTTCTGCCTCTTCCTTGAAAATGCGCACAAGGATCGGTGAATGTTTTGGCATCTTCTTTTGTCGTAGCAGCGAGAGCAGCTCGCGCGGCAACTCCTTTGTTGCCTTGGTCGGCAACTGCTTGCTGTCTTCGCCAAAGCACCTGACCGGCGTCAATGCCGCGGCGAGAGCCGCCGTCAGCACAAGCGCACGGAGTGCCGTGGCGCGGATCATTGCTATACCCCCTGACGTGCAACCGTTTCTGTCTCAATGCCTGCCGCCGGTGGTTTTCGTAAGGCAAGCCTAAACCCGAGTTCTTGTTCTCAAGATTTGCTCTGAGCAAATCGCGCCGCCCACGCATTGTGAGACGACCGATGGTCATGCATTCGAGAAAACCTGGTGGGAGTAATGGCCGCCCTGCGCGCGGTTCCCTCCCCGGCTGCGCGGGAGGACAAGTTTGCCGAGATTTTTCAGCCGGCCCCCGCTTTTTTGCAGCCGGCCCCGCTTTGCTACATCCCCGGCAATCGCTGGCGCACTTGTGCCATCTCCG
>JBAPYK010000258.1:0-1596 GCA_049284695.1 Rhodoplanes sp. | reverse complement strand
GTTATGACCGACGTGCCACCCATGGTGAAATGGACGGCCGCCGTTATTGCAGGAGGCGGCATTGCGGGCATCACGCAAGGCGTGACCGCAACGCTTAGGGCAAATTCTACAGTTTGGACAGGTGGTTTCGGCAACCTGATCATCGCAACTGCGGAACTCGGCGGCGCATTGCTGGTCTCTTTTTTAGCTCTGGCCGCGCCGGCCGCCGCAATCGCCCTGGTCATTGTATTTTTATGGCTCGCGATACGTCTGCTCCGGTCAAGTCCGAAGATTGCTGGATATTTTCACCGGGGCCGCATCCTTTGAGAATTGTGTTTTGAGACCGACTTGGGCCTCATATTCCTGATCGAGTTCTTTTCTGACGGCAGTGATTTGCCGATGTTCGAAGTCGGTGACCTTGATCGAGCACCATCGCTCGGCTGCTCGGATCAGCGCACCGAACATCAGCTTCAAGACGGCTCTCTCGCCGAACGCATTCGGGATGATCTTGAGGCGACGGCGTTCCTCAACAAAGAGGCGTTCAAGCAAATTCGTCGTCCGGATGGCCCGCCGATGCGTCACCGGGAATCGCAGGTGGGCGATGCAGGCTTCGAAGTCGTCCATGAAGCACGCGACCGCGCTGTCGTATTTGCGCCCGTAGTCGGCAACGACGCCGGCCGCGAGTTCACGCGCGATGGCCCGGCTCGGCGCCTGATAGGACGCCTGCGCGCGGACCTTGAAGTCCGGCCAGACATCCTCCGGCAGCTTGGCCGCCAAGTTGCGCATGCGATGCGCCAGGCAACGCTGCCGGGCCGCGCGCGGAAAGCAAATCTCGATCGCCTTGATGATGCCCGGGGCGCCGTCTGAGGTCACCAGCAGCGGATCACTCAGGCCGCGCCTCTTCATGTCCTCGAAGAAGGCGGTCACCGTCTCGGCATCTTCTTTGGAGCCCGCCATCATGTGCAGCAGCACACGACGGCCCTCAATCGTAAAACCCCATGCCGCCAGAACCGGCTCGCGTTTGGCACCAGGCCGCAAACGCTCGGCGATGCCATCGACAAACAGATACGTGATCTCGTACTCGCTCAGGTCGCGCTGGGCAAACGCCTGGTAGTCCTCCCACAGCCGCTCCCCAAGCTGCGACACCGCGGCCTTCGATAACAACAGCCGGCCATTCTCGTCCTTGAAGGCATCTTCGATGTCGCGCACCGAGAGCCCGCGCGCCAGCATCTCGATCGCCAGATCCTCGAGCCCCTGCGTGTGACCCTTGAGATGCTCCCGAAGGGCCGAGCGGAACGGCTCATCCCGCCCCGCGATCTGTGGCGCCGAATATTCCATCAGCCCCTCGGCCGTTTTCAGCCGTCCCGTGCGATACCCATTCCGGTAGCCCTGACCCGGCTGCGTTCCGTGCTCGTAGTACTCGCGTCCAAGCGCGTCGCTGGCCTCGCCTTCAAGCGCCTCTTCGACGATCAAGCGGGTCGCGAGTTTGACCAGCTCGTCCTTCGCCGACGCTGTGGAAAGACGTCCCTCGATCAATGCCGTCAGCTCTTCACGGGTGTGCTGCGAAGCAGGTAGTCTCGTCGCCATGGGGTGCTCCTTTGCCGGGCTTCGCCAAGC
>JBAPYK010000257.1:0-7561 GCA_049284695.1 Rhodoplanes sp. | reverse complement strand
TCGTGCTGTTCATTTTCGGCGCATTCCTGATTGCGACCGGCGTGAAGATGTTGATTGTTGCGGAAAACCCGGACGCTTGGGTCGATAACCGGGTAATGCGGTTCATTCAGGCCCGCATGCGGGTGACAAAGGGATTGCACGGCGAAGCTTTTTTGCGCGGCTCCCCGATCCCGCGCCGTGACCGCAACGGTGCTCGATGAGTTTTATACGGCGACGGCGGCACCGTCAGCGTTCACATGCCCGCCGCTGCCGATGGAGCGGACGGGACTGACGGCGAGCTGTTGGTGATCGATGGCGACATCGTCTATAATTTCTGGACTTTCAACCGCACGAGCTTGACCACCGCGACGGCCGGAGCGTTCGGCCAAGAGAATATCGTGACCGGCGACGGGTGGGGAAGCAGTTCGCCATTCCTGAGCGCGGGAATCACCGCCATCGGCTCAAGCATGATGGGCGGACTTCTCGTGAAGGCTGAAACAGATACTGGCGTGATCCAGCACGCCTTACAGCTCGCGGTCGACGCCAAGCTTGTGAAATCCGGCTTCACAGGGGAAGCCATCGCCGGCGATGGCGGCAGCCCGACTGGTATCGTTCTGGAAGGCGACCTCCTCGCCATTCCACCCGGAACGCCGATGCCGTCCGGCCTCTCGCCGCTCGGGAAAGAGGTATTTATCGCGCTCCAAACATACGGCGCCTATGTCGTCGATGTCGCGGGCGGAGTGACTACCGTGCGCGCGCAAGAAAACGCCTATGACAATGCAACCATACAGGCGTTGCGCGCTGACATGAATAAGGTCTTGCCACTGCTTCAAGACGTGACAGTCGCGGCCGGCGGGCCGCCGATCGGCGGCGGTGCTGATGTCTTGATTGGCGGGGTCGGCAACGACGTCTTTTACGTCGACAATCCCGGCGACCAGGTGATCGAGAATGCGAATGCAGGCAACGATACGGTTCAGTCTTCGGTCACCTACACGCTCGGCGCCAATGTCGAGAATCTGACGCTGACCGGGTCCAGCAACATCAACGGCACCGGCAATTCCGGCAACAACATCCTCACCGGCAATTCCGGCGCCAACACGCTCGACGGCGGGGCCGGCGCGGATACGATGATCGGCGGCCTCGGTAACGACACCTACGTTGTCGACAACGCCGGCGACACGGTGACCGAGAACGCCAGCGGGGGAACCGATACGGTTCAGTCCACGGTCAGCTACACGCTCGGCGCCAATGTCGAGAACCTGACGCTGACCGGGTCCGGCAACATTAACGGCACCGGCAATTCCGGCAACAACATCCTCACCGGCAATTCCGGCGCCAACACGCTCAACGGCGGGGCTGGCGCGGATACGATGATCGGCGGCTTGGGCAACGACACTTACGTCGTCGACAACGCCGGCGACACGGCGACCGAGAACGCGGGCGAAGGCACCGACACTGTTCGGGTGAGCGTCAGCGGCTACACGCTTTCCGCCAATGTCGAGATCGGGGCGGTGAACACCACGACCGGGCTGACGCTCTATGGCAGCAACCAGAACGACATCCTGTTCGGCAACAACGGCGACGACGTCCTGATCGGCGGCGGCGGCAACGACCAGTTCTCCGCCGGGCTGGGCAATGACACGATCGACGGCGGCCTAGGCGCCGACGGCATGGGCGGCGGGCTGGGAAACGACACCTATGTCGTCGACAACCTGGGCGACGCAGTTTACGAAAATCCCAACGAGGGCACCGACATCATTCGGGTGAACGTCAGCGGCTACACGCTTTCTGCCAACGTTGAGATCGGAGCGGTGAACACCACGACCGGGCTGACGCTCTATGGCAGCAACCAGGGTGACATCCTGTTCGGCAACAACGGCGACGACGTCCTGATCGGCGGCGGCGGCAACGACCAGTTCTCCGCCGGGCTGGGCAATGACACGGTCGACGGCGGCGTGGGCGCCGACTCCATGGGCGGCGGGACTGGCAACGACACTTATGTCGTCGACAACCTGGGCGATGCGGTTTACGAGAATCCCAACGAGGGCACCGACATTGTTCGGGTGAGCGTCAGCGGCTACACGCTTTCTGCCAACGCCGAGATCGGGGCGGTGAACACCACGACCGGGCTGACGCTCTATGGCAACAACCAGGGCGTCATCTTGTTCGGCAACAACGGCGACGACGTCCTGATCGGCGGCGGCGGCAACGACCAGTTCTCCGCCGGGCTGGGCAATGACGTGATCGACGGCGGCGTGGGCGCCGATTCCATGGGCGGCTGGCTGGGCAACGACACTTATTTCGTCGACAACCTGGGCGATGCAGTTTACGAAAATGTCAACGAGGGCACCGATAGGGTTCAGTCTTCGGTCACCTACACGCTCGGCGCCAATGTCGAGAACCTGACGCTGACCGGGTCCGGCAACATCAACGGCACCGGCAATTCCGGCAACAACAACCTCACCGGCAATTCCGGCGCCAACATCCTCGACGGCAGGGGCGGGGCCGACATTCTGACCGGCGGTGCCGGTAATGATGTCTTCCTGTTTCATCCCGGCGAGGCCAACGGCGACACGGTGGTGGATTTCGCTGGCCAAGGTGCAGCCAGCGGCGACTCTCTTCTCTTCATCGGCTATGGGGCTGGCGCGACCCTCACCCAAATCGACGCCACGCATTGGGAGGTGAACTACAACGGCGGGGCCGACCACGAGGTGATCACGTTCAGCAACGCCGCTGCGTTCCACGCGAGCGACTACGCTTTTGCATAGTCTCGCCGAACGTGGCGTGTGCTGACGCACCGTTCCGCTGCGCGGCCGAATGAAGAACTCCGAATAAATAACGCGCCGGCATTTGAAGTGCGGAGCGGTGCCGGCCGCGCACCCTGGGCGACCATGCCGGGTTATTTCTCCCGGAAGGCGCGCTGGAGCTGATCGGTGAGCGGTCGAACCAGATAGGAAATGACGGTCCGGGAATTGGTGTGAATAAAAGCCTCCACCGGCATGCCAGAAATGATCTTGAAATTTCCGAGCTTCGCCAACTCCTCCGGCGGTACGGCTATTCGCACCGTGAAATACCGCACGCCGGTTTTTTGGTCCTCGGAGACGTCGGCCGACACGCGACTGACTTGGCCGTTGAGTTCCGGGGTGGTTCGCATGTTGAAGGCGGTAAAGCGCAGAGCCGCCGGTTGGCCAATCCGGATCTGATCGATGTCCTGTGGCTGCACTTTCGTTTCCACTTCGAGGGAGTCCGTCGCCGGAACGACCAACATGATCACCTCACCGGCCATGATAACGCCGCCGACGGTGTGGACCGACAATTGGAAGACCGTGCCGTCGATGGGTGCGCGGATATCGACGCGCCGCAGCAGGTCTTCGGCCGCCACCTTTTTTTCCACCAGTTCGGCCGTCTTGGCGCGGATTTCGGCCAGATCCCTGCCGACTTCGGAGCGCATCTCCTGGTCAATCTGCAGGATCTGCAGGTTGATTTCGGTTATCTTGCCCTTCGCCTGTGCGATCGCAGCGAGAAGCTGGCCGCGCTCACCTTCTAAGCGCTCCTTCTCGCGCTCGAGCGCTGTTACCCGATTATAGGGAACGAGGTTTTTCGCCCATAGCTGGTTCACGCTCGCCAGTTCCTTAGTGATCCACTCGATCTGATTGGCTTTCGAGGCGATCTGCGCTTCGTTGCCGCTAATCTCCTCGTTGAGCTGAACGATCCGCTCCTTGAGTTGCGATCGCTGGCCTTCGCGCGCCGCCGAACGCACGTCGAACTGCCTGCGCTCCCCATTGACGGCTTTGGCCACATCTGGATTGTCCATCCGAGCAAGCAGGTCCGTGGGAAAATCGATCTTGTCGGCGCCGTCGCGCTCCGCTTCTTCGCGGGCCTGGCGCGCCGCCATTTCGTCGAGCGCCTTGGTCACGATCGCAAGATTGGTCCGTGTTTGGGTATCGTCGAGACGCACGAGGATGTCGCCCGCATTCACCTGGTCGCCCTCGCGAACCTGTAATTCTCCGATAACGCCGCCAGTTGGGTGTTGCACCTTTTTATGGTTGGAATTCACCACCACCTGTCCCGGAGCAATGACGGCGCCGGCGAACTCGGTCGTCGCCGCCCATCCGCCAAGCCCGATGACAAGAATGATCGCTGCTACGGCGATTATCCAAATATGACGCCGCAGATTGCGGTCGAGTTCTTCGACGTCGCTCATGGTCTGACGCTTCCTGAGATAGGAGTTGGTTGGGTTGCGACCGGCCGCACGACTTTCGCCAGGACCTCGTCCTTCGGTCCAAACATTTGCGCCTTGCCGTCTGCCATCATCAAGACCAGATCGACGGCGGCCAGCGCGCTCGGTCGGTGGGCGATCACGATCGCAATGCCGCCCCGTGCGCGCACGCCCAGCACGGCCTGCGTCAACGCTTCGTCGCCGTTGGCGTCGAGGTTGGAATTGGGCTCGTCAAGCACGACCAGGAAGGGATTGCCGTAGAGCGCGCGCGCCAGCGCGATCCTTTGCCGTTGTCCGGCCGACAGCGCAGCGCCGCTCTCGCCGATTTCGGTTTCGTAGCCCTCCGGCAATTTCAATATGAGATGATGCACGCCCGCGGCCCTTGCCGCCGCGATAACCTTATTGGCGTCCGGCTGCGCTTGCAGTCGCGCGATGTTCTCCGCCACAGTTCCGGCAAACAATTCGACGTCCTGTGGGAGGTATCCGACATGTTGGCCGAGCGCGCCGGCCGACCACTGCCCGAGCGCCGCCCCGTCAAGCCGGATCGTTCCTTTCGCAGGCCTCCAGACGCCTACGAGGGCTCGGGCCAACGAAGATTTTCCAGAGGCGCTCGGCCCGATAATGCCAAGTCCGTTTCCCTTCTCCAGGCGGAAACTGACGTCCTGAACCACGACTCGGTTTGTCCCCGGCGGCACGACGCTGACGGCTTCGACCGCGAAATTCGCCACCGGTTTTGGCAAGGCCATTTGTTGAGATTCCGGCGGCAGGTTCCGGAGAAGTTCATTGAGGCGGCGCCAGCTTTGCCGTGCGCCGACAAAACCGCGCCAATTCGCGATCGCAAGGTCCACGGGCGCCATTGCGCGGCCGGCGAGAATGGAGCCGGCAATGATGATGCCCGCAGTGGCTTCCTGGTAGATCACGAGAAAGGCCCCAACGCCGAGCACGGCCGACTGCAGCACCATCCGCATCGCCTTGGAAATCGCGCCGAGGGTGCCGCTCACGTCGCTCGCACGTTGCTGAGCATCGAAGTATTTGCCGTTGACCTCATACCACTTCGAACGGAGCTGCGGCGCCATCGCCATTGCCTGCAGCACTTCCGCGTTGCGGCGCGAGGACTCGATCACGGCATTTCTTTGGACACCGTAGCCCGTGGCGGCCTTCGTGGGCTCGCGCGTGAGCATCTCGGTGATGAGCGTGAGGCTGACGAGAAGGACGGCGCCAGTGAGCGCCGCCACCCCGAGCCATACGTGAAAAGCGAAGCAGATGGCGATGTAGAATGGCATCCACGGCATGTCGAGGAAGGCAAGGGGGCCGGTCCCCGAAAGGAACATTCGAATCTGATCGAGGTCGCGAAGCGGCTGTAAGCCATCGCCTTGTGGGCGCGTCCGGAGCACTAATTGCCCGATGGCGTAGTAGACGCGGGGGCTTAATTTTTGTGCAAGCTGCCGGGACACGCGGATCAGGACGCGACTGCGCAGGAGATCGAAAATAGCTTGAAAGCCATAGAGCAGGAGCGCAAGAACGGACAGTCCGATCAGGGTCGGGATGCTACGGCTCGGCAGCACCCGATCATATATTTCCAGCATGTAGAATGAGCCGGTGAGATAAAGGACATTGATCACCGCGCTGGCAAGGCCGACCGCAATTACGGCATGGCGGCAAGACGCAAGCGCCCCGATGAGCTCACTGCGGGATTTCGTGGATTGCATGCTCACGTGACGCATTCCTGTCCTAACGATACTCCTGCACGCAGAAGCTGAAAGATCAAATTTGCAATCTGCCCTGCCGCTCCAGGATCATTCTCGTCAGCGTAAATAACAATAAAGTCATTCGTGCGAAGAACGCATGGTCGCGAGCTTAAGTGGTTCGACACTATGTGGTTTCGGCAAGCTGTTGGGCTACGGCAGCGCCAGTGATTGCATCGAGCCGGTTCGTGGGTGGACCGAGGACCCATTGCGCCGATTACGCCTGAAAATCTAATCAAACTCCGAGCTGGCGACAAGAAGTTGGAGGACCCGCTCGGCGAGGACAACCGATTTCAAGTGCCCGATAATGACGTCACGCGACGGCCGGTATTTTTCACCGGCCACGTAGTGCCAATAAGATCTTTCGCTACGTCCCCGTGCGATATGGATCGTCGAGGGATCGGGGCCAGACCCAAGGCTCAACTGGTGGGAACTCACCGTGCGAGAGAAGTGAGGACGTTTTCGCGCTGAGCGAGAATCTCCCGGTCACCTGGGCCTTCATCGGGCCGCGCCAAGACTTCAAAAATAGGCGATCGGCCAAGCAAAGGAGTAGGCGGGAGGCCGTCAAGCACGACGCCGCCGACATATTCCATTGCGCGCACGAACGCCCGACAATGCGCACACGCGCCTACATGGCCAGCTATCCCGGCATATTGCCCTTCGCTGAGCGTGCCAATTGCAATCGCCGCAAGCTCAACATCCGAGGGGTGCTCTCGCATCAACCGGCCCCTCCCCACCCCCTCATCCAGGCGCCGGAGCGCCTCAATAGAATCCATGTCCTATAACGAGACCACAGGCTGTTCGGATCACAAAAAAATGCGCGATCGGGGCAAACGTCAGAAAAAACTGAGCAGTTCTTTAGCCATCGCAGTTATTTTTTGCTGCGGGTGTGATCCAACGGCTGTTTGTGTACGTTCTTTTCCCTGTCACTGGCCGCTCCGCCGATAATTACGGATATGTCAGACAGGAGGAAGTTAGCGAGAATGGCTCGCATTTTAGTTGTTGATGACCAAGCCGTATACCGCACGGGTTTGCGCAGCCTCATTAGTACACAAATACTAGGGGCCGAAGTGCTCGAAGCTCACAGCCTGCCTCAAGCATTGCCGCAGATTCAAGACGGCGCCTTCGATTTGGTGCTCTTGGGCCTTGACCTGTCCGACTCCGAAGCGGTCGATGCGCTGACGTCGGCGCGTAAGGCGTCCCCGGCAACCCGCTTCGCGATCTTATCGGCTTCGGACGCTCGCGCGGACATTCTGGCCAGCTTGGCCGCCGGATTGCACGGCTTCATTTCAAAGCACCAGTCCGACGCCGCTATTCTGGACGCCATCACCCACCTTTTGTCCGGGCGGATCTATGTGCCTCGCTCGCTCGCAGAAGCCGGTGATGGCGAAGCGTCCGCCAGTCGAGGCGACACGGAAGGCGAACCTCTCCTTTCGATCGAGGCCGACCACTTAAAGCTGACGAAGCGTCAGCTTGAGGTGCTCGTGCTTCTGGCGCTGGGCATGTCCAACAAGGAAATCGCCCGGGCACTGGAAATCGCTGAGGCGACGACGAAAATTCACATGGCTGCGCTACTGCGCGCGCTTGGCGTGCGCAACCGCACTGAAGCCGCCTATAA
>JBAPYK010000256.1:0-1966 GCA_049284695.1 Rhodoplanes sp. | reverse complement strand
AGGCGGCGGAAGAGGCGAAATCGCTCGACCCGAAGAAGGTGGCCGAGGTGATCCGGTCCGGCCGGCCGTTCGACACCGTGCTCGGCACGCTCTCCTTCGACAAGAAGGGCGACGTCTCCGACAAGGGTTATCTGGTCGACGGCAAAAAGAAGGACCGTTACGTGCTCTACACGTGGAAAAAGGGCCCCGACGGCAAGATCAGCTATTTCGAGGAGGCGGAATAGCCATCCGTCGCGGTTCAGGCTGCCAATTGACTTGGGTGGCGTGCGAACCTCGATTTCGGCGGAAGGCAGGCGATGGGGCTGGCCCCCGACGTGACACGCAGCCGGGCGCGGCTCGTCAGCGCCTTGGTCATGCTTTCCTTCGTCATCTGCCATTTCACGGCGCACGCCTTTCTTCTCGTCTCGATCGACGCCGGCAACGAGGCCCTGACGCTTCTGCTCGCGCCGTGGCTTACGCCCATCGGCACGACGATTCTCGCAACCGCCGCGGCCGTCCATTACGCGAATGCGCTGTGGTCCATCTACATCCGGCGCTGGCTGCGGCTCTCGGCGTGGGAGTGGTGGCAGCTTGGCTTGGGCCTCGCCGCCTCCCTCCTCATCACCAAGCACGTGATCGCGACGCGATTCGCCTATGAGCTGCTTGGGGTCGGCAGCGACTATAACTCCGTCCTGCTGGTGCAATGGGTGATCTCGCCCTGGCTCGGCGTCGTGCAGGCGGCGGCCCTACTGGCGGTATGGACGCATGCATGCATCGGAATCCACTTCTGGCTGCGGACCAAGCCGTGGTTCCCCGACTGGCGGCCGCTCTTCGTCATCGTCGGGATCCTTCTGCCGACGCTCGCGCTCGCGGGCTATGCGTCGGCGGGCAATCAGGTGCTGCGCGAGGCGCGACGAGACCCGGCATTTGTCACCGCGACGCTCAAGGGAGCCAACCTCACCGACCAGGCGCGTGCGGAGATCAACCGCATGGCCGTTATCGGCTGGTCGGCCAACCTTGCCCTGGTCCTTTTCGTATTCGCCGCCCGCGGCGTGCGCTACTGGCGCACCCGGCGAAAGCGGCCGCCGGTGTTGACCCTTCCGAACGGGCGCACCGTCATGCTGCTGCCGGGCGCAACCGTGCTGGAGGCGGTGCGTGCGGCGGGTCTTCCCCATGCGTCCGTGTGCGGCGGGCGTGCCCGTTGCACCACTTGTCGGGTGCTGGTGACGCGTGGGCTCGAAGCGTTGCCCCGCCCGGAGTCGCTGGAGGCAAGGGCGCTCGCCCGCATCGTTGCGACGCCCGGGATGCGACTGGCCTGCCAAATCCGCCCCACTGCGGATATAGCCGTCACGCCGCTGCTAGCGGCCGATGCGAGCGCCGCCGACGGCAGGGTGCATGGCGGGCTCGAGGGCCGCGAGCGGCAGGTCACCGTCGTCTTCGTCGATCTGCGCGGCTCGACCACAATGGCGGAAGGCCGCTTGCCCTATGACGTGCTGTTCATCCTCAACCAGTTCGTCCAGGAAATGGCAAAGGCGCTGGCCGCGACCAACGGCCACTACTCGCAATTCACCGGCGACGGCTTGATGGCCTTGTACGGCCTCAACTCTCCCGATCCCGCGACGGGCGCCGCCGACGCCTTGCGCGGGGCGCGCGAGATGCTGACGCGTCTCGAGCAGCTGAACCGCCATTTGAAGACCGAGCTGTCGCAGCCGCTGCGGATCGGCATCGGCATTCATTTCAGCGAGGCGATCGTCGGCGCGATGGGGCCGCCGCGCTCGCAGATCGTCACCGCCATCGGCGACACGGTGAACACCGCCGCCCGGCTCGAAAGCCTGACCAAGGAGTTCAATTGCTCGATCGTGCTGTCCCGGCGTGCGGCGGAGGCCGCCGGCCTCGACCTCTCCGGCCATACGCTGCACCAATGCACGGTCAAGGGCCGCACCGGAACGGTCGAGTTCTACGCCCTCGAAACCGCGCCCGAGGCAGC
>JBAPYK010000255.1:0-3517 GCA_049284695.1 Rhodoplanes sp. | reverse complement strand
GGCAAAGCGAGCGAGATCGCCGAGCTGAACGAGCTGATCACCAAGGCGCAGATGCCGAAGGAGGTCGAGGAACAGGCGCGCAAAGAAGTGCGCCGGCTGCAGCGGATGCCCGAAGCCGCGGCCGAGTACGGTATGATCCGCACTTATCTCGACTGGTTGATCGAGCTGCCATGGGCGCTGCCCGAGGAAAAGCCGATCGACATCGCCGAGGCGCGGCGCATCCTCGATGAGGATCATTACGGGCTGGAGAAGATCAAGCGGCGCATCATCGAATATCTCGCGATCCGCAAACTCGCGCCGCAGGGCAAAGCTCCCATTCTCTGCTTCGTCGGGCCGCCCGGCGTCGGCAAGACCTCGCTCGGGCAATCGATCGCGCGCGCGATGAACCGCAAATTCGTGCGCGTGAGCCTCGGCGGCGTGCACGACGAGGCGGAAATTCGCGGCCACCGCCGCACTTATATCGGCGCGCTGCCGGGCAATATCATCCAGGCCATCCGCAAAGCCGGCTCGCGCAGTTGCGTCATGATGCTCGACGAGGTCGATAAACTCGGCGCCGGCATCCATGGCGACCCTGGCGCCGCGCTGCTCGAAGTGCTCGATCCCGAGCAGAACAACACGTTCCGCGACAACTATCTCGCCGTGCCGTTCGACCTCAGCCGCGTCGTGTTCATCACGACGGCGAACGTGCTCGACGCCATTCCGGGGCCGCTGCGCGACCGCATGGAGATCATCAGCCTTGCCGGCTACACGGCGGACGAGAAGTTCGAGATTGCGCGGCGCTATCTGGTTCGCCGGCAGATGGAGGCGAACGGCCTGCAGCCCGGCCAGGTCGAGATCGCCGACGAGGCGCTGCGCGACATCATCCAGAATTACACGCGTGAGGCCGGCGTGCGCAACCTCGAGCGCGAGATCGGCAAGGCGCTGCGTCACGCCGCGGTGCGCATCGCCGAAGGACAGAGCGGTCCGATCCGCATCACGTCGGACGATCTTACCGCAATCCTCGGCGCGCCGCAGTTCGAGAACGAAGCGGCGATGCGCACGAGCGTGCCGGGAGTCGCGACCGGGCTTGCCTGGACGCCGGTCGGCGGCGACATCCTGTTCATCGAAGCAACCCGCATTCCCGGGGCCGGCAAACTGATCCTCACCGGGCAACTCGGCGAGGTGATGCGGGAGAGCGCCCAGGCCGCGCTTAGCATCGTCAAGAACCGCGCGGAATCCCTGGGCATCGATCCCGGCCGCTTCGAGAAGGCGGACATCCACATCCACGTGCCCGCGGGCGCCATCCCGAAGGATGGCCCGAGCGCCGGCGTCGCCATGTTCGTGGCGCTGGTTTCGCTCCTGACCGACCGCACGGTGCGCAGCGACACCGCGATGACCGGCGAGATCAGCCTGCGCGGGCTGGTGCTGCCGGTCGGCGGCATCCGCGAGAAGGTGGTCGCCGCGCATCGCGCCGGGATTACGCGCATCATGCTGCCGGCGCGCAATCGCAAGGACTTCGACGATATCCCCGAGTCGGCGCGGAAAGAGCTCGAATTCGTCTGGCTCGAGCAGGTGGACCAAGCGGTCGCGGCCGCGCTGGAGCCGGGGAAACAGGATCACCGCGGATCGGCGCGGGCAGCCGCCGGCTGACACGCGGACCAGCCCCCTTGGCGCCGCGGGCAAAGTGAGAACTCGCGGCAGAAAATGCGATCCTTCAAGGATAACTTGCGCCATACCGATTCCACGGGAACCGAGTTCGCTCAGCGCCACAGCATCCAGACGCCGAGTCCGATGAGGATCACGCCGCCGACCGCGCGGCTGACCGCGGCATAGCGCGTGTCGACGATCTTTTGCACGGCGAATGCAGCCAGGCCGAAGATAACGAGATCGTCCAGCATGAAGAAGATCACGTATAGCGCAATGTAGCCGTAATATTGGATCGTCGATAAATGCATCAGCGCGAGCGTGTGCGTATAGATTGCCGGCAGCGCCGCCGAGCAAACGAATTCGATCGCATTCACCGTGAAGGCGAGCCCGGTCACGAGGGCTAGGCTGGCAAAGCCGACCGGAGCCGCGACAACCTCGCGGATGCGCAGCATTGTGCGTTGCCGTTGTCCGGGGTCGCCCACCTGGCAGGCGACAACGCCGCGTTCGACGATGAGCGTATAGAGGTGATCGGCGCCGAAACCGATGGCGGCGAGCGCAACGAACTGCGTGAACGGGCGAATGTAACCAATAATGAGAAACGTATTCAGCCACGCCGTCATGAACATGAAATAGAGCGTGCCGGAAGCGAATACGAAGGTCCCGACCAGCCACCATATCTTGCGCGGCTCTTTGACCCCGGCGATGAGCGAGATCAGATAGACTAATACCCACATGGCGCAGGGATTGAATCCATCGGCGAGGCCGAGCAACGCCGTGAGCGCCAGCAGCGAGTATTCCGACGGATCGATGTCGCCGAGCAACGGCAGGCTGATGCGTCCCGCCGCCGCCTGCTGCGCCACCGCCCCGCCGTGGCCCGCGAGCGCCAGCACTTCGCGCCCCGTCGTCTCCGCGGATTCGAAACCGACGAGGTAGCGTGACCCGCGCACGAACAGCGGCACGGCGAGGTCCTCATCGGACATGCCGTGCCGGGCCGCCACCACGCGCAGCAGCGCTTCGCCGCCGGGCGTCGAAACGTCGTGAAACTCCGCCTCGATGCCGGGCTGGCCTTTCAGGAACGCGATCGCCTCGTGGCAATGCGGACACTGCGGATGAAAGAAGACGTGCAGCCGGCCGTCGGTCTGCCACGCAAGCGAACCTGCCGGCGGAGGCGCGGCGGTCGCCAGCGCCTGGAGGAGCACGAACGCCGCGCCGAGCAGAACAGCGAGCACGACGCGGAAGCGCCCCGGCGTCAAGGCGGCGAGACGCATCGTCGATGTACGGGTTTCGCCCTCCAGTTCCATCACGGCGCAACATTGGTTTCAGGCGTCGCCGCAATCTATCGGACGTCATCTCCGCCAATTTGATGCGGGTCAAAACGCTGAACAGGCGCGCCTCACCTGCCTCGCGCAAGGGCGGCCGCGCGAATTCCGCTCAGCGTCGTGCCGGGCGTGATCGCCTCGGGATCGGTGAGGAGATGGATGATGGCGGGCTTGCCCGCCGCGAGCGCAGCGCGAAACGCGTCGGGAAAATCCTCGGTCCGTTCGACGGTGACGCCATGCCCGCCGAAGGCGCGCGCATAAGCCGCAAAGTCGGGATTGCGCAGCGCCGTCGCGGAAATTCGCCCGGGATATTCGCGCTCCTGATGCATGCGGATGGTGCCGTAGATCGCGTTGTCGCAGACGATGCAGATTAGCGGCAGATCGTATTGCACGGCGGTTGCGAATTCCTGGCCGTTCATGAGGAAATCGCCGTCGCCGGCGAACGCCACGACCGTGCGCCCGGGAAAGAGCCGCTTCATCGCCACGGCCGCCGGCACCCCGTAGCCCATAGATCCGGAGACCGGCGCAATCTGCGTCGCGAAGCGGCGGAAGCGGTAGAAGCGGTGAATCCA
>JBAPYK010000254.1:0-2825 GCA_049284695.1 Rhodoplanes sp. | reverse complement strand
ATCTTTCTCACCTATCTCGTTCCCCCGACCATCCTGTTCATCCCGTTCGCCCGCATCATCGCGACGCTCGGCCTGCAGGACTCGCTGTGGTCGCTGGTGCTCGTCTATCCGAGCTTCACGGTGCCGTTCTGCACCTGGCTGCTGATGGGCTTCTTCAAGGCGATCCCGCGCGACCTCGAGGACGCGGCGATGATCGACGGGCTGTCGCGGTTCGGCGCCTTCGTGAAAGTGGTTATGCCGGTGTCGCTCTCCGGCATCCTGACCGCGATCATCTTCGCCTTCACGCTGGTGACGCAGGAATTCGTCTATGGCGTCACCTTCATTACCTCATCGTCGAGCTACACGGTGAGCGTCGGCGTGCCGACCTTCCTGGTGCGCGGCGACGTGTATTTCTGGGGTTCGATGATGGGTGCGTGCCTGATCGCGAGCGTGCCGATCGCGATCATCTACAACTTTTTCGTCGATCGCTTCGTCGCGGGCTTCACCGTCGGCGCGGTCAAGTAGAGCGGTTCATCTAACTCAACAGCAGCGGCGCCACGCCGGCGCCGCCGCCCGTCTTCCGTCGCCGCCCGCCCGATCTCAGCCCCACGGTCCGCGTTGCCGGTCCGCGCCGCCCCAGGGACCTGCGCCCCGTTCATTTGTCGCGGGCGCGGCAGACCAGCCGCGGCTGCCCTGTCCCATCTCTGCGGCGAGTTGTTCAAGCGCCGCAATGCGGTTCTCGGTCGCCGGATGGGTCGAGAACAGGTTGTCCATGCGCGCGCCCGACAGCGGGTTGATGATGAAGAGGGGCGCGATCGCCGGATTGCGCTCGGCCGGAATGTTCTCGATCTGATGCGCGGCATTGTCGATTTTGGCGAGCGCGGAGGCGAGCCAGGCCGGCTCGCCGGAAATGCGCGCCCCCATGTTGTCGGCCGCGTATTCGCGCGTGCGCGAGATCGCCATCTGCACCAGCATGGCCGCGATCGGGGCGAGAATGACCATGGCGAGCGTGCCGATGATGCCGAGGCCGCCATTGTTGTCGCGATTGCCGCCGAAGAACAATCCGAACTGAGCGAGCATGGAGATTGCGCCGGCGATCGTCGCCGTGATCGTCATGATCAGCGTGTCGTGGTTCTTGATGTGCGAAAGCTCGTGCGCCATCACGCCGGCGATCTCCTCGCGCGACAGCATGTTGAGGAGGCCGGTGGTGGCGGCGACCGCCGCATTCTCCGGGTTGCGTCCGGTTGCAAACGCATTCGGCTGCGGATTGTCCATGAGGTAGACGCGCGGCATCGGCAGCTCGGCCCGCTGCGCGAGCTCGCGCACCAGAGCCACGAACTCGGGCGCCGTGCGTTCGTCCACCTCCTGCGCGCCGTTCATCGACAAGACCATCTTGTCGGCGTTCCAGTAGGTGAACAGGTTCATGGCCGCCGCGACCAGCAGCGCGAGCATCGCGCCGGCTTGGCCGCCGATCAGATAGCCGACGCCCATGAACAGAGCCGTGAGCCCCGCCAGCAGGATCGCCGTTTTCAGGTAGTTCATCGTTTCCCTCGTTGCGATCGGCTCAGGTGCGCCGACCTTTATACCGCGTCGATATGGGAGCCGGGCCAAACCCTCGCAAGCAAGGTTCGCGCGGCCGAGCGCCGCGGTTTTTTGGGTTGACGCGCAGCCGTCTGCGGTTGTCTGTGGCGGCATGAGCGATACCGACGACGCCGTGGTCGACAATCTCCCGGCGCCCCCCGATGCGCCCGAAGGCGAAACCCGCCGCAAGCCGCTGAGCCCGGCGGCCGAGCGCGCGCTCGCGGAGGCCGCCGCTCGCCGCGCCGAGATCGATCGCAAGACCGCCGAGCGCCCGAACGAGCTGAACGGCCGCGGCGGCCTCGAGCCCGTCCGCTATGGCGACTGGGAGATCAAGGGCATCGCCAGCGATTTCTAATTAAGATTGTTAATGTCTTATCAGACACTCGCAAGCTGTGGCTTGCGTTCGATCGCGCGAGCCGGCAATATAGGAATATGCTCCGGTCGATTCGGAAATATTCCTCGGCGCGACGAACCGGCTCCCCTGTCGTTGGGCTCTTGGTCGCGCTGGCCTTGCTCGGCGTGGCCGCGCTCAAATCTTGGTGGGACGGCGCCTCCCGGCCGTCCGTCCGGCCGCCGTCGCCGCCCATTGCGGGCGTGCCCGGCGTGATCGCCGCGCGCGTGCTCAAAGTGGTGGACGGCGATACGTTCGACGCGCGGATCGAGGTCAGGCCAGGCCTTCGGGTGACGACGCGCGTGCGGCTGCGCGGGATCGATGCACCCGAACTTCACGCGGCCTGCGAGGCGGAGCGGATCGGCGCCGAGGCCGCCGAACGAGCCTTGCGGGCGATTCTTCTCGAGGGCGGGGTGACGATCCGCGACCTCGGGGAGGACAAATACGGCCGCCTGCTGGGCAGCGTCTCGACCCGGGCGACGGCGAACGTATCCGAGGCGCTGATCGCCAGGGGCGTCGTCCGCCGCTACGACGGCGGTCGTCGTCGCGGCTGGTGCTAGCGCAAAAAAAGCATGGCTGAGCGCATCGCCCAGCCATGCGGCAGATGATTCAGCAAGCCGCAGAGCTTACCGCGTCACGACGACCGTGGTGCCGACGCTAACGCGGCTGTAGAGGTCGGTAATGTCCGCATTGTACATGCGGATGCAGCCGTAGGATACGAAGCCGCCGACCGAACCCGGCCTGTTCGTCCCATGGATCGCGTATTCGGTGCCCGTGAGCGTCATCGCCGCGACGCCCATCGGGTTTTTCGCGCTGCCGCCCGGAATGAAGTTCGGCAGGGAAGGAATGTCGCGCTTGACTTCGGCGGGCGGCG
>JBAPYK010000253.1:0-20563 GCA_049284695.1 Rhodoplanes sp. | reverse complement strand
CGCCGGGCGAAGAAGGTTTCACCGAGCGGCATTTGCACTTTCCCGCCGTCGGCCAGCGCCGCAAACACGCGGTCGGCCATGGTCTCGTCTTTGGCGTCGACCGAAAGCGAAAAGCCTTCGAATTTCGGCTTGCCCTGGGCGCAGCCGTCCGAGGCCATCACCGTCGTGCCGTTGATGCGAAAACTGGAGTGCATGATCTTGTTCTCGCTGCCCGGCGGGTATGTGCCCGCCGGCGGTGGCTGTGGGCTGTCCTTGACGCGCATCAGCATTTCGACTTCCGCGCCGAGCGTCTTCTTGTAGAAGTCGAGCGCTTCCTCGCAACGCCCGTCGAAAAACAGATAGGGGGTCACCGCCATGACTTTCTCCTTTTACGGTGGCTGCGGTACGGTTGGTTGGTGCGCGTGCGACTGCTGCCGAGATCGACAGGCGCGCTTGCCCTCTGCTCACGCGAGCAATGCGTAGAGGGACGTCTCAGGCTGCAAAACGTCGTCGTCTCCGTCGCGGTAGATTTCCCAGTTGGCGCCGGCGAGCTTCAGCTTCTGCGCAGCGCACCACGCCAGAAGCGCAGCCCAGGCGCGGGGAAGGCCGTCATAGGGGCTGACAAGCCGGAAATGCACGGCGCGGCCGGCCGGAAGGGCTGACGCGACAACATCGCCTTTTGGCGCGAACGAACGCGATACGATCACGCCCGGCTCCATGTCGAACACGCCGTTCACGGGCGGCCGCCAGAGAGTGAAAGTGGGTCCGACTGGCCCGGCGCCCAGCGCCGGGACGACCGCGGCGAGCTTGAAGCGCAGCGAGCGCTGAGTCTCGGGCATTTTGTCCACGCGCACGCTTGCCGGGATGACGGCGGTAAGCTGGCGCTCCACCGTCAAAATTCGGTAGTCGGGAAACTCGGTTGTGGCTGTCATCGGCGTCCTTTTATCAAGAGTTTGCTTCAGGCCCGCTGTCTGAATGGCAGTCAGCGTCACTTCCCGCGCATCGCTTGGCGGAACGGCAAGTCAAACCCGTCAACCGGAAGCCAAGGACGAAGCGTTCATCCCTCGGCCTCGTCCCTTGACAGTTTACGTTGATATCAACATATTTGCGTTATGTCAACACGCGCCGGGCCCCCCTTCGAGACGACCCTGCATGTGCGCGACACCTGCCTATGTCTCCATACGCAGCGCGCCGCACGCGCGCTGGCGCGCCGGTTCGACGACGCGTTTCGGCCGCTTGGATTGAGCAACGGCCAGTTCTCTCTCTTGATGTCGCTCAATCGCCCCGAGCCGGCGAGCATGGGCAGCGTGGCGGCGTTGCTCGCCATGGATCGCACGACGCTCACCGCCAATCTCAAGCCGCTCGCGCGTCGCGGCCTGGTGAAGGTGACGGTCGACAAAGAAGACAGGCGCAGTCGGCGCCTGACGCTCACCCCGGCCGGCCGCGCTCTGCTGATCGCCGCCGTGCCAGTGTGGAAGAAAACGCATGCCGCGGTCGAACGCCTGCTCGCGCGATCGAGCCCGGAAGACCTGCCCGCCGCGCTCCAGGCGCTGTCCTGAGTGCAGCGTCTCGCCGCGTAGCCGGACGATGCCAGGCGACATGTCTCCGTCGGCAATATTGAGCTGGTGACGCTGGCGCGTAATTGAAAATGGGAGGCAACGTCATGCTCGATTTCCTCGGCACGATCGTCACCGCCGCACTGATGATGGTGGTCGTCAATGGGGTCGTTACGTACATGGCAATTGGGCGCGCAGCGAAACTGACGCTTGCCGGCATTGCCGGGCTGTGGATCGGACTTGCCGGCGCCGCGGCGGCATCGGGTTGGATTGGAATCTCGAAACCGTTCCCGGTCATTGGAATTTTCGTGGCGACGCCGTTGGTCGCTGCGGCGGTTGCGACGATGTGGCCCGCGGCCCGCGCGGCCCTGTTGGGATTGCCAATGCCCCTCATGATCGGCCTCAATATCGGCCGCGTGTTCGCAGTTCTATTCTTGCTTCTTGAAATGCAAGGCAGGCTAGCCGGTCCGTTCCCGTTTTTTGCCGGCTGGGGCGACATCATCACCGCGGTCTTCGCGGTGCCTCTCTTGTTTGCTGCGGCCAGTGAAAGACATTCAGGCGCAATCATGGCCTGGAACCTGTTTGGCGCCGCCGATCTCGTGCTCGCGATTTTTCTCGGAGTGACTTCGGCCGAAGGCTCGCCGCTGCAACTTTTCTATTCATCACCCGGATCGGAGGCCATGCAGCATCTACCGTGGTCCTTCGTTCCGACGGTCTTGGTCCCGTTCTACCTGATCATGCATGCCACTATCTGGGCGCAAGTGAGCGCGCGACGAGCTGGCACATGCGGCGCGTGACTCCGACTGCACCCCCGCCTGCGCGCGCCTGCACGGGGACGAGCAAAATTCTCGGGATGCCCTAAGACCTCACTCCCCGATTGCATCCTGTGACGCCACCACGGTGGCGAAACGGTCGGCGAGCGCGGCGAGCGCGTTGCGGTGGACGTCCGCCGCGGGAATGGTCGCCCCGGTGATCGGATCGGCGAGATCGCGCGTCGCGGCCGCATCTGCGATCACGGTGGCACGCAAGCCGAGATCAATCGCCCCGCGCGCGGTCGCTTCCACGCACATGTGAGTCATGAACCCGACCACGATGATCGCCGAGCGATGCAGCGCGTGCAGCCGGTCGGCGAGGTCGGTGCTCGCAAACGCGTTGGGCAGGCTCTTGGTCAGGACCGGTTCGCCCGGCGCCGGCGCCGCGCGCGCCGCGATCTCGACGCCCCGCGAGCCCGGCGCGAACAACTTGCCGGACTTGGCGTGATGCACGATGTGGATCACCGGCGTGCGTTGCGCGCGGGCGCGCGCAAGCAGGCGGCCGATCTCCTCCAGCGCCGCCGTCACCCCGGGCAGCGGAAGCGCGCCATCGACATATTCGCGCTGCGCGTCGATGACGACGACGACGGCTTCGCCGAGCCGCGCGGGCGCGGGCGTCACACCGGCAAGTTCGAGCAAAGTCATCGGTCGCATCCGAGCATTCCCAGTGTCCGCAACGCCGAGCGCCGAGATTATGTGCGGCCGTCCACGCGCAAATCATTCAGCGCCGCGGCAACTAAGACTGCGCGCCACGTACCATGCCAATCATTGATTGAGTGTAGAGGAGGATGCGCAGAAAATAATCAGAATGCGCCTAGGAGAATTGCGGCGATAAAAGCAAACACAACGCAAGTCGCGATATAGTCGACTTTAACTGAGAGCTCCACCGTTTTGCTCCGTCCGTGTTTAACCGAATAGTAATCTAACACGCGCCGAGGCAGCCCCAAAACAAGAAAAACATGCTGCAGTGCACCTTATGCCTGCTAAGTTTTGCTGCACCGCAATTATATCCGATTTGTTCTTTTCGGACTACTGCACATCGACCGCGACCACATGCTCGCGCACCGGCCGATCTTCCCATGGCCGGAGATTGACGAAGGTCAGCTCAGCGCGCCCCGCGCTGACCCCTTCGAGCGACCAGCGGTGACGGCCCGGCGCGCCGATCGGCGGGCGGTCGGAGGCTGGCCGCGAAAAGCCCTGGTCGACGAGCTTCACGATCGCGGCGTTCTTGCTGCGCTGGGCGTCGAAGCGCCAAACGTAGCCCGTGGAGGGATTTTCTGTGAGTTCGACCACCGCGCTCGCGCCCGGCGCGAGGACGACGCTTTGCTCGCTCGTCTGCACCTGCGCGAAAGCTGTCGTCAACGCCGTCGCGACTACGCCGCCGAGGAACGCCGCCGACGCCAGCATGCAAACGAGCGCACTTTTTCCGATCATGCGCCGGCCTTCTCCCGCGAACGCTGCTCCCGCACAGCGCGAACCATGCCAGCATCGCCCACGCCGCAGTCACCTCTCCCCACGTGATCGGGCAATCGCCTGCTCGACGAACAACGCCGCTTCGAGCGCGGAGCGATCGCGGGCGAAACGCCCGACAATCTGAATGCCGAGCGGCAGTTGCGCCGAATCGACCTCGCCCGCCACATTAATGCAGGGAGCGCCCATCAGCGTCCACAGTCGGTTGAATGTGGCGACGCCGGTCGAGCGCAAAGTTTTGGGTGCGGTCCCGGGCGCGGACGGCGTGATGAGCACATCGGTATCGGTCATCAGATCGGCGAGCGCCTGGCGGGCGCGCCGCGCCGTGCGCCGCGCGCTATCGTAGTCGTCGGCGCTGATCTTGCTCGCTGCGTCGAGCAATTCGCGCAGCTTCGGGCTGATCTTGTCGCGGTGGTGGTCGAATTCGAAGGCGAGCGCGCGATAGGCTTCGTAGTCCTGGATCGTCCCATGAGCACGGAACGCGTCCTCGAAAATTGGCGGCAGCCGAACCTCCTCCATCCGGGCGCCGGCCCGGCTCGCCACGTGCGCGGCATGCTCCACCGCACTCTGCATCGCATCGCTCGCCTCGGCCCAGACGTGGGTGCGTACGAGCGCAATGCGTGGCGCAGCGGGCGGCGCACGATCAATGCGCAGCTCCCGCCCGGTGATCGCTGCGGCGGCATAGGCGACATCGGCTGTGCTCGCAGCAAACAGCCCGACGGTGTCGAGCGACCAGGCGAACGGCTTGCACCCCGCCATCGGCAACAACTTGAACGACGGTTTGTAGCCCGCGACCCCGCAATAGGCGGCTGGGCGAACCACGGACCCGCCGGTCTGGGTGCCAACCGCGACCGGAAGCATGCCGGCGGCGACCGCCGCCGCCGAGCCCGCGGAGGAGCCGCCCGGCGTATGCTCCGGATGATGCGGATTGCGCGTGCCGGCCGGATCAAGAAAGGCCAATGGCGTCACGACCGTCTTGCCAACAATAAGTCCGCCGGCGCGGCGGATCATCGAGACGAGCGCGGCGTCGCTTGCAGGCTGGTGGCCCGCATAGATCGGCGAGCCGTAGGCGGTCGGCAGGTCCGCGGTGTCGAACAAATCCTTGACGCCGACCGGCAGCCCATGCAGCGGCGCAGCGATCAGCTCGGCGGCTCGGTCCTGCGCCCGTTGCCGCGCCCGATCGAGATCGAGTACGGCGAATGCCCCGATCTCCTCCTCCCGCTGGGCGATCGCCTCAGCGCAAAGGTCGAGCACGTCGGCCGGTGTGATCTCGCCGCCCTCGATCCGGCCCGCGAGTTCGAGCGCGCTCAGCATTTGTCCTCCAAATCGCGGCAGGCGCGAGTCATGTGCGCTGGGACGGCCTCGCGGGCCCCGGCCTCGCCCGACGTGCCAGGCGAAATAACGCGCCGGACCCCTCGGTCACCCCCCGTGCGCTCTATAATCACTAGTTAACCATGCGCGATAAGCCGACGCTACCGATGAGTAACATTGAGCTATCCTTAACGGACTTCCGCGCAAGCTCCGCGCATGACGCGCGACGTTCGCTTGTATCTTGTGGGCTCGCTCGTTCTCGTTCTGCTCGCCGGTTGTGGCCGCAATTTCTTCGCTCAGCGTGAGCCCTGGCGACGCGAGGCCGAGGTCCAGTGCCTGAAGTCGGGGTCCGTGAAACCGGGCCCGGCGGTCACGTTGCTGTCGCCGATCGACGGTCCGGGAATTTGCGGAGCCGACTTTCCATTCAAGGTCTCGGCGCTCGGCGACAGTCCGATGCTCGGCTACAGCGAGCCCATACGGCCGCCCGGCGCGATCCGCGGCGGCGCCTCGCGCCCCCATTCCGCTCCGCAGGTTTCGTATTCGCGTGAGCCGGGTCCGCTCGATCTCACGGCGCCTGGGCGTGCGCCCGGTCCTGCGGAGCCTGGCGCCTATGGCCAGCGTTTCCCCTCCAGTGGCGCGTCGGCCTATGGGGGCCGCGGCGGCCAGCAGCCTTCGATAACGCAGAACCCGCTGCCGCCGCTCGATCCGGGCGCTGGGTCGCCGCCCTATCCGCCGCGCGATCCGGCCTATGGAGAGAGCGTGCCGGTTTCGCCCTCGCGCGAAGCGCCGCTCGCGACGGGGTCGGTCGCGGCCACGGTTACGCCTGCGGCGACGCTTGCCTGCCCCGTCGTTTCGGCGCTCGATCGCTGGGTCTCCGAAGCGATCCAGCCGGCTGCGCAGCGCTGGTTTGGCCAGCCGGTCGTCGAAATCAAACAGATTTCCGCGTATTCATGCCGCGGCATGAACGGCAATCCGTATTCCCGCATTTCCGAGCATGCCTTCGGCAATGCGCTCGACATCTCCGCCTTCGTTCTCGCCGACGGCCATGCCATCACCGTCAGGCGCGGCTGGGCGGGCACGCCGGAGGAGCAAGGTTTCCTGCGCGACGTTCAGTCCGCCGCGTGTGGCATATTCTCGACCGTGCTCGCCCCCGGCTCCAACCGATTCCATTACGACCACATCCATATCGATCTGATGCGGCGCGACAGCGGGCGTCAAATCTGCGAGCCGGCCGCGATTCCGGGCGAGGTGGTCGCCGCCCGTGCTCGCGCACGTGGCGGCTACGCTCGCAGCCGTCCGCGCGACCCCGGCGTCACGGGGACGATCGCGCAGCGTCCTCGCGCCGAAATCGGCCGCAGCCGCCTTCCTGCCGCCCGATTTGAGGACGACCGAGATGGCTCAAGCGCAGTCCCCGGCGAGGATTGACGAAGTTCTCAAGCGCTAGGCCACGGCATTGGACTTATTAATCGGCAGTATATTGATCTTATACACGCATAAGTTGGATTGACGATCCCCCTTGACCAGACGCACCGGGGCGGGGACTTTCCGCGGGGGCGACGGAGATAGTTAGCTTGCTCGATTCCGCTTCCGTACTAAAGACGGCGCCGCGCGAGTTTCTGCGGTCGCTGCGTAAGCCCGTTCCCCTGCGGGCCGCGTTGGCCCTGCTCATGGTCGGCGCCCTCCTGCCGAGCTTGATCTTCTTCGCCCTCGAGTACCGCGTGGCAATGGCCGACAAGCGGAATGAGATCGAACGGCACGGCCGCAGCTATGCGCAGGCGATCGCCGACGACGTCACGCGCGAAATCTCTGTGAAACAGGCCCAGCTTTCCGCGCTCGCCACCTCGCCCGATCTGAGCGCCGATAATCTCGCCGGCTTTTACACCCAGGTGCGCCATGCTTCGCTGACCGTTCCCGGGTCCATCGCATTGTTCAACGCCGATGGAGACCAGCTCTTTAACACGCTCGCGCCGTTCGGCACGACACTGCCAAGACCGCACAACGTGGACGTCATCCGGAAAGTGGCTACGACCGGTCACTGCGCAACGACGGACTTGTTCAAGTCCGAGATGTCTGGCCGCTACCTGGTGGGTCTCGTCTGTCCGACGCCGAATAAGAACTATGTCATCGCTGGCGGTCTCCCCGTCGACCATCTGACCGACGTCGTTCGCCGCCAGACGCGGGAAGGTTGGCTTTCCGCGTTGGTGGATGGCACGGGCACGGTCATTGCGCGCAGCGATCGTGCGGAGAATTTTATCGGTACGCGGCTGCCGCCACACGCGCACCAACGCGTGGGAGCAGAGACCAACGGCTGGATCGACATTCCGCTGGACGGGGTGCAGTCCTGCGCCGGCTGGCAGCGCTTGTCCAACAACTGGACCGTGCTGGCGGCGGTGCCGCTCGGGGTGGTCGAAGCCCCGCTGCGGCGCTGGCGCAACGAGGTGCTATTGAGCCTGCTCATTTTCTCCGGGCTTGCTTACGTGTCCGCGGCGCTGGTCGGCGAGTGGATCATCCGGTCGATGAACGAATTGTCGAAGGCGGCCGCGGAAATCGTCGCCGGGCGCATCGGCGAGCCGTCCCAGTCGAGCATTCGGGAGGTCAACGAAGTCGGCAAAGCGCTGGTCAAGGCGGCGCAGGATCGCGCCAAAGGCGAACTTGCAAACGCCCATCTCGCCGGGCTTGTCACGTTCTCTGGCGATGCGATCATGAGCGTATCGCTCGACGGCAGGATTTTGAGCTGGAACTCGGCGGCGGAGAAGCTGTACGGCTATCGCGCCAACGAGGCGATCGGCCGCCAGCAATCCGAGCTGATCCCTTTCGGCCGTCTCAACGAGATCGACGAGAAATACGCCGCCGCGCGCGCCGGCCACAGCTTGCGCCTGGAAACGGTGCGGCGACGCAAAGACGGAACGCTGGTGGAAGTCTCGCTCGACGCCGGCCCGGTGCGCAACGCCGACGGAGAGCTGGTCGGCATCTCGGTGATCGCCCACGACATCAGCCAGCGCAAGCGCAACGAAACGCACATGGAATTCGTGATGCGCGAACTGTCGCATCGCACCAAGAATCTCATCACCGTCATCATCGCCGTGGCCCGCCGCACGGCGCGGCAGTGCGGCGATTTCGCCGACTTCGAAAACAAGTTCACCGGACGGCTGCACGGCCTTGCCCGCTCGCATGACCTGCTGGTCCACACCGACTGGATCGGCGCCTCGATCGAAGAGCTGGTACGTTCGCAGCTCGCCCCCTTCATCACTGATCCGGCCTGCCTGCAGACCAGTGGACCGGATCTGCTGTTGCGCCCGGAAGCCGTGCAGAATCTCGGCTTCGCGTTGCATGAGCTTGCGACCAACGCGAACAAGTTCGGCGCTTTGTGCCAGGCAGGTGGATTGGTGGCGATTCAATGGGACATTGCGCGGAATGCCGCAGGCCAGGCGCGCATCCGCCTCACCTGGCAAGAGCGCGGCGGGCCGGAGGTCGAACCCCCGACGCGCGCCGGGTTTGGCTCGACGGTGATCCAGAAACTGACCGAGGCCTCGCTCAACGCGACGGTCACCATCGCCTTCAATCGCGACGGCTTCCGCTGGGAAGCCGACATGCCTGCCAATGAGATCCTGAGCGAAGGCGATGTCGCCGTCTCCGCACTGCTCGCTGCAGCGACCACCATGCGGGTTGCGAGCTAGTCTAAGCGCTTCGCCTCTGATCTTCGGCGGCTACTCTCCGCCCTCCGCGCGGCGGAACTCCAAGATATCGCCGGGCTGACAGTCGAGCGCCTCGCAGAGGCGTGCGAGCGTGTCGAAGCGAACTCCTTTCACTTTGCCGGACTTCAGGAGCGAGACGTTCTGCTCGGTGATGCCGATGCGCTCGGCGAGCTCCTTGGAGCGCATTTTCCGGCGCGCCAGCATCACGTCGAGATTGACGACGATCGGCATGGCGCACCTCACACGAAACCCGCGTTCTCTTCGGCAAGTCGCGCCGCCTCGCGCATGACGGTGGCGACCGCGACCAGCACGCCGCCGATGATCAGCGCGAAGTAATCGTTGAGGGAGAAGGTGACCAGGAGGAGACGCTCGCCCGGCGGATTGGCGAGCGACAGGGCAAGTGCGAGCAAGGTCGCGGTCAGCGGTCCGAGCGGCGCTTGCGCCAGCACCGCCACGCCGAACATCTGCAAGCGGCGGGCGGCGCTTTCCGTGAAAACCCGCCCCTCGGCGAAATCGCGGAACAGCGCACGCACCTGCCACAGGCCCCAGAGCATCACGCCCACGGGCACAGCGAAGATCGCGGCGGCCGCCAGCCGCGCCGACGGCGTGAGCGGCAGCGCAAAGCCGACCTGACCAAGCCGCGCGAGCAAGGCGTTGCGCGTCCAGTCAGGAATCAGAAAGCCGAGCACCGTCAGCACGACGATCAGCCCGATCCCGATCGTCGTCACCCACATCATGGCTTGCGAGAGCCGCGCGAGCCGCCCCGCCGCGGCCGTCGATCCGGTTGTGCTCATGGCTTTTTTCCATCAATTTACGCGATATTAAATTAATGTTATACGATAATTTATAAAAGTAAATCGTGAGAGACGGCCATGCGTTATTTTCGTTTTCGCCATTGTAAGTGCGGCCTCGTCGTCGTAGCCGCCGCCCTTGTTCTTGCCGCCTGCGGGCATATGCCGGTGCCGTCGATGATCAAGCTCGCGCGGGTCGACTTTGCCAAAACCGATCCGGCGCAGGTGCGGGCGGCGGTCAAGCTCCCGCGCACCGTCAAGCCGCGGCCGCAGGGCGTGGCCCTGCGAATTGGGGTCAAGCTTGCGAGCGGTCACGAGGAATTCGCGGACTTCACGCTGCGCGAAGTGTCGGACCCGAAGGATTTGCTCGACCTGCGGCAGGAACTCGACGCCTCCTCGCATATTTTCGCCTACCGGCTCGACCAGAAGGAGGCCGCGCGGCTTGCGGCCTTTCGCGATGGCTTGGAGAAAAAGCAGGCGGCGAGCGGCGGCAAAGGCGGCGCGCTCACCATCGCAATTCGCCCCGACGCGTGCCGAACGGGCGAGCTGTCCGGGCGCGCGCTTTCTTTCACCACCTATCTGCGAACGGCGGAGACCGCGGGCTACGTGCCGCTTGCGCGCGACGTCGATCTGCGCACGCTTGTTCCGCGCGACGATGTCGCCGCCGCGATCGCGCCTTGCGAATGACCGTGAGCGCAATGGTCAGCGCAGCGTCCGCACGTTCAGGCCGCCTGGCCGCGGAAGTCCGGCAAGGCGTCGCGCAACACGCCGAAGATCGCCTCACGCTCCTCGCGTGCGATCGCCTGCTCGAGCCTGGCGAGCCAGACGCGAACGACGTCAATGGGCGGACTGACCGGATGCGCCGCCACGACGCCCTCGATGCCGATCTCGGCGGTCGGCTCCTCGCGTGCGAACAGGATTTCTTGCAAGCGCTCGCCCGGCCGGATGCCGATGAATTCGATGTCGATGTCGAGGCGCGGCTCGAGCCCGGACAGCCGGATCATCCTTTCGGCAAGCTCCACGATCTTCACCGGCTGCCCCATGTTCAGCACGAACACCGACTCAAGCCCGCGCCCGACGCCGAACGCATGGCTCGCCGCGGTGACGACGAGATCGCACGCCTCCCGGATGGTCATGAAGTAACGCACCATCGCCGGATCGGTCACCGTGACCGGCCCGCCCGCTTCGATCTGAGCGCGGAACTTCGGCACCACCGACCCGTTCGACGCCAGCACATTGCCGAAGCGCACCGCGATCAGGCGGGTCGCCTGCTCGCCCGCCCCGGCGCGGCGCGCGAGATCCGCGTCCAGCGCCTGGCAGTACATTTCCGCAAGGCGCTTGGTCGCGCCGAGAACCGAGACCGGCTCGATCGCCTTGTCGGTCGAGATCATCACGAATCCCGCCGCGCCCGCCGCCACCGCGGCATCGGCCACATTCACCGAACCGAACACGTTGGTTTTGACGCCCTCGCCCCAGTCCTGCTCCAGGATGGGAACGTGCTTGAGGGCAGCCGCATGAAAAACGAAGTCGGGTCTGAACTCGATAAGCAGGCGCTTGATGCGGTCACGGTCGCGCACGTCGGCGATGCGGCCTTCGATGCGGGCCTTGGTTTCCTTGGTCGCCAGCGTTTCCAGCACGGCGTGGAGCGCCGGCTCGGAATTCTCGATCACCAACAGCCGCGACGCGCCGAAGGTGACGATGCGGTCGCAAATCTCCGCGCCGATCGAGCCGCCGCCGCCGGTCACGACGACGGCCCGACCCTTCACGAAGCTCTCCAACCGCCGATAATCGATCTTGACGATCGAGCGCAGCAGCAGGTCCTCGACATTGACGGGGGCAAGACGCAGTTCCTTTGCGCCGTCTTCGAGCGAGGGCAGACGGTTGGTCAACAGACCGAGCCGCCGCGCGCGCATGAGAACCGTTTCGACATTACTGCCCTTTTCGAAGGCGGAGGCGGTGAGCACCAGGCGGCGCACCTCGGTGCCGCGATCCTTCAGCTCGGAGATAGCGCGCTCGAGCTGGTTGAAATCGCCGAGCACGGAAATGCCGCGCATGATCTGGCCCTGATCCGCCGGCGAGGGCGACAGGATGCCGACCGGCCAGATATGCTTGACCGCGCCGGCCTCGACCGCCCGCAGCAGAACTTCGGCGTCGGCCGCGCGTCCGAGAATGATGATCGGCGTCGAGCTCGCGCCGATGGCGTGCTGGCGGATGCGCGCATAGCGGAAATAGCGATAGGCGATCCGCGGACCGCCGAGAAAAAACATCTGCAGGACCCAATAAAGGACAATGGTCAGCTTGCCGAAAAAGAACTCGCCGAGAACATTGGGCGAGACGAGGATATAGTCGACGACAAGCAGCGAAACAGCGAGAACGGTGGACGCGCGCAGGATATTGGCGAGGTCGGGAAGCGATGCGAACCGCCACTTCGCCCGGTACAGATCAAAATACCAGTAGACCACCATCGCGTAGACAAGCAGGCACGGCAGGGCGATCTTTAGTCCCCCGAGCCGCTCGTTAAGGCCCGCTTCCTCGAAACGCAGGTAGAAACTCGCCAGCAACGCAGCCGCCGTCGCGACCAAATCATGAATGATCACGAGCAGACGACGTCGATTGTCGAAGACCGATTTCAGCATAGTCGGGTCGTACCGAACCGTTTCCGGCGTATGAGCCCCCTGCGCGACTGGAGCGCTGCGCGCCGCATCCGATACTACCATAGCACGGGAATGCCAATATGCGGGTAGTTCGCGCCTCCTCCGCGGCGGTCGGCCCGACCGTCGCGCCGCGCGAGTTTTTCGGCCATCCGCGCGGCCTCGCCTTCCTGTTCGCGACGGAAATGTGGGAGCGCTTCTCCTACTACGGGATGCGCGCGCTCCTCGTCCTCTATATGGTGAAATACCTGTTCGAACCGGGCCGCGCCGACGCCGTGATCGGTTATTCGGCCCTCAAGCGCGTCCTCGAATTTGGCTTCGGGCCGCTCGGTGTTCAGCCTTTCGCCTCGCACGTCTATGGGCTGTATACCGGGCTCGTCTATTTCACCCCGCTGCTGGGCGGGCTTCTCGCCGACCGCGTGCTCGGCCAGCGCCGCACCGTGATCATCGGCGCTGCGCTGATGGCGCTCGGCCATTTCATGATGGCGTTCGAACAACTGCTGTTCTTCGCGCTGGCGACGCTGATCATCGGCAATGGCGCGTTCAAGCCGAACATATCGACCCAAGTTGGATCGCTCTACCCGCCGGGCGACGCGCGGCGCGACCGCGCTTATTCGATCTTCTATGTTGGGATCAATATCGGCGCATTCTTCGCGCCGCTGATCTGCGGGACGCTGGGCGAAGAGGTCGGATGGCATTACGGCTTCGGCGCTGCCGGCGTCGGCATGCTGCTTGGTCTTGTGATCTATCTTTACGCGGCCCCTACCCTGCCCCCGGACGCGATCGCGACCGCCGAGGCGCGGACGCGTGGCCCGCTCGCCAGCGAGGAGCGGCGCGCCATCGGCGCCCTCATTTTGCTCTGCGTGCCGGTGATCCTGTTCTGGGCGACCTATGAGCAGCAGGGCAACACCATCGCGCTGTGGGCGGACGCCCATACCGATCGGTCCATCGGCCTTTTCGGGTGGACGGTGGAAATTCCGGTCACCTGGTTCCAGGCGTTCAACCCTTTCATGATCTTTGCATTCACCCCGTTCATCATCGGCCTCTGGGCGCGCCAGAGCCGGCGCGGCCGCGAGCCGTCGACGCTCACCAAGATGGCGCTCGGCTGCTTTGGCGTCACCGCGGCCAATATCATCCTTGCGATCGGTGCGATCCAGGCCGGCGCCGACCAGGCGAGTTGGCTGTGGCTGTTCGCCTATTTCGTCGTGATCACAGTCGGCGAGCTTTATCTGTCGCCGATCGGCCTTTCGCTCGTGTCGAAGATTTCGCCGGCGCAGACAGTGTCATTGATGATGGGCGTATGGCTCGCAACGAGCTTTTTCGGCAATCTGCTGGCCGGCGTGTTGGGAAGCTACTGGTCGGCGATGGACAAGCCCGCCTTCTTCCTCATGATTGCGGGCATAGCCGCGCTTGCCGGCGTGGTCATCGCGTTGTTCCGCCGGCCGCTGCGCGGCGTGCTCGAGGAATAACGCCATGCGTGTCTTGCGCGGTCAATCGAGCGGCAGTCCCGCATAGTTTTCCGCGAGCGCGGTGGCGGCTGCCTTCGATCCGGCGATGTATTCGATATCGGCAAGCTGGCGGCGGCGGTCGAACGCCGTCTCGTGCGGGAATCGATGCAAGAGCTGCGTCATGAACCAGGAGAAGCGCTGCGCCTTCCACACCCGGCCGAGACAGGTCTCCGAATAATGGTCGAGGCCGGCGGCGCTGCCGGTTTGGTAAAACTCAGCGAGCGCACGCGAGAGGTAAACGACATCCGCGAAGGCGAGATTCATGCCTTTTGCGCCGGTCGGCGGCTGGATGTGCGCGGCGTCGCCGGCAAGAAACAGCCGGCCGAACTGCATCGGCTCGACCACGAAGCTGCGCATCGGCGTCACGCCCTTCTGCACGATCTTGCCCTGCGGCAGCGCGCACGAGCCGCCGAGCCGCCTCCGCAATTCGTCCCAGATTTTCTCGTCCGGCCACAGCGCCAGATCCTCGTCAGGCGCGCATTGCAGGTACAGCCGCGAAAGCGTGGGCGCACGCATGGAAAAGAGCGCAAAGCCGCGCTCGTGATGGGCATAGATCAATTCGTTTGCCGGCGGCGGCGACTCCGAAAGGATGCCGAGCCACCCGAACGGATAGTCGCGCTCGTACACGGTGAGCACGCCGGAGGGGATGCTCGGCCGGCAGATGCCGTGAAAGCCGTCGCAGCCGCCGATGAAGTCGCAGGCGAGCTCATGCGCTTCGCCGCGATGGCGGAAGCGAATGACGGGCGCGTCGGTGGTGACGCCATCGACGCTCACGTCGCTCACCTCGAACAGAATCTCCCCGCCGTCGTCGAGGAGCTTGGCGACCAGGTCCTTCACCACCTCCTTCTGCTCGTAGATGGTGACACCCCTGCCGACCAGCGCCCGGAAATCGATGTGGTGGAGCAGGCCGCGGGCGCTCAGGAAAATTCCATCGTGAAACATGCCTTGCTGGAGCAAGCGCGCGCCCGCGCCGATCTCGATCAGGAGATCGTTGACCCATTGCTCGATCAGACCGGCGCGGACGCGATTCTCGATGTAGGCGCGGCTGCGGTCTTCAATCACGATCGACGCAATTCCCGCCCGACGCAAAAGCACCGACAACATGAGCCCGGCGGGCCCGGCGCCGACAATGCCGACCTGAGTGCGCATGCCAAATGCTCCGAACAATCGACGGTCGACTATACGCCCTGTTGCGGGCTTGCAAAGGCGCATCGGGTTGCGTCGGTTGGCGATGCAACGATTAAGCGCGTGCCAGCCGCCGCCCGCTTTCACGCAAGCGCAGGGGGCAAGCGCGGAATCTTGCCCGCGACCCTCGCATTAATGACGAAAGGATGACGGAAATGCCGATAATTACTTAACTTTTAGCATCATGGCGATTGACTTCGCGCCGCATGCTCTTATGTTGGCGAAAGATGGTTCGCCGTATGTTCGACCATCGCTCCCGGACATGTCGTTCGCAAACACAGCGCAGTCGGGAGTATCTTGGCTGTTATTGAGGTTCCATGCCCTTTTCCGATCTCGGTCTTTCCGACAAAGTCCTCGCCGCCGTCGCGGCTGCTGGATACACCACCCCGACCCCTATTCAAGAGCAGGCGATCCCGCAGGTGCTGGCGCGCCGCGACGTGCTCGGCATCGCCCAGACCGGCACCGGCAAGACCGCGGCCTTCGTCCTGCCCATGCTCACCATGCTGGAAAAGGGGCGCGCGCGGGCACGAATGCCGCGCACCCTGATTCTCGAGCCGACGCGTGAACTCGCCGCTCAGGTCGAGGAGAGCTTCGGCCGTTACGGCGTCAATCATCGCCTCAACGTCGCGCTGCTGATCGGCGGCGTGTCGTTCGACAATCAAGACGCCAAGCTCACCCGCGGCGTTGACGTGCTGATCGCCACGCCTGGTCGCCTGCTCGACCATACCGAACGGGGCGGCCTGCTGCTGACCGGCGTCGAGCTGCTAGTCATCGATGAAGCCGACCGCATGCTCGACATGGGCTTCATTCCGGACATCGAGCGCATCTGCAAGCTGGTGCCGTTCACGCGCCAGACGCTGTTCTTCACCGCGACCATGCCGCCGGAAATTCGGCGGATTACCGAGCAATTCCTCCACAATCCGGTGCGTGTGGAGGTGAGCCGTCCGGCCACGACAGTCGACGCGATCGCGCAGAGCCTGGTCAAGTCCGGCCGCGAGCCCTTTCAGAAGCGTGAAACCCTTCGCCGCCTGATCCGTTCCGCGGACGGATTGAAGAACGCGATCATCTTCTGCAACCGCAAGCGCGAGGTGGCGACGCTCTACCGCTCGCTGCTGCGCCACGGCTTCTCCGCGATCGCCTTGCATGGCGACATGGACCAGACGGCGCGCATGGCCGCGCTCGACCAGTTCCGCAGAGGCGAGGTGTCGCTTCTGGTCGCCTCCGACGTCGCCGCGCGCGGTCTCGACATCCCCGACGTGAGCCACATCTTCAATTTCGACGTCCCCCACCATCCTGACGATTACGTCCACCGCATTGGCCGAACCGGCCGCGCCGGCCGCAGCGGAACGGCGATCACCATCGTCGCGCCGCCGGACCAGAAGGCGGTAGCCGCGATCGAGAGGCTGATCGGTCAATCGATCGGCTGGAGCAACGAACCATCGCCCCCGGAGGAGCCGCCGGAACCCGTCCGATTTGGTTCATCGCGTTCGGACAGGCACGGCAAGCCACACGGCCGCCGCGCCACCGACAAGCCTAGCAAGCCCGCCGCGGACAATGTCACCCCGCTCGAGGCTGCCCGCCGCCGCCAGCCGACCGCGCCAAAGCGCGAGCGCGCGGAGGATGCGGAAACCCACCTCCCCGCGTTCCTGCTGCGGCCGTTCCGCGTGAAGGCCTGAGGCGCGCTGACAGCCCAAAGCATTGCTTCGATCGTCCGTTATCCCCCAAGCGCGCCCGCGAGCGCGTCAGCCCGCGGCGTATTCGTCGCGCGAGGCGGGCGTGATCGAGACCGACTCCCCGCAGCCGCAGGCCGAGGTCTGGTTGGGGTTTACGAAGACGAAGCCCGCCGTCAGCTTGTCGGCGCGAAAGTCCATCTCGGTCCCGAGCAGGAACAGAACGGCCTTCTGGTCGATCAGCAGCCGAACGCCCTTGTCCTCCACCACCTCGTCGTGCGGCGCCACCGCGTCGGCGTACTCCATCGTATAGGACATGCCGGCGCAGCCACCGTTCTTCACGCCGATGCGCACCCCCGCGATCGGCCGATCGCTCCGCGCCAGGATGTCCTTGATCCGGCTCGCCGCCGCGTCGCTCAACCGCATGACCTGGGGCTTTGGTCGCGGATTGGCCATCTCGTTCCTCCACTCGACCGGCGGACGCCGGTCATCGAAACTCACGTGGGCCCTATGTAATAGTCGCATGCGCGCGACCAAGGCCCGCTACCACATGTTGAGCACGACTCGCGCTTCGTCCGACATTCGGCTCGGGTCCCAAGGCGGGTCCCAGACCACTTGCACGTGAACGGGGCCAACGCCCGCCACGCCTGACACCGCATTTTCGACCATGAGCGGCAGCTCTTGCGCCGAGGGGCAGTTCGGCGTCGTCAATGTCATGTCGATGTCGATCTTGCGGTCGTCGCCGATTTCGATCCGGTAAATCAGACCCAGCTCGTAGATGTCGGCGGGTATTTCCGGGTCGTAGACCGTCTTGAGCGCATTGACGATGTCGTCGGTCAGCCGCGCGACCTCATCGGCGGTCAGCGCAGAGCCATTGCCGTGCACCGGCGTGGTCGCGCCGTTGGCGGCATTCATCTCGGCTACCGGCCCGGCGTCGCTCGGCGGTTCGTAAGCGTTCTCGTTCATGCAAAGAACTCCTGGGCCTTGATCAGCGCTTCGGCCAGGCTGTCCACCTCTTCGTGCGTGTTGTAAAGGCCGAACGAAGCCCTGCACGTGGCGGTGACGCCCAGCCGCGCGAGCAAGGGCATCACGCAATGGGTGCCGGCGCGAATGGCGACCCCGGATCGATCGATGATCGTCGAGACATCGTGGGGATGCGCGCCCTTCATCTCGAAGGAAATGATCGAGCCCTTCTCGCGCGCCATGCCGAAAATGCGGAGCGAGTTGATCTCCCGCAGCCGCTGATGCGCGTAGGACAGGATCGCGTTCTCGTGGGCGCGGATGCGCGCCTTGCCGATCGAATTGATGTACTCGAGCGCCGCGCCGAGCCCGGCCGCCTGCACGATCGCCGGCGTCCCCGCCTCGAAGCGATGCGGCGGATCGCCGTAAGTCACCTGGTCCTCGAACACGTCGCGAATCATCTCGCCGCCGCCGTTGAACGGCGGCATCGATGCGAGATGCTCGTACTTGCCGTACAGGGCGCCGATGCCGGTCGGGCCGTAGAGCTTGTGGCCGGTCAGAACATAGAAGTCGCAGTCGATGTCCTGCACGTCGACATCGAGATGCACCGCGCCTTGCGCCCCGTCGACCAGCACCGGAATGCCGCGCGCATGCGCGATCCGCACCACCTCCTTGACCGGAACGATGGTGCCGAGCCCATTCGACATCTGGGTGATCGCCACCATCCGGGTGCGCTCGGTCAGGAGCTTCTCGAACTCCTCCAGGAGGAAATTGCCCTCATCGTCGATCGGCGCCCATTTGATCACCGCACCCTGCCGCTCGCGGAGGAAATGCCATGGCACGATGTTGGAGTGGTGCTCCATGATCGAGAGCACAATCTCGTCGCCGGCCTTGATCCGCTCGCGCCCGAACGTGTAGGCGACGAGATTGATCGCCTCGGTCGCGTTGCGCGTGAAGACGATCTCCTCGGCGCGTGCGGCGTTGATGAACGCCCGCACGGTCTCGCGCGCGCCCTCATAGGCCTCGGTCGCCGCATTGGCGAGATAGTGCAGGCCGCGATGGACGTTGGCATATTCCTTCGTGTAGGCGCGTTCGATCCGGTCGAGCACGGCGCGCGGCTTCTGCGCCGAGGCGGCGTTGTCGAGATAGACGAGCGGCTTGCCGTAGACGCGCAACGACAGCGCGGGAAAATCCTCGCGAATGCGCGCTACGTCATAAGCCCCGTTCGTCACTGCCGGGTGCATGGTTCGCTTGCCTCATCTCTCGCCTGCAGCCAGCGTCGCACCGCGCCGGTCAGCGCCTCGCGCACGCCCTCATGCGTCACCGTATCGATCGCTTCCCCGACAAACGACTGAATGAGCAGTGCTTCCGCCTGCGCCGCGGGAATGCCGCGCGCCATCAGATAGAACTTCAGGTGCTCGTCGATCGAACCCGCAGTCGCGCCATGTCCGCATTGCACGTCGTCGGCAAAAATCTCCAGCTCCGGCTTGTTGTCGGCCTCGACGTCGGCCGACAGCATCAGCGCATTGGAGAGCATGCGCGCATCGGTCTTCTGCGCATCGGGGCGCACGATGATCTTGCCCTGGAACACGTTGCGGCTTTGGCCGTCGAGCACCGACTTGATGACTTCCCGGCTGCGGCAGCCGCCAACCGCATGATCGACCACCATGGTCGTGTCCACGTGCTGCCGCGCGGTCAACATGGTCGCCCCGGACAGGTCCAGCGTGCTGTCCGCACCGCCGCAGCGGACAAAAAGCTGGTTGCGCACCACTGCGCCGCCCGTGGTGAAGCCGAAGTCGCGAAACGCGACGGCGCGGCCGAGCGCCGCGGTCAGCGTCGAAACATGGAGCGCGCTGCGCCCCTGCGACCCGATCTGGACCCGTTCGACCTTCGCGGCGTCGCCGACGGCAAGGTCGATCGCCGTATTGACTTGGTAATCGACACCCTCGGGGCCGTCGTGGCTTTCGAGCAGCGTGAGCTTCGCCCCCTCCCCGACCGTCACCAGCGAACGCGCGAAAACTGCAGCCGGCTCGCCCGCGAAGGCGAACACGAGATGAATCGGTCGCGCGATGGTCGCACCCCGCGCGACTTCGATCACCGCGCCGTCGGCCATCAAAGCGGTATTGAGCGCATAGGCGACATCGCTCTCGGCGGCGCTTGCCGCGCCGAGCCGCGCCGAGACCTCCGCATCGCCGCGGGCCAGCGCATCAGCGAGCGAGGAAATCTTCAGGCCGGGCTCCGCTGCAAGGTCCGACAGTTCGGGCACAAACGCGCCGTTGACGAAGACGAGGCGCCGGGCATCGATGCCCGCCAGCAAAGGGCCGGCGGTGCGCGCGCTTTCTCTTGTGGCGCGGTCAGGCGGCGGCGCGAGCGGCTTCGCCTCGCGCATCAGCGTGCGCAAATCGGTGTACTTCCACTCCTCGACGCGGCGATGCGGCAGACCGGCCGCCTCAAAGCGGCGGAACGCCGCTTCACGCAGGCTTATCGGCCCGGGCAGGCGCGTCTTCGCGCTCGCCCATTCGGCGGCGATGCGCTGCTCCGCTTCGGTTCTCAACAAGCTGACCTGGGCCACACCACATTCCCTCTTCGCCATTCCGGGGCGCCGCGCACCGGCGAACCCGGAATCCATACGCAAAGACCGGGGTCATGGATTCTGGACAGCCGAGCTGCGCTCGGTTTCCGGAATGACCGTGAACCCCTCACGCGGCCTCTTCCTGATAATCGGCGTAGCCGCGCGCCTCCAGTTCGAGCGCCAGCTCCTTGCCGCCGGTGCGCACGATGCGGCCGCGCGACAGCACGTGCACGACGTCCGGCACGACGTGATTCAACAGCCGCTGATAGTGGGTGATCACGATCATCGACCGCTCGGGCGAGCGCAGGCGGTTGACGCCGTCGGCCACCACTTTGAGCGCATCGATGTCGAGGCCGGAATCGGTTTCGTCGAGCACCGCGAGCTTGGGCTCGAGCAGCGCCAT
>JBAPYK010000252.1:0-1999 GCA_049284695.1 Rhodoplanes sp. | reverse complement strand
CCGCAACCGATCTCCAGCACCCGGTCGCCCGGCCGCAGGCCAAGCCATTCGACCGCCTTTTTGCGCAGGCCGAAGGGCAGGAACAGCAGCCAGTCGATCAGGTCATGCCGGTTGCCAATGCGGTCATAGCGCCGACGAATAAAGTCGACGTCGTCGTCCACCCATTCGATGGCCACGAAAAGCCCCCGTCGCCCTGAGCAATCGCCAGCCCGCGATCGCGCCATATGGTGCGAATCAGGCCCGGGGCTTTCGAGATGTCATATGGCCGCACGGCCGCGCGAAACACGATCCGACTTGAGATCATCCGTTCGCTTCGTCGGCCGGTCGGCTGCGGCCGATCTTGCCCTCCTGGCCGCTGATGAGTCTTCTTATGTTGCCGATATGCATGAGCCAGATCAGAGCGGTGAATAGCGCAAAGAGCTTGGCCTCCTGTAAAAAAACGCCGTGCCATAGAATCACCGGCGTCGCAGCGCTCGCGGCAAGCGCGGCGACGGAGGAGTAGCGGGTGACGGCGGCGGTCGCGAGCCAGATCGCGGCGAATGCGAGCGCCACCGGCCAGTCGAAAAAAATAAGGAGCCCGAGATAGGTCGCGACCCCCTTGCCGCCTCGCAACTTGAGCCAGACCGGAAAGAGATGGCCAAGGAAGGCGCCGAGCGCGGCGAGCACCGCAAGATCCTGCCCGCCGTAGCGATAGGCGATCAGCGCGGCAACCGTTCCCTTGAAGGCGTCGAAGAGAAGGGTCAGCGCGGCAAGCCCCTTGCGGCCGGTGCGCAACACGTTCGTCGCCCCGATATTGCCGGAGCCGATCGCACGCAGGTCCGTTGTGCCGGCAAGCCGCGTCAGGATCAGCCCGAAGGGGATCGAGCCGAGCAGATAGCCGAACGCGAACGCGGCCGAGTAGTAGGGCAGCGCGAGCGACCAATTGATTGGGTGCAGCATGGCGCCGGCGTCCCCGAGTTTGCGCGGACGCTAGCGAAGGGCGTTTTTTTCGGCAAGGGACGTGCGTCGCGCAATTTGCGCGGCATATGGCCGAAAGAGTTGTCGCGATCATCATCTCTTCTGCTGCGCTATCGGCTAGAGCATGATGATTTCGGCTTGGTTCGTTCCGCCTCACCCGCAGTGGTCATGCCGCGCGGAGGCGGGGCATCCAGTAATCATGGAGAGCGTTTGTGTTTACTGGATCGCCCGCTTTCGCGGGCGAAGACGGTCTTGAGGGCCGATTCCACGTCAATTCATCCTGGGCCAGTCAGCCATCATCGTTCTCGCGGCGCGAATGCGCCCGAGGTTTGCCGCTGGTTTCCCCCGCACAAGAAATGCGAGGGCGCGCGGAACGCCGGGGCCGAAAAACCCCGCAGCCCTGTGTGCGGTTGGGTAAGGCACACAGGCGATAGTCGCCGCAGGATTTGCCGGTGCGTCCGGCGTCCCGCGCGCGGTGTTTGTAGGCTTGCTCCGCATGCCCCCCGGTGGACTGACCGTTGATATCCACCGCTGATGGGCTCCAAACGGCGCCTGCCGACGATCTGACCACGTCCGGCGCCGCCGCCAGTGGAAGCCAAGTGGTGCGCGGATCGGCGCGCCAGAGCCATGCGACTTGGGCCGCCGATGCAGCGCGGGCGTTAGTCGCCCCGCATCGGCCACCGCCGCCCGTCCCGCGCCTCGTGACGCTCGCGAAACGCCCCTCGCGGTGGGGACGGACTGCCTAGGAATATGTTCCTGGATTGGGGCGGCAGTGTGGCGGGGCTCGGGCCCATATGACGCCTTATCTTTTTATGGCAGAATCGCCATATGACGGCGGAGCCAAGCTTCGAATGGGATGTGGCCAAGGATCGCACCAATCGGGCGAAACATGGGGTGTCGTTTGCGCAGGCCCAGGGCGCCTTTTTCGATCCGCGCCGCGTCATCGCCGAGGACTTAAGCCACGGCGTGGCGGAGCAGCGCTATTTCTGCTTCGGCTGGGTCGACGGCGGCGTGATGACGGTTCGCTTTACGTGGCGCAACG
>JBAPYK010000251.1:0-19900 GCA_049284695.1 Rhodoplanes sp. | reverse complement strand
GGCCAGCGGGAACCAATCACTGAAAAGCCCGTTACGCCACTGACCGGCCGCCATTCCCCCTCCCCCCGTGCTCGGCCGGCCATCTAAGGCGTGTCTGACGTTTTCGTCAGCCACGCCTTTTTCTTTGCGGCTCTTACATGATTGAACTTAAAGTTGTAACGCCGATTCCCGGCTGGCCAATGCCGGCCGAACGCTTGCCCGAAGCAGCGCTTCAGCATCGGCTCCCCTCCGACCTGGGTTTTTCGTCCGGCCTCAGGGCGCTAAGCTGCGTCTCGCAAACGCCCCCGGGGGGCGCGCGGCAGCAACGGTTTCACGGCCCCAGCTGCCAGCCCCGAAACGCGCCGGCGGGCGCATTCCGCCTATTTCTTCAACAAATCCATCAAAGTGGTGCCCATTCGCGCCGGCGATTCCGAAACTCGGATGCCGCAGGCCTCCATGGTCGCAATTTTCGATGCCGCATCGCCCTTGCCGCCCGAGATGATCGCGCCGGCATGGCCCATCCGACGGCCGGGCGGCGCAGTGCGCCCGGCGATGAATCCGACCACCGGCTTCTTGCGGCCGTGCTTGGCCTCGTCGCGGAGGAACTCCGCCGCCTCTTCCTCGGCCGAGCCGCCGATCTCGCCGATCATGATGATCGACTCGGTCTTGTCGTCGGCGAGAAACATTTCGAGGACGTCGATGAATTCGGTGCCCTTCACCGGATCGCCGCCAAGCCCGACGGCGGTGGTCTGCCCGAGCCCGACCTGCGTCGTCTGGAACACCGCCTCATAGGTGAGCGTGCCGGAACGGGAGACAATGCCGCAGCTGCCCGGTTTGAAGATATTCCCCGGCATGATGCCGATCTTGCATTCGCCCGCCGTCATGACGCCGGGACAATTCGGCCCGACGAGGCGCGTCTTCGAGCCGGTCAGGGCGCGCTTGACCCTCACCATGTCGAGCACCGGGATGCCTTCGGTGATGCAGACGATCAGGGGAACTTCGGCGTCGATCGCTTCGCAAATGGCGTCGGCCGCGCCGGGCGGCGGCACATAGATCACGGTCGCGTCGGCGCCGGTCTTTTCGCGCGCTTCGGCGACGGTGTCGAACACCGGGAGATTCAGATGGAAGCTGCCGCCTTTGCCCGGCGAAGTGCCGCCGACCATTTTGGTGCCGTAGGCGATGGCGTGCTCGGAATGAAAGGTGCCGTTCTTGCCGGTGAAGCCCTGGCAGATCACCTTTGTGTTCTTGTCGATGAGAATGGACATGGGTTTGCCTTTGACGGTCAACGGGATGAGCGGAACGGGGATGTCAGCGCGAACGCGGAGCCGCGTCAGCCGCTAACCGCGCCGCACCGCCTTGACGACCTTCTGCGCGGCGTCGTCGAGATCGTCCGCAGAGACGACGTTGAGACCGGACTCGGCGATGATCTTCTTGCCGAGATCGACATTGGTGCCTTCGAGCCGGATGACGAGCGGCACCTTCAATCCGACTTCCTTCACCGCTTCGACCACGCCGCCGGCGATCACATCGCAGCGCATGATGCCGCCGAAGATGTTGATCAGGATGCCTTTGACGTTGGGGTCAGAGGTGATGATCTTGAAGGCCTCCGTCACGCGGTCCTTGCTGGCGCCGCCGCCGACATCGAGGAAGTTCGCCGGCGACTCCCCATAGAGCTTGATGATATCCATGGTGGCCATCGCGAGGCCCGCGCCGTTGACCATGCAGCCGATAGTGCCGTCGAGCGCGATGTAATTGAGGTCGTGCTTGGAGGCTTCGATCTCCTTCTCGTCCTCTTCGGTCAGATCGCGCAGCGCGGCGATGTCGGGATGCCGGTAAAGCGCATTGCCCTCGAACCCGATCTTGGCGTCGAGGCAGATGAGCTGGCCGCTCTTCGTCACCACCAGGGGATTGATCTCAAGCAGGCTCATGTCCTTGGCGACGAACGCCGAATAGAGTTTCGCCACCAGGCTTTCGGCCTGCTTTGCGAGGTCGCCGGTCAGCTTCAGGGCGCTCGCGACGCGCCGGCCGTGATGCGGCATGATCCCGGTCGCCGGATCGACCATGACGGTGGCGATCTTCTCCGGCGTGTCTTTTGCGACCTTCTCGATATCCATGCCGCCCTCGGTCGAAACGACGAAGGCGATCCGCGAGCTGCCCCGGTCGACCAGGGCCGAGAGGTAAAACTCGCGGTCGATGGCCGAGCCTTCCTCGATATAGAGGCGGTGCACTTGCTTGCCGCGCGGCCCCGTCTGGTGGGTGACGAGAACCGAGCCGAGCAGGCGCTGGGCTTCCTTTTCGATATCGTCGATCGTGCGCACCACCTTGACGCCGCCGGCCTTGCCGCGGCCGCCGGCATGGATCTGCGCTTTGACCACATAAACCGGCCCTTCGAGTTGCTGCGCGGCCTTCACTGCCTCCTCAACCGAGAAGGCGGCGATCCCACGTGACGTCGGCACGCCGAATTCCCGAAGTACCGCCTTGGCTTGGTATTCATGAATATTCATGGGAAACCCCCGCTCCCGTCCGGCGCGGCCGGATCACGATTTGGCGCGTAGATACAGGCCCGATGGGTATCCGCTAGGCCCGTTCGCTTGCTGGAACCATGCATCAGCCTCGACGCCGTCAGGCGGCGAGGTCTGGTGCAATCTTCTTGCATGCCTCGATCAGCCCGCTCACGGACTCGGCCGACTTCTCGAAGGCCGCCCGTTCGCCGCTGTTGAGGTCGATCTCCACCACCCGTTCAACGCCCTTGGCGCCGATCACCACCGGAACGCCGACATAGATGTCCTTCAGGCCGAATTGGCCATTGAGATAGGCGGCGCACGGCAAGACCCGCTTCATGTCCTTGAGATAGCTTTCCGCCATCTCAATCGCCGACGTGGCGGGTGCATAATAGGCCGAGCCGGTCTTGAGCAGACCCACGATTTCGGCCCCGCCGTTCCGCGTCCGCTCGACGATCGCCTCGATGCGCGCCTGGGTGGTCCAGCCCATATTGACCAGGTCGGGCAACGGTATGCCGGCGACCCCCGAATAGCGCACCAGCGGCACCATCGTGTCGCCGTGGCCGCCCAGCACGAACGCGGTCACGTCCTCGACCGACACGTTGAATTCGTCGGCGAGGAAATGACGGAATCGCGCCGAGTCGAGCACGCCCGCCATGCCGACCACCATCTGCTTGGGCAGGCCGGAATACTTCTGCAGCGCCCACACCATGGCGTCGAGCGGATTGGTGATGCAGACGACGAAGGCGCCAGGCGCATATTTGCGGATGCCCGCGCCGACCTGTTCCATGACTTTGAGATTGATGCCGAGCAGATCGTCCCGGCTCATGCCGGGTTTGCGCGGAACGCCGGCGGTGACGATGCAGACGCTTGCACCTTCGATCGCCTCGTAGGAATTGGTGCCCGCATAGCGCGCATTGAAGCAGTGCACGGGCGCCGCCTGGGCGATGTCCAAGGCCTTGCCCTGAGGAATGCCCTCCATAATGTCGAATAAGACGACGTCGCCTAGTTCCCTGAGCCCAATGAGGTGCGCCAGCGTTCCACCGATCTGGCCTGCGCCGATCAACGCAATTTTAGGACGTGCCATGTGGGGAAAGTCCTTGAGCTGAAAGACAGCGGGGGTTTGCGGGTGTTAGCGGTTTCGGACGGACCGTTCAAGTCGCGTCGCGAAATTGAATCAGGAATTATGCGAGGGACGCTCCGGGGTCAGGTCTCGGCGATACCGGAGGCGCCGCGCTGACGGTGCGGCAGGGCAAGATAGGCTTCCGACGCCATCTCAACGAGGCGCGAGGCGGTGCGTTTGAACTCGTGCGCTTCGTGGCCGTCCGTGCCCTGATACAGATCCGCCGGTTCGGCGTCGGCGGAGGCGATCAGTTCCACGGCATAGTCGTAAAGCGCATCCACCAGGATGATGAAGCGCTTGGCCTCGTTGCGCTGGTCGGCCCGGATTACCGGAATATGGTCGACCATAAGGGTATGGAATTCCTGCGCGACCCGCAGGTAATCGCCAGCCCCGAGCGGCTGCCCGCAGAGATCATGAAACGTGAACCGCGCCGCCCCCATCGCCGCGCGCGGCACCCGAACAACATGGCCCTTCACAACCAGTTCGTGGCCGCGGCTCTCGTGTCCATGGGTGACGCGGCGCCAAGTCTCGTCGAGCGCGGCCTTGGCTGACCGGTCGGCGGGAACATGCCAGACCTTCACGCCGACGAGCTTTTCCTGCCTGAAATCGGTGCGGGCATCGAGCCGCATCACCTCCATGTGTTCCTTGAGCAGGCGGATGAAGGGGAGGAACAGCGCGCGGTTGAGGCCGTCCTTATAGAGATCGTCCGGGGCTACGTTGGAGGTGGCCACCACCACCACGCCGCGGGCGAAAAGCTGGGTGAACAGCCGGCCGAGGATCATGGCGTCGGCGATGTCGGTGACGTGGAACTCGTCGAAACACAGCACGGTGGCCTGTGCCGCAAGGTCCGCCGCGGTCAGGATGATCGGGTCCTGTTCGGCGATTGCGCCCGCCTTGAGCTTCTGACGATAGGCGTGAACGCGATCATGGACGTCCGCCATGAACTCGTGGAAATGGGCGCGTCGCTTTCGCTTCGCGGTACAGGTCGCGAAGAACAGGTCCATCAGCATGGTCTTGCCGCGGCCGACCTCGCCGTAGACATAGAGGCCGCGCACCGGCGTCAACGGCGCCTTCTTCGCGCGCCGCGAGAACAGCCGCCCTAAGATCGATGACTTGCGCTCAAGCTCGTAATCCTTGAGACGGTTATGCAGGGCATCAAGCTTGGCGACCACGACTTCCTGGGCCAGGTCTCGTTCGATTTCTCCGGCCCCGACGATAGCCGCGTAACGACCGCTGACAGACATCGGCCTTCCGGCGCGCGCGCGGTCCGGGCCGCCCCCTCTTTCCTGAACGCCGGCAGACAGCGAACGTGTTTCGGTCACGACCGCACCGAATCACACACATTGTTAGTACACCCGCAATTGGCGGGGAGATGGATGATTCTACATACGGTATTGTGCGACGCAACGTCGCGAAGCGCGAATTTTCCAGTCGCATCGGCGCAAGGATGATCGGTGCCCACAGCTATAAAACACCATTTATTTCAAAAACATGTGTATCCATCACCAGGATAAAGTCGCCTTCGAGGCGTTCCTTGGCATAGATCAAAATCCGCCGCGCGGCGTATGCAAGGCTCATTTGCGCCTAGAATTATTGCTTAAAGTCATTAAATGCTGCATTGCAACAATGGAAACCGGACGGAAACGCGTCCGGCGAGGAAATGCGCAGAGGGGACTGCAGGAACATATGAAGGCACAAAGCAGGAGACCCCCGATGCACGAAGTCTTTGTAGAAGGCGGCCTCATCCGGAAGTTATGGGGCGTCGAGACGGACGCATATCGCGACCATCTGCTCCGACTCGACGCTGAAAGCCGTCGCAATCGTTTCGGTGGCGCGATCGCCGACGATACGGTTCGCACCTATGCCGCAACGGCGCGCAACAGCGATGTCGTCGTCCACGGTTTCTTCGTGGATGGGGTGCTGCGCGGCGTCGCCGATCTGCGCATTATCGGGCCGTTTTACCGGCGCGAGGCGGAGGCGGCCTTTAGCATTGAGAAGCCGTGGCAGAGCCATGGCGTTGGCTCGGCGCTGCTCGAACGTTGCCTCCTCGCCGCGCGCAACCGCGGGATCAAGCACCTGCATGTCTGCTGCCTTGCGGACAATCAGCGCATGCAGCAGCTCGCCCGCAAGTTCGAAGCCGAGCTGACCTTCGATTTCGGCACCGTGATCGGCAAGGTGGAAAACCCGCACCCGACGCCCCTGTCGGTGATGCGGGAGCTGGCGGTCGATAGCCACAGCTTCGCCGCCGCCTGTGTCGATTTCCAGTCCCGGCTGCTCAGGCCGCCGACGAAAGCTCTGGCGTCGTAATAGTCGTGATAAACGCAACTCCAGGGGCGAGCGGCGCGCCCGCTCGTCCCTGAAACAGTGGACCTCCCCGAAGATCGGCGCAGCCGCCGGCGGATCGAAGATGCGGTGGCTTAATCTGCAACGATTTGTGCCGACGCGCCTTTTTTAGCGCGAGCGCATCCGCAGCGATGGCGCGCGCACGCTGAGCGGGTAAGCGGCCTCGACCACGTAAGGACCGCCGCCCACCGACGCCCGCGACGAATAAAGCACAAAACGCGAGACCTCGAACGGCGGCGACCGGAACGGCTGGCGGGAGCCGAGATAGTCGGCGACCTGACGCGCTGACGAGTCGCGCAACCGCGCAAGTGTAATATGTGGGGAATATTTGCGGCCTTCCGGCTCAAGGCCGACCCGTTGCATCAACCGCTCATGCTCGGCCTGCAAATCATACAGGGCGCTGCTTCCGCCGACCGCGGCGACCACGGCGCGCGGCTTGCGCCCCCCGAACGACGAGAGGCCTTCCAGGCGCAACTCGAACGGCGGGCGATCGACGTCGCCGAGCATAAAGGCAATATCGCGCGCGAGGCGGTCATCGATATCGCCGATAAAACGCAGCGTGAGATGATAATTTTCCGGATCGATCCAACGGGCGCCCGGCAACCCGCCGCGCAGCATGGCGAGCGATTCGCCTATCTCCTTCGGAATTTCGACGGCAGTGAAGAGTCGCGGCATGGCAGCAGCTCTTGCGTTATTTTCGACTGAAGATTTTGCGGGTTACGACCCGCGCAGCAGCTTCGCCTGCGCGACCAGCTCCTCCATCTTGGGCAGGATCCGCTTGACAATCACATCGACGCCCGCAGCGCTTGGATGCAGTCCGTCTCTTTGGTTCAGCGCGAGGTCGGCGGCGACCCCATCCAGGAAAAACGGATAGAACGGCACATTATAGGCTGCGGCGAGCGCAGGAAAAATCCCATCGAACGCCTGCGCGTAAGCTGTCCCCATGTTACGTGGCGCCGCCATGCCGCAGAGCAAAACGGGGATGCGCCGTTCCTTCAGCCGGCGCAGAATTGTGTCCAGCGCCTTGCGGGTCACTGCAGGATCGACGCCGCGCAGGGCGTCATTCGCCCCGAGCTCGAGAATGACGGCGTCGGTTCCCTCCGGCACCGACCAGTCAAGGCGCGCAAGGCCGTCGGCCGCAGTGTTGCCGGAAATCCCCGCATTGACAATCTCGACCGCGAAGCCCTTGGCGGCGAGCGCTTGCTGCAGTTTGGCAGGGAACGCTTCGGCCGCGCGCAGGCCGTATCCGGCGACGAGCGAGTCGCCGAGCGCGACGATGCGCAGAGGCCGCGCGCCCTCGGCCCGCGCCCCGCCCGCGTAACCGGCGAGCAAAACCGCAACGACCACAACCGCGCTGACGATGCGGCGGGTCAGCACCTGGACCGACCCGGCCCGCCTCCCATATGAGGTGAACCATCGAGCCGCGTGGGCAGCCTGTCCGCCGGGCCTGCTCGGCGAAAATAACCGCATGGACGACACCTCGACCAATATTCACGCGCTTGCGCCGGCGATTGCGCTTTCTCGGGTCAATCTTGCGCTCGGGCGCGACGCGGCCCGCGTCCATATCCTCAAGGACATCACCCTTCATATAGGTCAGGGCGAGGCGATCGGTCTTGTCGGCCCTTCGGGATCGGGCAAGACAACGCTGCTGATGGTGATAGCCGGTCTGGAACGGCCCAACACCGGGTCGGTCGTCGTCGCCGGGGAGGATCTCGGCGCGCTTAACGAAGATCAGCTCGCTCGCTTCCGTGGCCGGAACGTCGGCATCGTGTTCCAGTCCTTCCATCTCATCCCGACCATGACGGCGATCGAGAACGTCGCCGTGCCGCTGGAATTGGCGGGCGTCGAGCGGGCATTCGCGATCGCCCGCGAGGAGCTGGTCGCCGTCGGGCTGGGCGAGCGCCTTGCGCATTATCCGGCCGAATTGTCCGGCGGGGAGCAGCAACGCGTGGCGCTGGCGCGCGCGCTCGCGCCCAACCCGTCGATTTTGATCGCCGACGAGCCGACCGGCAATCTCGACGAAGCGACCGGCGGGCAAATCATCGACTTGATGTTCGCCGGTCACGCCGAACGGCGCACGACGCTCGTTCTGGTCACCCATGACGCGAGCCTCGCCGCGCGATGCGACCGCATCGTGCGGCTGCGATCGGGCGCAATCGACGCGCCGTCCGCACGCGAGCGGGCACGGCCATGAGCGCGGCTGAAAGCGTTCTCGGCGCGGCGCCGGCCCGGGCCGGTCTATACAAGCTTTTTCGCCTCAGCCTGCGCGACTTGCGCGGAGGCTTGCGGGGATTCACCGCCTTCATCGCCTGCCTCGCGCTCGGCGTCATGACGATTGCGGGCGTGGGCTCGCTCGCGCAAAGCCTCACCGCCGGCTTGGCCCGCGAAAGCCGCGTCATCCTGGGCGGCGATCTTTCTTTCATTCTGGCGCAGCGCGAAGCCAAGCCGGACGAACGCACGTTTCTCGCGCGCCAGGGCGACGTGTCGGCGATAGCCACGTTGCGGGCGCTCGCGCGCACCGAGGATGGGCGCGCCGCCCTAGTCGAGCTCAAAGCGGTGGATAAGCACTACCCGCTCTATGGCGCGGTCGTGACCGATCCGCCGGCGCCGCTCGCCGATACGCTTGCCCGCCGCGGCGACGCATTCGGAGCGGCCGCCGATCCATTGCTGTTCGCGCGCTTGGGCCTGCAGCCCGGGGCGCACGTAAGCATCGGTGCGGCGACCTTCGCGTTGCGCGCGCGGATCGCGAGCGAGCCCGACAAGCTCGCAGCCGGGATCGGCTTCGGCCCACGGCTGATGATCAGCGATGAAGCGCTGCGCGCGACCGGCCTGTTGCAGCCGGGCAGTCTCGTCCGGTTCCTCTATCGCGTGCGGCTGCCGGGGGCGAGCGCGGCCAATCGCACCGACGCGGTTGCCGAAGCGGCGGAGCGCGAGTTTCCCCATGCCGGCTGGGAGATTCGTTCGAGCACGAACGCCTCGCCACAACTCGAGCGCAATATCGAGCGCTTCACGCAGTATCTTGTGCTGGTCGGACTAACGGCGCTCCTGGTCGGCGGCGTCGGCGTCGCAAATTCGACCAAACATTATCTCGACCGCAAGCTCAGCGTGATCGCGACGCTGAAATCGCTCGGCGCCACCGCCGGCCAGGTGGTTGCGCTTTATTTCCTCCAGATCCTGCTGCTCGCCCTGCTCGGCGCCGCGATCGGACTCGCTCTGGGCGCGCTGATGCCGTTCGCGATCGCCAACGTGTTCGGCGCAATCATTCCCCTCCCGCTCGCGCCCTCCGTGCATCCAGCCGAGCTTCTGCTCGGGCTGCTCTATGGCCTCCTGACTGCGGCGGCGTTCGCCATCTGGCCGCTCGGCCGCGCGCATGACGCGCCGGTCTCGGCTTTGTTTCGCGATGCGATCGCGCCCGAAAGCCGTTGGCCGCGCGGACGCTATGTGCTCGCGACCGCGATTGCCGGCCTCGCGCTCGCCGCGGTCGCCATCGGCGCTTCGTATGATCGCAAGATCGCCGCCATCTTCGTCGTCGCCGCGCTCGGCGTGTTCGTGCTGTTGCGCGCGGTGGCGTTTGCGGTGATGTTGCTGGCGCGCGCGGTTCCGCGCCCGCGTTCGACCATTCTGCGCCTCGCGCTCGCCAACATCTACCGACCGGCGGCGTTGACTCCCACCATCGTTCTGTCGCTCGGTCTCGGCATGGCGGTGCTGACGACGGTGGTCGAAATCGACGCCAATCTGCGCCGGCAACTCACCGCGACGCTGCCGGAGAAGGCTCCCTCGTTCTTCTTTCTCGACATCCCGCCCGGCGACATCGCGCGGTTCGATGACTTGGTTCGCGCGCAGGCGCCCCAGGCTTCGCTTGAGAGCACGCCCATGCTGCGCGGCCGCATTGTCGACGTGAACGGCGTGTCCGCAGACGAACTGAAAGCGCGCCCGAACGCCGTCTGGGTGCTGCATGGCGATCGGGGCATCACCTATGCCGGCACGGTGCCGCCCGGCTCACGCGTGATCGAAGGCGAATGGTGGGGCGAACGCTACGACGGGCCACCGCTGCTTTCATTGGACAAGCGGATTGCCGACGGTCTCGGTCTCAAGCTTGGCGACGCGGTCACCGTCAACGTGCTGGGCCGCGACATCACCGCGCGCATCGCCAACTTGCGCACCGTCGATTGGCAGTCGCTCGGCCTCAACTTCGTGCTGGTTTTTTCCCCGGGCGCATTTCGCGGCGCGCCGCTGACGCATGTCGCGACCGTGACTTTTCCGGACGGCGGCACGCCGCAAGAAGAAGCAGCGCTGTTGGACGCGGTGACGCAGCGTTTTCCCGGAGTCACGCCGGTGCCGGTCAAGGAGGCGATCAGCGCGGTCAGCGCCGTCGTCTCCAACCTCGCCCTCGCCGTGCTGGCGGCGAGCACCGTGACGCTCATATCGACCGTGCTCGTGCTCGGCGGCGCGCTTGCGGCCGGCCACCGGCACCGCGTCTACGACGCCGTCGTGCTGAAGACGTTCGGCGCGACGCGCGGCCAGATCATCGCCTGTTATCTCCTAGAATATCTCTTGACTGGCGCCGCCGCGGTCCTGTTCGGGATGACGGCCGGCTCGATCGCGGGATGGCGCGTCGTCCGCGACTTGATGACGCTTCCGTTCACGTGGCAAGCGGCGCCCGCGCTGACGGCGGCGGCGGCGGCGCTTGCGGTCACGATGGTCTGCGGCCTCATCGGCACCTTCGCCGCGCTCGGCCGCAAGCCGGCGGCGGCGTTGCGAAACCTTTAAGGTTAACCAATCGTGCTTTGCGACAACTAGCCGCTGGCTGCGAAGCAGATTCGCCTTATCGCAAGCGGCTTTGCGACAATCAGTCGCCGCGGGCGGCCATCGTGCCCCCGCATATAATCTGCCCATATAGCGAGAGTTCGAACCGCGGGGCGACACTCCGCGCGAATTTGCGGATACTAATCGGGGGTTCGACGATGTCGGACTGGAATCGAAACATGGCGAGCGCGAGCTATGGCGGCGTGGGTCGCGCCGACACGGCCGTGATCGACGCCGGCCTGCGCACATACATGCTGCGCGTCTACAACTACATGACGCTCGGCCTCGTCATCACCGGATTCGCCGCCCTGGGCATGTATCTCGCATCCGTCACTGGCGATCCCGCAAGCGCCGCGCAAATTGTGCGGGGCGGAGCACAATTGCCTGCCCGCATCGCCGGCGGCATGTATCTCACGCCGATCGGCTACGCCGTCTACGCGAGCCCGTTCAAATGGGTGATCATGCTCGCGCCGCTCGCGCTGGTGTTCGGGCTGAGTTTCGGCGCCGAGAGGCTGCGGCCGGCGACCGCGCAATTTCTATTCTGGGCTTATGCCGCGCTGGTGGGATTGTCGCTCGGCGCAATTTTCATGGTGTTCACCCACACGTCGATCGTGCGGGTGTTCTTCATCACCGCCGCATCCTTCGGCGCGCTGTCGCTGTGGGGTTACTCCACGTCGCGCGACCTCTCCGGCGTGGGCTCGTTCCTGATCATGGGACTGTTCGGCGTCATCATCGCGATGCTTGTGAACGTGTTCCTGCAGAGTTCGGCCTTGCAGTGGGCGGTTTCGGTGATCGGCGTATTCGTCTTCGCCGGGTTGACGGCGTGGGACACGCAGCGTCTGAAAAACGAGTATGTCTACGGCGCGATGGACGGCGAGACGGCGGAGCGTTCGGCCATCATGGGCGCGCTTTCGCTCTATCTCAATTTCGTCAACCTGTTCACGCTGCTCCTCCAGCTTCTCGGACAGCGCGAGGAGTAAGATGGCAGCGACGCTTTTTGGCCTGGCCCCATTGAGCAGCCTCCTGTCCGAAAATTCATGGTTTCTACCGGGTAACCATCTTCACCCGGCCGCGCGCCATGATTACATTCGAATTGGTTTCTGGCGGCGGGATACGACCGCCTCCGCTTGCCCAGCGGCCTTTGTTTACGGGCGATAGAAAGGACCTCATCAATGTCGGACTTCGACCGGAATCCCGCGGCGGCCCACGGCTACCCGGCGGATCGTGCGGTCGCGATCGATCAGGGCCTGCGCGCCCACATGATCCGCGTCTACAACTACATGGCAGGCGGCGTCGCGCTCACCGGCGCGATCGCGTGGATCACGTTCCAGTTTTCCGTGGTAACCAACGAGGCGGGCGCGATCGTCGCGCTGACCCCGCTCGGACAAACCCTGTTCCAAGGCCCGATGCTCTGGGTGCTGATCCTCGCCCCGCTCGGTCTCGTTTTCTTCTTGAGTTTTCGGATCAACCGCCTCGAGGTCGGCACCGCCCGCGCCTTGTTCTTCCTCTATGCGGGCTTGCTTGGGGTGTCGCTTGCAACGATCTTCATGGTCTACACCCATGGGTCGATTGCGCGCGTGTTCTTCATTTCGGCCGCCTCGTTCGGCGCGCTGAGCCTATGGGGCTACACCACGCAACGCGATCTGACGGGCATGGGGTCGTTTCTGATCATGGGGCTGTTCGGCCTCATCATCGCGATGCTCGTCAACATATTCCTGCAGTCGACCGCGCTCGACTGGGCGCTGTCGGTCATCGGCGTGCTGATCTTCGCTGGGCTCACCGCGTGGGATACCCAGAAGATCAAGGAATACTATGACCCGATGGACGACGGCACGATCGCAGGCCGTAAGGTTGTGATGGGAGCGCTCGCGCTCTACCTCGACTTCATCAACCTGTTCCTGATGCTGCTGCGCCTGTTGGGCGACCGCCGCTGAGGCTGACGGCCGCTCTGCTTGAGCGCGATACGCTCACCGGACGGGACAAGTTAGGATCTGCCGCAACGTGGCGGATTCGAAACTTGCCCGTCCGCTTCGTTGTTCGGTCTGTTTTCCCCGCGCTCATATAGTCCAGAACGCTTGGTCCAGAACGTTCTTCGACCGCGTGACCTCCGCGGATGCGTTGGCGCGCGCCCGCGTCGGCTTGACTGACTCCGCCAGGTGAAATTAGCTAATCACGGGCACCGGGACCGGACGACATGGCGCGATCGATACGGTTGGCGCGCCGCATAAACCAGAAGGACGGCACAAATTGTCCGAATTCAAGAAGCCGATCCACGAGATCGACACAACAAGGGCGACCGCCCACCTGCCAAACGTCGATATCGAGATCGTTCACCGCCGCGCGCCGGATAGTGATTGTGAGCAGATCTTAATCAGCATGAAGGCCGTGCCCTCGTTTGATGCGTTCGGGCGCTTTCTCAGGGGAGCCAACCCGTTCTCCTTCTGGGCCGAGTCGACTCGGCTTGCTTGGCTGTTTTGGGCGGACGCCGCCCGCCTCGCGATGCTCCCACTGAGTCTAGCCACATCGCTGCCGCCACCCAGCCCAAAGAGGCGGTCGCGTTCCTCGGAAGAACGCTGAACCTCAAGCATTTGGAGAGGATTTCGCGCTGCCTTTGCGCGCGGGCAAGCGATTAATTCGCGACCAGGCTCAAGACCGCCTTGTCGAGCACCCGCAATACGCGGTCGAGCTCATGGCCGCCTTCGACGATCAGGCCGGTCGCGGAAACCACCCGGTAGACGCCCTGGCGTCGCGCCAAGCGCGGATTCTTCTCGATACGGTAGATCGGAACTTCGGCGGCGGAGCGGAAGACTGAAAACACCGCGCGGTCCTTGTGGAAGTCGATGGCGTAATCGCGCCATTCCCCCGATGCAACCTTTCGGACGTATAGACCGAAAATTCGCTTCAGCTCGCGCCGGTCGAAGGTCACGCGAGCATTGGGGGCGACGGCTGGATGTTTAACGGTCCCCTCGCCCCCACGGAACTCGCTTGGGTCGGCATCACCAAGCTCCAGGCTCATCGGCGTCTCCTCGTCATCGATACGTCATGATCGCTCCGAAAGGGGCGCGAGAGCAAGAGCGTCGAGACGCGCGGAGGTTTCCCCCACAGATCACGCGTTCGTTAGTCCGTTCATAATGATGCCAGAATTCGGCCGTGCGCAGGCCGATCTGCCTTGCAAAGAAACATCATTGCCACGGGGTCCGGTCTGACGTGAGTACCGGATTCCTCAGCCCCCCAGCCCCCCGGGCTCGTAAGGACCGGACCCTCTGGCAAATCGTGGTGATAGGCCGGCCAAGCCGGCCTTTTTCTTTTCCGACATCGTGCGGCGCGGAAGCGAGCGGGCAGGAAGAGCCTGGGTCCTGGGGACACGCGTGCTTTCGCTCGGAGCCAACCTGATAGGCGAATTTGGGAGCGATCAGCCTATTCTAACTGTGCAATCGCCGCGCCGCGGATCGCTCCTGGCGTTCCGGTATTCCCCGTTTGGACGATCACCGCCACCAAATCGACCATCTCGGCCTTCACCTGGGCGAGGGGAACCGTCCATGTGCCCGGACCTGCCCAGTCGCCTAGCTTGATCCAGCGGCGCACCACGTTGGAGTAGGTGATCGTGCGCCCCTTGTTCTCGCCGCGCCGGATGACGACCGGAACCGCGCTCGCCAAGCCCCAGAGCCAGATCTCGCCGGCGGGGCCGGCGTCGGCTTTGCCGACCGTGATCGACACCTGTCCATTCGCGACGGCAACCTCGACCGGCACGGAAAGCTGCGCGCCGCCGTCGTGCGCCGTGACGACGGCCCTCTCGATCGCACCTCTATCGCTGCCGAGCGCATGCACGGCCCCGTTCACCACCACCTGCGGCGTGTATACGTCCGCGTCGCCGCGTATGCGCGAATACGCCTTCTGGCGCGCCGTATGGCGTGGATCGGCAAGCGTGTCCTTCCAACCAAGGTAATCCCAGTAGTGGATCGGCAAGCTGACCACGACGAGCCGCGGATCGTTTCTCAACTCGCCGACAAGCTTATCGGCCGGCGGACAGGACGAACATCCTTGGCTGGTGAACAGCTCGATGACCGCGCGCGGCCCGGCGTGCACGCCGGTCGCGGTTGCCGCCAATAGCGCGGCGGCGACGACGCCAAAAATCGACCAGCGGCCTGCCAACGTCAAAATCCCGATCTCGTCCTTGTCTGGTCAGGGCGCGCACACAAACCCGCGCCCGCCATCCACCGTGCGGACGTGCTCTGCGACGGATGATGCTTCCTGATCAGGGCGCGCATTGTTACGGGCCCGCTGGCCCTGCGCACAGTGGTCGTGAATAGTACGCTCCGGTGATCACCTGCCACTCACTTAGCGGTGAGATTGGCGCAAAACGCGGCAATGTGATCAGTCCTTGGCGCTTGCAGCAAAAGACCCACGGCGCATGCCGCCGCGGGTCTTTGCGAAGCGCTCAAGCAGCGAGCTGACGCAGCACGTATTGCAGGATTCCGCCGTTGCGGAGGTATTCGAGTTCTTCGAGCGTATCGATGCGGCAGATCAGCGGCACGCGCTGCAATGTGCCGTCCGATCCGACAATCTCGGCGACGAGCCGCTGCCGCGGCTTAAGCTCGCCTTGCAAGCCGCGGATGGTCACCTGCTCGCTGCCCTTGAGCCCGATCGTTTGCCACGATGCGCCCTCTTCAAAAACCAGCGGCACGACGCCCATGCCGACCAGATTGGAGCGATGAATGCGCTCGAAGGATTGCGCGATCACGGCGCGGATGCCGAGCAGAGCCGTGCCTTTGGCCGCCCAGTCGCGCGACGAGCCGGTGCCGTATTCCTTTCCGGCGAACACGACGAGCGGGACCTTATCGCTCTTGTAGCGCATGGCCGCTTCGTAGATCGGCATCTGTTCTTTTGACGGATAATGAATCGTAACGCCGCCTTCGACGCCCGGGACCATCTGGTTCTTGATGCGGATATTGGCGAAGGTGCCGCGCATCATGACCTCGTGATTGCCGCGGCGGGTGCCGTACTGATTGAAGTCGGGCGGCTTGACATGGTGCGCGACCAGATATTGTCCCGCGGGCGAAGCGACCTTGATCGAGCCCGCGGGCGAAATGTGGTCGGTGGTGATCGAGTCGAGGAAGAGTCCGATAATGCGCGCGTCGACGATGTTGGTGAGCGGCTGCGGCTCGCGCGTCATTCCCGCGAAGTAGGGCGGATTCTGTACATAGGTCGACTTGCGATCCCACTGATAGGTGAGGCCGCCCTTCACCGCGATCTTGCTCCAGTTCGCATCGCCCTTGAACACGTTGGCGTACTTGCGCACAAACATCTGCTTGGTGATCGTCTTCTTCATGGCCGCGCTGATCTCGCGGTTGGACGGCCAGATGTCCTTGAGAAAAACCTTCTTGCCCGCTTTGTCGACGCCGAGCACGGTCTTCGCCGGATCGAAGTTCATCGTTCCCGCGAGCGCGTAAGCGACGACGAGCGGCGGCGAGGCGAGATAGTTGGCGCGCACGTCGGGATTGACGCGCCCTTCGAAATTGCGGTTGCCCGACAGGACCGAGGCGGCGACAAGGTCGTGCTCGTTGACGGCGGCCGATATCTCCGGCGGCAACGGCCCGGAATTGCCGATGCAGGTGGTGCAGCCGAACCCGACGAGATTGAATCCAAGCTTATCGAGGTATTTCTGCAGGCCCGACTTGGTGAGATATTCGGCGACCACCTGCGAGCCGGGCGCCAGCGAGGTCTTCACCCACGGCTTGACCGTGAGCCCCTTCTCCACCGCCTTTTTCGCCAGCAGGCCCGCGCCCATCATCACCGTCGGGTTCGACGTGTTGGTGCACGAGGTGATCGCCGCGATGACGACGTCGCCATGGCCGAGATCGTGCTTGCGCCCTGCCACCGCCACGCGCTTGTCCGCCTCGTCGCCTTTCCCGAACTCGTCGGCGAGCGAACGCGCAAAGCCGCTCTTCACCGCCTTGAGCGGCACGCGGTCCTGCGGGCGCTTCGGCCCGGCAAGCGAAGGTTCGACCGAGGCAAGATCGAGCTTGAGCACGTCGGTGAACACCGGATCGGGCGTGCTCTTCGTGCGGTACATGCCTTGCGCCTTGGCGTAAGCCTCGACGAGTTTGACCCGGTGTTCGGACCGGCCGGTGCCGCGCAGGTAATCGAGCGTGTCGGCGTCGACCGGGAAGAAGCCGCAGGTCGCCCCATATTCCGGCGACATGTTGCCGATGGTCGCGCGGTCAGCGATCGACAGATTGGCGAGCCCGGGACCGAAGAACTCGACAAATCGGCCGACCACGCCGCGCTTGCGCAGCATCTGCGTCACCGTGAGCACGAGGTCGGTGGCGGTCACCCCTTCGTTCAGCTTGCCGCTCAGCTTCACGCCGATGACTTCGGGGAGCATCATCGAATAGGGCTGGCCGAGCATCGCCGCTTCAGCCTCGATGCCGCCGACGCCCCAACCGAGCACGGCGAGCCCGTTCACCATCGTCGTATGGGAGTCGGTGCCGACCAGCGTATCGGGATAGGCGAGTTCCGCCGTTACGGTCTTGCCATCCAGCCGTGCCTCGCCTTTCGCGATCCACACCGTCTGCGACAGGTATTCGAGATTGACTTGGTGGCAGATGCCGGTCCCCGGCGGCACCACGCGGAAGTTCTGGAACGAGAGCTGCGCCCATTTGAGAAAGCGGTAGCGCTCCTGGTTCTGTCGGTACTCCTCGGTCACGTTCTTCTTGAACGCGTCATTGGTGCCGAAAAAGTTGACGAGCACCGAATGGTCGATGACGAGGTCGACCGGGACCAGCGGATTGATCATTTTCGGGTCGCCGCCGAGATTCTTCATGGCGTCGCGCATGGCGGCGAGATCGACCACCGCCGGCACGCCGGTGAAGTCCTGCATCAACACGCGCGCCGGGCGGAACGGGATTTCACGTTCGGACGTCTTGGTCTTCAGCCACTGGGCGACCGCCTGGATATCCTCCTTGGTGACGGTTTGCCCATCCTCGTGGCGCAGCAGATTCTCGAGCAGCACCTTCATCGAGAAAGGCAGGCGGGAAATGCCTTTCAAGCCGTTCTTTTCGGCGGCCGGCAAGCTGTAATAAACATAGTTCCGGTTGCCGAGTTTGAGCGTCCGGGTGCACTTGAAGCTGTCGATCAGGGTCATGGCGCGATGTTCCATTCCGGCCGGAGGGAAGCCGGATTGCCTGTCTCATGTGTCTCCGGGGTGCTGCTTTGTTCCCCCGCTCGAGACGCCCCGACGCGGGTCTCCGCCGGGCGACAGGCTCTGTCATGGGCTTATAAGAGCTTTCCTTCCGTTCTGCTATACGACTTCTAAACAGCGGATTCGGTGCAACGTCTAGTCTGAGTGCGAACGATCGATGCCGTTTCCAGGTGATCAATTCGTAGTCCCTCCGGGGCGTCGGGTTCCGGACCGCGCAAGCCGCCGGTCCGGGCGATCGGGTCCCGGATCCGCTACGCCCAGCCGATCGCCTGCGTCCGGCAGGGAAAGCCGGGGCGGAACCGCTTGATGGAGCTGATCGGGCGGGACCTCGGTTGCGTGCGCGGCGGACGCGAGGTTTTTTCCGGCCTCGGCTTTCGTATCAGCGCCGGGGAGGCGCTGGTCCTGACGGGCCCGAACGGGGCGGGAAAGACCTCCCTCTTGCGGATGATCGCCGGGCTGTTGCGTCCCGCGGCGGGCCGGATCGAGCTGGCCGGAGGAGAGGCCGAGCTGAGCGTGGCCGAACAAGCCCACTATCTCGGCCACCAGGACGCCTTGAAACCATCCCTGACTGTCCGCGAGAACCTGCAATTCTGGGCCAGGTATTTGGGGGGCGGCGATGAGGCCCTGGCGAGCGCGCTCGCCGCTGTCGGGCTTGACGAACTCGCCGACCTGCCCGCCGCGTATCTCTCGGCCGGTCAACGCCGGCGTCTCTCGCTCGCGCGTCTGCTCGCGGTTCCGCGCCGGCTCTGGCTGCTCGACGAGCCGACCGCAGCCCTCGATATTGCCGCGCAGGAAAGGCTGACCGCCCTCATGCGGGAGCACCTTGGCGGCCGCGGCATCATCATCGTGGCGACCCACGGCCCGCTCGCGCTCGCCGCGGCCCAAAACCTGCGGCTGGGAGGCGGGGGATGAAACACCGCACTGCCAAGCCAGCAATGACATCGTGCACCGCCATCTTCCCGGTCGCCGCTGACCATGTCCCGTCCGTTCACGAGCGCCGCGCAGGAAATTGCCCCCTCCCGCAGCGCTGCGCGCTGCTCCCTCCCCCGCTTGCGGGGGAGGGCTGGGGAGGGGGAAGCTTCTCGCTGTGCGCCGAACCACCCTCTCCCGCGAGGGGAGAGGGAAGGACGGTGGCGTCATGACCCCGCTCCGCGCCCTTCTCCTCCGTGACATGCGCATCGCCGTCCGCATCGGCGGCGGGGCGATGATGGCCGTATTGTTCTTTCTGGTGGTGGTGGTCCTCACGCCGTTTGCATTCGGGCCGGATCTTGCGCTGCTGCAACGGGTCGGACCGGCGATCCTGTGGATCGGCGCCCTGCTCGCGTCCCTGCTCGCGCTCGACCGGCTGTTTGCCGCCGATTACGAAGACGGCTCGCTCGACCTGATCCTGATGGGCCGACTGCCGCTCGAATTCGCCGCCGCCACAAAGGCGCTGGCGCATTGGCTCACGACCGGCCTCCCCCTCGTGCTGGTCACCCCCGTCCTGGGGCTTTTTCTCAATCTCGAGCCGGCCGCGACCGGGGCGGTGATGCTCACTTTGCTGGTCGGGACCCCGGCGCTGACCTTCATCGGCCTGATCGGGTCATCGCTCGCGACGGCGCTCCGCCGCGGCGGCCTGCTTCTCCCGGTGCTGGTGGTGCCGCTCACCGTGCCGGTGCTGATCTTCGGGGTCGCCGCCTCCAACGCCGCGATCGTGGGCCCGGTGCCGTTCGGAACGCCGTTCACGCTCCTCTGCGCGCTGACGCTGATGAGCCTCGTGATCGGCCCATTCGCCGCCGCGGCAGCCCTGCGGCACGGGCTCGAGTGATACCGAGCAATTGCCGCCCCCTCCGCACAACTGCCGCATTGCGCGCCCATCCCATGCGGACTAAGACAAGGTCGATCATGGCGCTGATTGATTTCGCCAATCCGACGCGGTTCCTGAAGCTCGTCGATCGCGTATTGCCC
>JBAPYK010000250.1:0-1873 GCA_049284695.1 Rhodoplanes sp. | reverse complement strand
GCCTATCGTGCCACGGCTTGATCCTCTCTAAGCGCGACCCGCCCGAGAGCAATTCATCACGTCCAGTATCGGATGCTTGATAAGCTTTGCGAGCTGCGAAGGGTCACTGCAAGAAAGTGACTTCCATGTACGCTAAGCGAGAACGCGACGTGAACCACGCTTTGTTCACGCCGCGAGAAGCGACGGCTTGGTTCTGAGCGGCCGCAACTCGCCCGGCGCGGTCTGAGCGTCGGCGTCCCAGGCGTAGTCGCCGGTGAGCGACAGGTGCTCCCACCCGAGCGGCGCGACGTGCCGCATCGTATCCGAGCCGACACCGAGGTCGGCAGCGGCGAGTTCCAGGTAGCGCGTGTTCCAGAGGATCACGGCCGCGACGATGAGGTTCAGGCCCGAGGCGCGATAGGCTTGGTTCTCGAAGGTGCGGTCGCGCAACTCTCCGAGCTGGCAGAAGAAGATGGCACGCGCGAGCGCGTTCCGGGCCTCGCCCTTGTTCAAGCCTGCCTGCGCGCGCCGACGCAGCTCGAGATCGCGCAGCCAGTTCAGCATGAAGATCGAGCGCTCCAGCCGGCCTGCCTCGCGCAGTGCGACCGCCAGTCCGTTCTGCCGCGGGTAGGCGGACAGCTTCTTCAGCATGGCCGACGCGGTCACCGTGCCCGAGCGGATCGACGTCGCCAGGCGCAAGAGCTCGTCCCAGTGCTGAGCGATGTGCGCGACGTCGACCTGACCGCCGGCGTCGACCATGGACGCGAGCAGCGGGTCGACGTTCAGGCCGGGCGGCAGGTGGAGCCGACGATCCTTGAGGTCACGCAAGCGCGGGGCGAAGCGATACCCGAAGAAGGGCATGAGTCCGAAGACGTGGTCGGAGGCACCGCCTGTATCGACCGCGTGCTCCTCGACCGCCAGCCCGGATTGATGGTAGAGCAAGCCGTCGAGCACGTGCGGTGCCTCACCGGCGGTCGCGGCGATCACCTTGGTGTGGAACGGGCCGTACTGGTCGGAGACGTGGGTGTAGAACGAGACGCCCGGCTCGTTGCCGTGACGGGCGTTGATGTCGGCGATTGCCTCTCCCGGACCGCCGGCGAAGAAGTGCTGCCCGTCGGAACTCGCCTTGGTGCCGTCGCCCCAGACTCCGGACAACGGCAGCGCGCGGTGCGCATCGATGAGGCGCGCGAGTGCTTCCGTGTAGGCGGCTTCGCTCACGTGCCAGTCGTGGACAAGCGCGAGCTGGCGCAGGGATGCGCCGCGGCAGGTCTCCGACATGCGGGTGAGACCGAGATTGATGCCGTCGGCCAGCACGCAGGTGAGAAGTGCCGCGCGGTCGTCGCAGGCACGGCCGGTCCGTCTGTGTGTGAAGCAGTCGGAGAAGCCGGTCCAGGCGTCGACGTCGAGGAGCACCTCGGTGATCCGGGTGCGCGGCAGCCGGTCGTAGAGTGCCTGTTTGACGGCCTTGACCGCGGGCGGCGTCGTGGCGCGCAAGGGCGTGATCGTCAACCCCGCCTCATCCAGGCGCACGTCGGGCAACGCGCCGGCCCTGGCGCGAGTCGCCACCGCTGCGGCCGCCTCCTTGAGCCGGGCGCAGCGCTCAGCGAGATGGTCCTCGAACCGAGGTGCGACCGCGAGCGGCAGCGGACCCGCAGCCTTCAGCGCCTCGAACGTCGGTCGCGGCAGCAGGTAATCGTCGAACGCGCGGTAGCGCCGTGAGCCGGCCACCCAGACGTCGCCGGCGCGCAGCCGCTCTCGCAGCTCCGAGAAGGCGCACAGCTCGTAGGCCGCCCGATCGACGCCGCCTCGGCCGATGACGAACGGGCGCCAGCGCCGCGGCACGAAGCGGAGCGGCGGCGAGGCCGGCAGCTTGCGCTTGCCGGCGGCGTAGGTG
>JBAPYK010000249.1:0-2971 GCA_049284695.1 Rhodoplanes sp. | reverse complement strand
ATCGTATGGCGCTCGTTTCCGAGGCGCTGCGCCCGGCGGCGACGACCGATCTGTGGCGAACCCGTCTCGCTGAACCGAGCTTTGCCGAACGGCTCGCAGGAAGCCTCTCGGGACTGTCCGTCATCGAAGCGGCGAACGCGGATGAGGAAGCGCTTGCGATCGCCGTCGCGCTGCGCGAAGCGATCGAAACGCCCGACCGCACGGCGGCCCTGGCGACGCCCGACCGCACGCTCGCACGACGGGTGGCGGCGGCGCTCGCGCGGTGGAATATCGCCATCGCCGACTCGGGCGGACAGCCCCTCGCCGACGCACCCGCCGCCATATTCGCCCGGCTTGCGGCCGAAACTGCGCTCGGCGGCGCCGCGCCGGCGACGCTGCTCGCATTGCTCAAGCATCCCCACTTCCGGCTCGGAGCGAACGAACACGCGCATGCGCGCGCCGTCGCGGCGCTCGAGCGCGCGGTGCTGCGTGGCCCGCGCCCGCGCGCCGGCACAAAGGGCCTCGCCGAGGCGCTCGCGAATTTCCGCACGGAACTCGCCAAGCTCAGACTTGGCCAACCTTCGGCCTTGCACCCGGCCGACCCGCGCGTCCTCGTCAATGAAGCCGATCTCGCGTCTGCTGCGGAGCTGGTCGCGCGGCTTGCAGCGGCGCTTGCGCCGCTCGAACAACTTGATTCGACCCAGCCGCACCCGTTGACGATTTTGGCAGTGCGCCAACGCGATGTCGTAACGACGCTCGGCGCGGATGAGCAGGGGACGGTCCCGGCGCTCACCGGCGCGGACGGGGCCGCGCTTGACGCCGCGTTCGCGGAGATCGTCGAGGAAGCCGCGGCGGCTGATCTGACGGTGACGACCGGCGACTACCCGGAGTTCTTCCGTACGGCGATCGCCGATCGTGTGATCAGGCCATCGCCTGTAACCGGGAGCTGCGTGCAAATTCTCGGCCTGCTCGAAGCCCGCCTTGTAACGGTCGACCGCATGGTGCTGGGCGGACTCGTAGAAGAGGTGTGGCCGCCGAAGCCGCGCCCCGATCCCTGGCTCAATCGCGGCATGCGCCACGCGCTCGGCCTCGATCTGCCGGAACGGCGGGTCGGGCTATCGGCGCACGATTTTGCTCAGCTGGTCAGCGGCGCGCCCGAGATCGTTCTCACGCGCGCGGGCAAGATCGCCGGCGCGCCGGCAGTCGCCTCCCGCTTCTTGCAACGATTGGGGGCAGTCGCCGGCGAGCAGTGGAACGAGGCGGTGAAGCGCGGCGAGCGTTATCTCGCGCTCGCCCGCAGCCTCGACCGGCCGAACCATCCGCCGAACCGCGTCGAACGCCCTGCACCGTGCCCGCCGCGCGCGGCGCGTCCGACCGCATTGTCGGTCACCGAGATCGAGCATTGGCTGCGCGATCCCTATACGATCTACGCCAAGCACATCCTCAAGCTCGCCCAGCTCGATCCGGTCGATCTGCCGCCGGGCGCCAAAGACCGCGGCATCGCCATCCACAACGCGATCGGCGCATTCGCCGAGGCTTATCCCACGCAATTGCCGGACGACCCGCTTGCTGAACTGCTCGACATCGGCAGCAAGCATTTTGCCGCACTCAATGATTATCCGGAGGCGCGCGCCTTCTGGTGGCCGCGGTTCCAGGCGATCGCGCGCTGGTTCGTGCGGTTCGAGCGCAAGCGCCGCGCCGCGATGACGGGCGCAAGAACCGAAATCCGCGGCATGCTGACCATTTCGCTCGGCGAGCGCCGCTTTCGCCTGTCCGCGCGCGCCGACCGGATCGAGCAACTCGCCGACGGCCGCTACGCGATCCTCGACTTCAAGACCGGCCAGCCCCCGAGCGACAAGCAGGTGCGCATCGGCGTCGCCCCGCAGCTCACGCTCGAAGGCGCGATCCTGCGCAACGGCGGATTTCCCGGCATTGCGCGCAACTTGTCGCTCGCGGAACTCACGTATGTGCGGCTCACCGGCGGGGAGCCAGCGGGAAAGATCTGCGAGATCGATTTCAAGGAGCGTACGCCCGACGCGGCGGCCGATCACGCGTGGGCGCGGCTCAAAGGCCTCGTCCGCCGGTTCGAGGACGAGGCGACGCCCTATCGCTCGCTCGTCCTGCCGATGTGGAAGAACCGCTACGGCGCCTATGACGACCTCGCGCGGGTGAAAGAATGGTCCGCGGGCGAAGAGGGAGAAGAGGAGTGATCTTCCCGTTTGACCAAGGCGAAGCGCATTACTCCGCCTCCCTTCGCGAGGATGCGCTGTCCGCCTACCCCCTCCCTCATCCCTCCCCCGCAAGCGGGGGAGGGAGTCGAGCGAAGCGAGACGGGAGGGGGCTGTTCGCGCGTGCCGAGGTCGGCCCGTCGCCCGGCCCTTGCTTGGTTTGCGGCCCGAACAGCCTCTCCAGCGAACGGAGAGGGACTTTGTCGGGGAACGCAAAATGACTCGCCCGCGTGCAAACATTCCCGACGCCGTAACGGCGCTGCAGGCGGAGGCCTCCGACCCCGCCGTGTCTGTCTTCGTCTCGGCCAATGCCGGCTCCGGCAAGACGCATGTGCTGGCGCAGCGGGTGATCAGGCTGCTGCTCGACGGGATCGACCCGGCAAAGATTCTCAGCCTCACCTTCACCAAGGCCGCCGCGGCGAACATGGCGAACCGCGTGTTCGGGCAGCTTGCCGCCTGGATCGCGCTCGACGACCCTGCCCTCGATGACCGGCTGCGGCGCATCGGCGTCCGCACTCTCAGCGCTTCGACGCGGGCGCGCGCGCGCAAGCTGTTCGCGGGGGCGCTCGAAACGCCGGGCGGGCTAAAGGTCGAAACCATTCATGCGTTTTGCGCCCGGCTGCTGCAGCGCTTTCCGTTCGAGGCGCAGACGCCCGCGGATTTCGCCGTGCTGGACGAGCGCGGCAGCCTCGATCTGCTCAACCGCGTGACGCTGTCCGTGCTCCTCGATGCGGCGGCCGCGCCTGAGGGCCTGCTCGGGCGCG
>JBAPYK010000248.1:0-2527 GCA_049284695.1 Rhodoplanes sp. | reverse complement strand
ATCCCGTCGACCGCAAACACGCCGCCTGAGGGCTTGCAAGCCCGTCGCTTGCGGGATCGGAGCGTTCGCGCGATGGCTGGCTAACTGCTTTGCCGTTCCTCGTCACCGCCCGGCTTGACCCGGCGGTCCATAGTGAGCTGCCGCACGCTCGGCGCTGCTTCGTGGATGCTAGGCGGTGGTCTATGGGCTGCGCTTCCGCGCTTGCTCTATGCGCGATGGTCCGGCAAGCTTCAGCATGGCTGATTCGACGAAGATCCGCGCGCCAATTTTGGCTGCCGGCGGGATCGTTCTGACGGAAGGCTCGAAACCGCGCATCGCGATCGTGCGATTGCGCGGCGATAAATCCTGGGTCCTGCCGAAAGGCAAGTTGAATCCAAACGAATCCCCGCTTGCGGCCGCGAAGCGAGAGGTGCTGGAGGAGACCGGACACGAGGTGGCGGTCCGCGAATTTCTCGGTTCGATGTCGTATTCCGTCGCCGGTAAAATCAAGATCGTGCAGTTCTGGCATATGCAGGCTATTGGGCCGCCAGTCCGTGAGCTGACGAATGATGTCAAAGAGGTCAAATGGCTTCCGTTGAAGCAAGCCGTCGATACTCTTACGCGAGGGCACGAAAAGGCGTTCCTTGCGAATGTCGGTCCAATCGCACTCAAGTCAGCCAGGCAGGCTTTGCGCGAAAGGTCGGCCAAACATCCCGTTCGCCACCGTGGCAAGCGGCATAACCGGGGCGAGACTGCTGTACCCGCCGTCCACTTAATAGCAAGCGAGGATGGCGAGGCTGAGCGCAATCCCTTCGTCAAAGTGCTTAGGTATTGGATTGAAAGCGTGTCGCAATCTTCAATGCGCGAGATCGATTAGTAACCGTAGCCCGGATGAGCGCAGCGAAATCCGGGGACGGCTCGTTCAGCTCCGCACCCGCATTCCGTTGCACTCTATGCGGGCTACGCTGGCTGGAAGGCTGCGCCGCGGCGCGGGTCGCGCCGCACATGCTTGCCCTTTGCGGAGCGCCTCGTTACATCAGCCGCAAATCCCCACAACAGGCGACGAGGACAAGGCGGCAATGGCCCGGCAATTCATCTACCACATGCAGGGTCTGTCGAAGACCTATCCGGGCAACCGCAAGGTGCTCGAAAACATCAATCTGTCGTTCTATCCCGACGCCAAGATCGGCGTGCTCGGCGTCAACGGCTCGGGCAAATCGACGCTGCTGCGCATCATGGCCGGGCTCGATACCGAGTTCACCGGCGAAGCCTGGGCGGCGGAAGGCGCCCGCGTCGGGTTCCTGCCGCAGGAGCCGCAACTCGATCCCAACAAGACGGTGCGCGAGAACGTGATGGAGGGCGTGGCGGCGCAGAAGGCGATCCTCGACCGCTACAACGAGATCGCCATGAACTACTCGGACGAGACCGCAGACGAGATGACCAAGCTGCAGGACGAGATCGAGGCGAAGGGTTTGTGGGATCTCGACTCGAAGATTGATCAGGCGATGGACGCGTTGATCTGTCCGCCCGACGACGCCGACGTGACGAAACTCTCCGGCGGCGAGCGGCGCCGCGTTGCCTTGTGCCAGTTATTGCTCGCACAGCCCGATCTCCTCTTGCTCGACGAGCCGACGAACCACCTCGATGCGGAGACGGTGGCGTGGCTTGAAGGGCACCTGCGCAACTATCCCGGCGCGATCCTGATCGTCACCCACGACCGCTACTTCCTCGACAACGTGACGGGATGGATTCTCGAACTCGATCGCGGCCGCGGCATTCCCTATCAGGGCAACTACTCGTCCTGGCTCGTGCAAAAGCAGAAGCGGCTCGAGCAGGAGGGGCGCGAAGAGGAGGCGCGGCAGCGAACGCTCGCCCGCGAGCACGAATGGATCGCGGCTTCCCCCAAAGCGCGGCAGGCGAAGTCGAAGGCGCGCTATCAGCGCTACGAGGACCTGCTCAAGAAGGCGAACGAGAAGGGAGCAACCACGGCGCAGATCGTCATCCCGGTCGCCGAAAGGCTCGGGCAGAACGTCATCGAGTTCACCGGCCTCGCCAAGGGCTACGGCGACCGCCTGTTGATCGACGGCCTCACCTTCAAGCTGCCGCCGGGCGGCATCGTCGGCGTGATCGGCCCGAACGGCGCCGGCAAGACCACGCTGTTCCGCATGATCACCGGCCAGGAAAAGCCCGACAAGGGCACGATCAAGATCGGCGATTCAGTAAAGCTCGGCTATGTCGATCAATCGCGCGATACGCTCGACGGCAAGAAGAGCGTGTGGGAAGAAATCTCCGGCGGCCTCGACATGCTCCAGCTCGGCAAGCGCGAGGTGAACTCGCGCGCCTATTGCGCGGCGTTCAACTTCAAGGGCGCGGATCAGCAGAAGAAGGTGGGATCGCTATCGGGCGGCGAGCGCAACCGCGTGCATCTCGCCAAAATGCTCAAGTCGGGCGCGAACGTGCTCCTGCTCGACGAGCCGACCAACGATCTCGACGTCGACACGCTGCGCGCGCTCGAAGAGGCGCTCGAAGACTTCGCCGGCTGCGCCGT
>JBAPYK010000247.1:0-2838 GCA_049284695.1 Rhodoplanes sp. | reverse complement strand
CGCCGTCGTGCTCGAGTGGACGCCGTTCGGCGCCAGAGCCCTTAACGGGCGAATTGACCAATATCGCGAAGCTTGGTTCCGGCGGACGCTCGCGCGCGAGATGCGCATGGTCGACATGCAGATCATGGCCGCGCTGCAAAGCGGGGCGGCGTTTTTCGCCTCCACCTCACTGATCGCCATCGGCGGCGCGCTTGGGCTTCTGCGCACGTCTGAGCATATCGTCGAGCTGATCTCGGGTCTTCCGTTCGGCGTTCCGACCAGCCGCGAGCAGTGGGAGGCCAAGACCGTCGGGCTCGCCGTCATTCTCGTCTATGGCTTCTTCAAGTTCGCCTGGTCCTACCGGCTGTTCAACTATGTCGCGATCATGCTGGGCGCGATGCCGCCGGTGGCGGAGAAGGATACGCCGGAGGCGGAAATTCATGTCATTCGCACGTCGCGGGTTTTCCAATCGGCCGGCCGCCACTTCAACCGCGGACAGCGGGCCTTTTTCTTCGCGCTTGGTTATCTCGGCTGGTTCATCCATCCCGTGCTGTTGATCGCGGCGACTGCCGCGGTCCTGACCGTCATGCTGGTGCGCCAGTTCGCGTCCGCGCCGCTCCATGCGCTCGAAGACCGGGAGTGATTTCGCGCCCGGTCACGGCGCAGGAAACAGTTCCGACGACCTGCCGGTAAGCCAGTAGACGAACAGGCCGACCCATTCGCGCACCGCGGTGTCGGTGCGCTTGAGTCCATCCCCGACCGACTGGAAAAACCGCAGCGCGTCGTCGGGCCCACTCGTGCGATAGTCGACCGGGTATGGCTCGACCTCAAAGCCGGCGCGGCGGAAGGCGCCGATGGCGCGTGGCATGTGATAGGCGGAGGTGACCAGCAGCCAGCGTTCGCCCGGTTTCGGCGCGGCAAGTTCCTTCGAGAACTCTGCATTTTCTGCCGTGTTACGCGAACGACCCTCGGCGACGAGGCGATCGGGGCTGACGCCGAGTTCGCGCAAGAAACGCAATGCATAAGGGGCCTCAGCCCCTTCGGTTCGGACCAGACCGGGGTCGCCCCCGGAATATATCACCTTGGCGCGCGGATACTTTGCGGCAAGATGAGCGGCCGCGGTGAGGCGCTCGGCTGCTTCGTTAAGGCTCACTTGGTCGCGCGCTGCCGAAACGTCGGGCGTGACGGCCCCGCCGAGCACGACGATCCCCGCGACATTGCCGCCGCCGGTCCACGGCGGAAACCGGTCCTCCAAGGGTATGAGCAGCGCATTGCCGAGCGGCGACAGACCAAGGATCGCAAGCAGCAGAATGCTGGCAACCAACAGCACACGGCCCGTCCGCTTGAACCGCGTCAGCAGCAGGAGCACGCCGATCAGGCCAGCCACGATCACGAGGTTCGACGGCAGTGCGAAGAAGCCGAGGATTTTCGAGACTGGAAAGAACATTCGATTCACTTACAGGCTGCGCAATCGCATTTATCGCTCAACGTGCTTCGATGAAAAATTTTCCCATCCATCCAACGACCAGCGCTTGAATCAAACCAAGGAACAGACCTGATTGCTCGAGGCTCGCCCGCATCGATCCGCTCGCTTGCGCGCCCAGGACAATATAGAGGATGACGATATAAAAAGCGGAAACGATCATCGCGCCCCAGAACACGATCGCCGACCCGAGCGGCTTATCGTCTTCCGGCGACCCCGCCACCGACCAAGCCCCCCCGATCAGCGTCAGATTGGGGAAAACAAATTGCGCCGCCCAGGACCACGCCGCCTGCGCCTGATCGCCGTAGAACCCGTTAACCTGGCGCAGAACGAGAACCAACAGCAGGGGGATCGCGCTCACCCCCCACAAGGCAGTCAGGGCGATTTTTGCAGTCTTGATGGTCATTGCGGCGGTTTCAGCTCGGCGCCCAAGCTCGACAGGTGTTGATCGAGCGGCCAACGGCTCGGTTGGAAATGGTTCGTCTCGCCACCCTCGAACTTTTCGAACTCGTACACCATGACGACGAGGATGTGATTCGGCCCGACAGGCAGCGATTTGACGTCCGCCGGAAGGGAGGGACGGCCTTCCGTCGCCCACGCTTCCGCGATCTTGAGGGTTTTCCCCGGATCGGTCTGCTGAGTCATCGGCGGGTCGTTGGTCAGGAGAAAAACGAACACACGGTAATAGCCGGCGGACCGGGTGATCGCGAAAATGGAGGAAAGACTCAAACCTGCATAGGTCGCGCGCGTTCCCCAGCGGGCAGCGCCGGCGAGCGGTTCTCCGGTTGCGCCGTCAAGACTCTCAATTCGGGTCACCAAGGCAAAGCCGCCAGGCACGCGATAATAGCCGAAGGAATCATAATCTGCGTTCAACAAGATCCGCTCCAGTCTGCTGGCCACGTCTCCAACTATTTTTGCTGGAGCAGAATCAGGATCGACGTCAGGCGAGAACGCGCGCCGTGTGGACGGCGTCGGCGGCGGCCAGGGGAACAAATCCTTCAGCGGGACATCGCCGGATACCGGTCCGGGAGCGCTTGTAGGCGGCGGCGCCGGCTGCGGACCTATCCTTGCCTGGGGCGAGGCCCGCGGAGCAATCGTTGGCTGGGGCGCGGTCGGCGAATCTATCGTCGCTTGGGGCGAGGATGGTGGACCCGTTCTCGCTTCGGGCGCTTGGGGAGCGGCTTGCGGAGCCATCGGCGTCTCGGGAGATGGTGGAGCCATTCGTGCCCGGGGCGACCCACCTCCACCGCCACCTCCACCGTATGGGTAACCATGCCTTCGCCATGAATATCCGGATTGCGAGCCCTGACTCGGAGGGCTGTAGGAGGGTCTTCTTGGCTCGGCCAGCCTCGCGATGAGCTGAAGACAGTTTTCAT
>JBAPYK010000246.1:0-1809 GCA_049284695.1 Rhodoplanes sp. | reverse complement strand
CCATTGCGATGAAGCTCGGTATCGAGAAGACCGCCATGGTGCGGGTGCGCGCCGGGATTTCCTATGCTCTCGCGGAGGCGATGGACGAGGGCCATTGCGGCTTGCCGGTCGCCGAGCTGGTTCCCCTCGCGGAGCGCCTGCTTGAGGTCGCGCCGGACCTGATCCGCATGGCGCTTGATCTCGAGCTGCAGGACGGAGCAGTGATCGCCGACCGGATCGGCGAAACCGATTGCGTGTTCCTCGCCGGCCTGCACGGGGCCGAGCGCGCCGTCGCGGAGCGCCTGGTCGCCCTGGCCAACGGGACGCTGCCGTGGCCGTGGATCGACCCGGACAAGGCGCTGCCCTGGGTCGAGCAGCGCACCGGCCTGACGCTCGCCGACAGCCAGCAGGCTGCGGTGCGGCTTGCCCTGCTGGCCAAGGTCCTGGTCATCACTGGCGGACCGGGCGTCGGCAAGACCACCATCGTCAACGCGATCCTGCGCATTCTCGCCGCCAAGGGAGTGCGGTTGTTGCTTTGCGCGCCCACCGGGCGGGCCGCCAAGCGGATGAGCGAAGCGACCGGCCGGGAGGCCTGTACGATCCACCGCCTGCTCGAAGTTGATCCCAAAACCGGCGGATTCAAGCGAGGCGACGACAATCCGCTCGACTGCGAGCTCCTGGTCGTCGACGAGGCTTCGATGGTGGACATCCTGCTGATGCGCGCGCTGCTGCGGGCCGTTCCGGACCGCGCCGCCCTGCTGGTCGTCGGCGACGTCGATCAGCTGCCCTCGGTCGGGCCCGGCCAAGTGCTCGCCGACGTGATCGCGTCCGGCGCCGTGCCGGTGGTGCGCCTCACCGAGGTGTTCCGTCAGGCGGCGAAGAGCCGGATCATCGTCAACGCCCACCGCATCAACCAGGGCCAGATGCCCGACCTCAACCGCCCCGAGGAGGAATGCGACTTCTATTACGTCCCGGCCGACGATCCGGAAACCGCCGTCACCCGCATTGTCGATCTGGTGAAGACCCGGATCCCGCAGCGCTTTGGCTTCGATCCCGTCCGCGACATCCAAGTGCTTTGCCCGATGAACCGCGGGGGCGTTGGCGCGCGGTCGTTGAACATCGAGCTGCAGGCGGCGCTCAACCCCGCCGGTGATCGCAAGGTCGAACGCTTCGGTTGGACGTTCGCGCCCGGCGACAAGGTCATGCAGATCGAGAACGACTACGACAAGGAGGTCTATAACGGCGACATCGGCCACATCGACGACGTCAATTCTGACGATGGCGAACTAAGCGCGAGCTTTGATGGCCGGACCGCCACCTACAAGTTTGGCGAACTCGACACGCTGGTGCCGGCCTATGCCGCAACCATTCATAAGAGCCAGGGCTCGGAATACCCCGCCGTCGTGATCCCCATGATGACGCAGCATTACCCGATGCTGCAGCGAAACCTGCTCTATACCGGCGTCACGCGCGGCAAAAAGCTCGTCGTCATCGTCGGACAAAAGAAAGCCGTCGCGATCGCCGTCCGGAACGTTTCAGGGCGACGGCGATGGTCGAAGCTCCGCGACAGGCTGCTACAGAAACCAACGGCTAACGGGAAGCGACGAATCATGGAGTCCTCGAATGACTGAGCCCCGCAAACTTCACGAGCTCTGGATGGAGCAGTGCGAGGCCGCTGGCGCCATCAAGGAGCGTTACGGACCCAAGGCGGCATTCGATTATCTCGTCGGCGAGAAGCTGCTGAACTTTACCGAAGCGGCGTCCGAGCATCGCGCCTTCGCGCAAGAGCTGCCGCGTTTCGTGTCGGCGGTCCGGCAGATGTTCTCTGCC
>JBAPYK010000245.1:0-3531 GCA_049284695.1 Rhodoplanes sp. | reverse complement strand
GACATAAGTCGAGGATCGTGAAGCTCTAAACCGAAAGGAGAATCGAAATGAGTAACGACTATATAGAAACGACCGTATATCCTATGATCCCTGCCAAATGTTTGACGGATGTTGACGCTTGGCTGCTTTCCCGTGTTTTCAAAACTGAGAAGAAAGATGATCGCATTGGTTTCTACGCTTGTCGGGACCTGTGTGAAGGTTTTGACGAACTGCTCCCCGACAACGAGCTTTCGAAGGCTTTAGCCACTTCACGGCAGGTTTGCCCGGAACTCTGCGCTGCGGTCGATCGCCGAATCAAGAACGGGGGAATCACTCGCGGCTGTGTCGATCACGAGACTATCTTTCAGACCATAATCCGGCGGCACGCAGGCCTTCTTCAACGCATCAGAATTGACGAAGTTGCCGGCAATACGAGAGGGATAGTTTATGACGAAACCGTCACGTTCATCACGGCGAATACGATCGAGTCGCTTCGTGCCAACCTAGGCGAAGCGACAGATTGTACGCTAGTTCATCGAAGGGGACCGCATCAGCCTGAATCGCCCTATTTTTTATTTCTGAGAGGGCATTTGGGATGCTCTCCGGCGGGAAGGTAACCCTTCCCGCTGCTCGCCACCGTGGGGCGAAAGGACGGCCCAAGGGCGCGCGTAATCGCGCCCCAGGACCCGGAGGAGCGGTCGCGGTAGGGACGGAGATTACTCTCCGCCCACCGGGTCACTGGAGGCGGTCGCCCGCCGCGAAGGGCGCACGTCCTCCTGGCGCAACTGCACGAGGTTGGGAGACGAACCTGATATCAAACCGGTCGCGAATCGCATTCCGGCCAGCGCCGGGCAGGATTGCTGAGTATGTCGAGGTACGATGGAGTAGAGTCGGCGCCAAGAAGCCGGCAGGGGCGCGGTGACCCTTGCAAGAAGTTATTGCAATATGCAATATTAACGATTATGCATTCTGCATATGCAATTCGCAAAGAAATGGGCTATGCCGACCGTCAAAGACGTCATCAAGGAAATCACAAACCCGCTCCGCCGAAATGACCTGGAGGCGCGGCGCCGCAAACTCGGGCTGAGCCGGGTCGCGCTCGGGCGCATACTCGATGTCGACCCGGCGACCGTTTTCCGCCGCGAGCGAGGGCCCATGGTCGCGTTGTGGGACTATGCGATGCGCGGCATCGAGGCGGTGGCAGCCAGCAAGGACGCCAAGCAGGTCATCCGTCGGTACAAAGCGAGCCTCGACCAGCGGCCCACTATTCCGGACATCTTTGACGCGCAGGGCGAAACATACGTTGCGGAGAAAATGCGCGCGGCTCATCGACAGGAGGCTCGGCAAAAGCCGGCCCCGAGGCAACCTGACAAGAAACCCGGCGAGCCGCGGTCCACGGGCCAGTCTGAGGCAACCAAGCGGACGGCCGACAAATACATCCCTGACCCTAACGCCACGAAATGACCAACGATCTGTTGCCGGGCAACCGCTATCTGGGCCCTTTGGATGAATTCGAGGCGTTCGATCGGCTTCCCCGCGCGGTTAGGCGCGCTCTCGACGCTGCACTTTTTCAGTGGTCGGCGGCCGACTGCCTGGAGCGGCTCGACCGCGGCGAGACCGTAAGCGGCCTTATCGACCTGATCCGGCAAGCGGATAGCAGAGAGGCCGGCCGGCGTGTCTCTCGCTCAGGCCGCACCGGGAAACGCGGCCGGGCCGCTATGCCGTGAGAAGGAGGTGAAGCGAAGCTCGCACGACGACGGTCGCTTCGTGGATCGACGAGTTCTACCGTTCAAAACTGACTCCACACGGACTTCCCGAGGATGTGTTGGTGCATGCTCTGGAAGGTTACGACACGGAAAGTTTGACTTGGCCATCACTTAGGTCAAAGGCGCAGGACTTTTGTCGATTCGTCACAGCGAATGTTACTGATTGCAAAATTCAACGCGTCTTTCGCCGGCCAATTGGTAGCAAGGAGCCCGTTGCGTCCGTCAGCATCTACAGGCTGATTGGACTTAGCGGGGGGTGGTGCAGTGGTGCACTCTTCTGTGCACCAGTGCACGGGTTTCGGTGCATTTCACTGTACGCCTTGCACCGGAAAACTGTAAAAGTATGTACTTGACCGGACAGTGGGTCCTCGTCGTGGCGGGTGTCCGACGAAGCTCGTTGTCCGCCGTCACGCGGCCGGCAGCATCTTTTCCCTCGCGATCGGCAAAGCGTCAAGGAAAGTCTGCATCGGGGTCTTTCCGAAGCACCATCGTCCTTGATGTGGGCGCGACTCATTATACTCCGTCACCCAGCGATCGAGGTCGGCCTGCAGCTCGGCGATCGACCGGTACAGGGTTTTGCGGAACGCCACGCGATAGAACTCGTTGAGCACCGTTTTGTGGAACCGCTCGCAAATTCCATTTGTCTGCGGGCTCTTCGTTTTGGTGCGTGAGTGATCCACATCTTCGATCGCCAAGTAGAGCTCGTATTCGTGATGCTCGGGATTGCCGCAATACTCCGTGCCGCGGTCGGTCAGCACCCGATTGAGGGCGATGCCGTACTGCTCGAAGAACGGCAACACGCGGTCGTTTAAGATCTCCGCGGCCGTGATCGGGGTCTTGCGATCATACAGCTTGGCGAAGGCGACCTTGCTGTAGGTGTCGATGAAGGTCTGCTGATAGATGCGGCCGACCCCCTTCATGTTGCCGACATAGAAGGTGTCCTGCGCCCCGCAATAGCCGGGACATTCGCTCTCGAACTCGCCGTGGCTCTCCTTCTCGCTCTTGGCCTTCTCCAGGGCAGCAACCTGGGCTTCCGTGAGCACCAGGCCCTCCTGCGCCATCTTCGCCTCCAGCGCCGTCAGCCGTTTCTTGATGTTGGCGAGATCATGCCGCTGCCACACGCCGCGCACCCCAAAAGGTGAGATCGACAGGCCTTGCTTCTTCAGTTCGTTGGAGACCCGCACCTGGCCCCAGGTCGGCTGCTCAATCGCCAGCGTCACCACCGCCGCTTCGATCTCCGGAGCGACCCGGTTCTTCAACAAAGGCTTGCGCCGGCTGATCTCCTGCAGCGCCAACTCCCCGCCCGTCTCGTACAGCTCCTTGAAGCGGTAGAAGCTATCGCGCGAGTAGCCCAGCATCTTGCAGGCTTGGCTCACATTGCCGAGCTGCTTCGCCAGCTCCAGCAAACCAATCTTCCCTCGAATGACCTTCTGTTCCTTGGTCATGGCGTCTGATCCTGTGCCACGCCGGCGGGCTGCGCGGGGCGCCCGTTCGGGTGAGCGCCCCGCTCGCCCTGCCGGTCCATTTCCCCACCAATCCAACCCAAAATGTACGATTTAGTAAATACCTCTACACATGATCGCGGGCGAGACAGATGCGGCCAAGCTCGCCGCGCTCGGCAGCGAACGACTGGGCTGCCCGCGAGCGGCTCTCGTGGAGGCGCTTACTGGTCGCGTCCGCGAGCATCATCGTTTTCTGCTGGCCCAACATCTGCGAACGATCGAGCAGCTGGAGGAAAGCATTGCCGCCTTCGACGCCCGGATCGAGGCCGCCTTGGCCCCGTTTC
>JBAPYK010000244.1:0-8889 GCA_049284695.1 Rhodoplanes sp. | reverse complement strand
TCAGAAGTTCGTCAATCCCAATACGTCGGCCATCGAATAGAGCCCGGGCTTCTGGGCGCGCGCCCACAGCGCCGCTTTCAGCGCACCGCGCGCGAAGATCATGCGATCCTCCGCCTTGTGCACGAGTTCGATCCGCTCGGCGGGACCGGCGAAAATAACCGTGTGCTCGCCTACCACGCTTCCCCCGCGCAACGCGGCAAAGCCGATATCGCCCGCCCGGCGCGCGCCGGTATGGCCGTCGCGCGCGCGCACCGAATGCGTTGACAGATCGATGTTGCGCCCTTCCGCCGCCGCGCGGCCGAACATCAGCGCGGTGCCGGACGGAGCATCGATCTTCTTGTTATGGTGCATCTCGACGATCTCGATATCGAATTCGTCATCGAGCGTGCGCGCGACCCGCTTGACCAGCGCGGCGAGGAGATTGACGCCGAGACTCATATTGCCGGACTTGACGATCACCGCGCGCGTGGCGGCGGCAGCGATCGCTTTGTCCTGCTCGGGGGAAAGCCCGGTGGTGCCGATCACATGGACAAGGCCCTTGCCGGCGATGCGCTCGGCCAAGGCGACGGACGCGGCCGGCACGGTGAAATCGATCACCCCGTCCGCCGCATCGAGCAGCGGACCGATGTCGCCCGCAACCGCAATGCCGGAAGCGCCGAGGCCCGCAAGTTCGCTCGCGTCGCGCCCAATCACAGGGGAGCCCGGCGCCTCGCCCGCGCCTGCGAGTGTCACGCCGGCCGTCGCGGCGATCGCCTGGATGAGGGTGCGCCCCATCCGCCCGCCGGCGCCCGCCACGATCAGCCGCATATCAGCCATGACACCCCCAGCAACTGCGCGCGGGTATAGCGGGGCCACGCCGACATGGGAAGCCGGCGCAAGCGCAGAGATTGCGCATCACCGATGGACCAGGGCGAATTCCGTTCCGGTGGAATCGGAATTCGCTCTCGTTTTCCTTTAGTGGTCGCATTTTCTGCGGCGAACCGGTTCCCACTTCGCCGGAAAATGCTCTACGGCTGCGGCCCTTCATAGCCCTCGATCGCGATGAGGTCGAACTCCGCGCGGCCTTTGCGCAGCGCGGCGGCGGCCTGGTATTCGGGGGAGTGGTAGCAGGCGACGGCCGACTGGTAGTCGGGAAACTCGATCACCACCGTGCGCGAGCGGGTTGCGCCTTCCAGCAGCTCGAACTGTCCGCCGCGCGCGAGAAACCGGCCGCCATATTTGCGGAACGCCTCCATGTCGGCGCCCATATAGGCCTTGTAGCCCTCCGGCTCGGTGACATCGACATGCGCAACCCAGGAGGCTTTTCCCATCGCTGCCCTGCCTTTTTGTACCGCCGCCGGCGCGATCACGGCTGCTAATTCACATCGCCGAAGACCGCCGGATCGACGCTGCATCCTCGCTTGGAAACTGCAACGCGGCCTCGCCTATTCGCCGGCCGCCGCGGCGATTTCCGCAATGATGGCTTCGGCCGTCGCGCGGGGGTCCGCAGCTTCGAGGATCGGCCGCCCGACGACGAGATAGTCGGCGCCCGCGGCGATCGCCTCGCGCGGAGTCTTGACCCGCTTCTGGTCCCCGGTATCGGCGCCGGCCGGACGGATCCCCGGCGTCACCAGCACCATGTGGTGGCCGAGCATCGTGCGCAGCGATCCGACCTCCTCGCCCGAACATACGAGCCCATCCACGCCGATATCGCGCGCCTGACCCGCGCGTTCGGCTACGAGTTCGCTCACCGTGAAGTCGTAGCCGGCGGCGGCGAGATCGGCGTCATCGTAAGACGTGAGCACCGTCACCGCGAGAATGCGGAGATTGGAATCGCCGCGGCCATCGACCGCCGCCTTCATGGTTTGCGGATAGCCGTGCACCGTGAGGAAGGTCGCGCCCATGCGCGCGACGCTCTCGACTCCTTTCTCGACCGTGTGGCCGATATCGTGCAGCTTGAGGTCGAGGAAGACCTGCCGACCTTTCCAAATGAGCTTTTCGGCAAGCGGAAGCCCGCCGGCGAAGGCGAGCTGATAACCGATCTTGTAAAAGGTCACGGAGTCGCCCAGTCGCTCGATCACCGCCTCCGCCGCTTCGGCGGAGGGAAGATCGAGGGCGACGATCAACCGATCGCGCGGATTTTCCATTTCCCCTTCCCTGCCCTCGCGCCGCTTCGACCAAGCGCGAGAACCCTATATTGCATGTGTCGATGGCCGTCATCCGGTCCGCCGCACCCGCTCCCGCTGTACGTCATTCCGACAGCCGAGCAAGCTCTGGCCCGGACCTGAAACCGTCGCTCCTGCGAATGAAGATCCGGGCCGCGGTGTCCCCGGGGCCGCCGAAATGCGCCCCGACTGCCTTGTAGCGGCGCGTCAGTCCCGGCGGTAGACCCAGACGCGCGCCGGCGGGAGATTCAGCCAAATGCGCTCGGAGGCCTCGACGCGAACGTTCACGTGCGAACGCGGGACGGGCGGCACTACGGCATAGGTAAACTGCACGAAAGGCGCGCCCGGCCACAACAGGTCGAAGGCCTCCGTCAGGAGCCTCAGCCTCGTTCGCATCGGTTTGGTGAAGAGCGGCAGACCGGAAACGACGGCAGCGACCGGGCCGTGGATCACGCTGCCAAACAGCCGACGCACGTGATAGGCGTCACCCTGGACGACCGTGGCCTTCGGGTAGCGCTTGCGCAACAGGCGGCAAAAACCGGGGTTGAACTCGACCAGGACAAGCCGGCGCTCATCTATCCCATGGGCGAGCAGCGCCTCGGTGATCGGACCGGTGCCGGGCCCAAGCTCGACCACAGGTCCCTTGACGAATGGATCGACGAAGCTCGCCATGGTGCGCGCGAGCAGCTTGCTCGATGGGATCAACGCGCCGGTCGACAGCGGCTTTTCGAACCACGAGCGAATGAACCGCACATCGTCGTCGATGCGCTGGTTCTTCGGTCGAGCGACACCCAATTCGGACTGCAATGGCATCTCGGGGGGGCGAGTTGTAACGAATGTGACAAAATTCCGTCACGGAACGGTCACCGGCGTATAGCGGCGACGCCTCGCGGTCAATACCACTCAGACCGAGCCTGCTTTGTTTCCGAAGAACTCCTTGACCCGACCAAAGAAGCCGGCCGACTCCGGATGCGTCTCTTTCGAGGACAAAGTCTCGAACTCCGCCAAGAGCTCGCGCTGACGCTTGGTGAGTTTCTGCGGAGTTTCCACGATCACCTGCACATACATGTCGCCCATCTGCTTGGAGCGGAGCACCGGCATCCCTTTTGCGCCGAGGCGGAACCGCCGGCCTGACTGGGTGCCTTCCGGCACTTTCACGCGCGTCTTGCCGCCGTCGATCGTCGGCACCTCGAATTCGCCGCCGAGCGCAGCCGTGACCATGGAGATCGGAACGCGGCAATGCAGGTCAGCGCCGTCGCGCTGGAAGAAATCGTGCGTGGTGATCGAGAGGAAGATGTAGAGATCGCCCGCCGGTCCGCCGCGGAGGCCAGCTTCGCCCTCGCCGCCAAGCCGGATGCGGGTGCCGTCTTCGACGCCGGGCGGAATATTGACCGACAAGGTCCGCTCGCGCGTGACGCGGCCGGCGCCGGCGCAGGCCGGGCATGGATCGTCGATCACCTGGCCGCGGCCTTGGCAGGCGAGGCAGGTGCGCTCGAGCGTGAAGAAGCCTTGGGCATGGCGCACCCGGCCGTAGCCCCCACAAGTCGGGCAAGGCTTCGGCTTGGTGCCCGATTTTGCTCCGGTTCCGGAGCAGACCTCACAGATTATGGAGGTCGGAATGCGCAACTCAGCCGATTTGCCGTGGTACGACTCTTCCAGGGTGATCTCCATATTGTAGCGAAGATCGGCCCCGCGCTCGCGGCCCGTGCCGCGGCCGGCGCGGCGGCCCATGCCGAAGAAGTCGTCGAAAATATCGGCGAAGGTCGACGCGAAATCGGCCCCGAACCCGGCCGCGCCGCCGCCCATGCCGTGCTCGAACGCGGCGTGGCCGAAGCGGTCATAGGCCGCGCGCTTGTCCGGGTCCTTGAGGACCTCGTAGGCCTCGTTGATTTCCTTGAAGCGCTGCTCGCAGTGCTTGTCCCCCGGATTACGGTCCGGGTGGTGCTTCATCGCGAGCTTGCGGTAGGCGGCCTTGAGGTCGGATTCGCTCGCGCCGCGTTGGAGGCCGAGAGTGTCGTAGTAGTCGCGCTTAGGCATGCCCCCTCACACTTGTCTCGGTCCCTTCCCCGAGGAGAGGGCAACGAGCGAGCCCTGGCGAGAGAGGCGAGCGAGGTGTTTGAATTTGCATAACCACGGCGAATGATCGAGCAAACCCCTCACTCGGTCCCTCCGCTTCGCGTCGGGACCACCCTCTCCCCCAGAGGGGGAGAGGGGACCTTAGCGTCAGGCTGACTTCTTGTTCTTCTTGTCGTCGTCCACCTCGGTGAACTCGGCGTCGACGACATCTTCCTTCTGAGCGCCGCCACCGCCGGCCTCGCCGCCGGAGCCGCCGCCTTCTTGCGTCTGCTTGTACATCGCCTCTCCAAGCTTCATCGAGGCTTGGGCAAGCGCATTGGTCTTGGACGCGATCACATCCGCGTCGTCGCCCTTGAGGGCTTCGCGCAGGTCGCTCATCGCGTCTTCGATCATGCGACGCTCATTCTCGCCGATCTTCGAGCCGTGCTCGGCGAGCGCCTTCTCGGTCGAGTGGACAAGAGCCTCGGCGTGGTTCTTCGCCTCGACGGCCGCCTTGCGCTTCTTGTCGTCCTCGGCGTGCGACTCGGCGTCCTTGACCATGCGGTCGATGTCCGACTGCGACAGCCCGCCCGAAGCCTGGATGCGGATCTGCTGCTCCTTGCTGGTCGCTTTATCCTTCGCCGACACGTTGACGATGCCGTTTGCGTCGATGTCGAACGACACCTCGATCTGCGGCACGCCGCGCGGCGCCGGCGGAATGCCGACGAGGTCGAACTGCCCGAGCAGCTTGTTGTCCGCCGCCATCTCGCGCTCGCCCTGGAATACGCGGATGGTGACGGCGTTCTGGTTGTCCTCCGCGGTGGAGAACACCTGGCTCTTCTTGGTCGGGATCGTGGTGTTGCGATCGATGATGCGGGTGAACACCCCGCCCAAGGTCTCGATGCCGAGCGACAGCGGAGTCACGTCGAGCAGCAGCACGTCCTTGACGTCGCCCTGCAGCACGCCTGCCTGAATCGCCGCGCCGACCGCGACCACCTCGTCCGGGTTGACGCCCTTGTGCGGGTCCTTGCCGAAGAACTGGCGCACCACCTCCTGCACCTTGGGCATGCGGGTCATGCCGCCGACCAGCACCACCTCTTGGATCTCGCCAGCGGACAGCCCGGCATCCTTGAGGGCGAGCCGGCACGGCTCGACCGTCTTCTGGATCAGGTCGTCGACCAGCGCCTCGAACTTGGCGCGGGTAAGCTTCATGGTGAGATGCTTGGGTCCCGTCGCATCCGCGGTGATGTAGGGCAGGTTGATCTCGGTCTGCGCGGTCGAGCTGAGCTCGATCTTGGCCGCTTCCGCCGCCTCCTTGAGGCGCTGAAGCGCGAGCTTGTCACGCCGCAGGTCGATGCCCTGCTCCTTCTGGAACTCGTCGCACAGATAGTTGACGAGGCGCATGTCGAAGTCCTCGCCGCCGAGGAAGGTGTCCCCGTTGGTCGACTTCACCTCGAACACGCCGTCGCCGATCTCAAGAATGGAGATGTCGAAGGTGCCGCCGCCGAGATCGTAGACGGCGATCGTCCCGGCCTTCTGCTTGTCGAGCCCGTAGGCGAGCGCCGCCGCGGTCGGCTCGTTGATAATGCGCATGACTTCCAGGCCGGCGATCTTGCCGGCGTCCTTGGTCGCCTGGCGCTGCGCGTCGTTGAAATAGGCGGGAACGGTGATGACGGCCTGCGTCACCTTTTGCCCGAGATAGGATTCTGCGGTTTCCTTCATCTTCTGCAGGATGAAGGCGGAAATCTGCGAGGGTGAATAGGTCTTGCCGTCCGCCTCCAGCCACGCGTCGCCATTGCTCGCGCGGATGATCTTGTAGGGGACGAGCTTCTTGTCCTTCTCGACCATCGGATCGTCGTAACGACGCCCGATCAGCCGCTTCACAGCGAAAAACGTCTTCTCCGGATTGGTGACAGCCTGGCGCTTCGCCGGCTGGCCCACCAGCCGCTCACCGTCGTCGGTGAACGCGACGATCGAGGGAGTGGTGTTCCGTCCTTCCGAATTTTCGATGACCTTCGGCGTCTTGCCTTCCATAACGGCAACGCAAGAGTTGGTGGTGCCGAGGTCGATGCCGATGACCTTGCCCATGGTCTTATCCTTTCCTTGCAGCAGGCCGGCCGAGCCTAAATGAGCACCCGGGAGCGTCCGCAGGCCTCGCGCCTTTTGGATGCTTTGGGTCCGGCCCCCTTAACCTCTTGATCCGCCGCCCCCGGCGGGTTCAAAGCTCATATAGGAGTGCCCCCTAGGCCCGCAAGGCAGCGATCCGGGCCTATTGAGGGGTCTGTTCCAAACATTTCCTGCTTGCTTCCCGCTCGGCGGTCGCGCGGCGTTAGCAAACCGTTAATGGACGGCGTGCGACACCGGACCCGGTCGCGAACCCGGCTCACGCACAGCCCGTCGCCACGGGGAGCTTGGCTGCGACCGGCAGGACGCCGGGTTTCGCCGGAAACGGGCCTCGGAAAACGGTTGGCTTTGCGTGCCCAGCGCGTGGCGTTGAGGAACCCTGGCTTCACCCCACAGGACGAAGCCATATCCCGCTTACAAGTATCTGCGCAGGTCGGCGACGGCGGCCTCCGTCGACTGTTTGATATTGAAGGGCGCGACGAATCGTCCTTGTTTATCCATGAGATAGACCAAAGCCGTGTGGTCCATCGTGTAATCGCCCTCCTCCAGCGGCACCTTCTTGTAGTAGACGCGGTAGGCCTTGGCGACGGCCGCGACGGCGGCTGGATCGCCGGTCAGCCCGCGCAGATGCGGGTCGAAGCTCGACAGGTAATCCTTCAGCACGGCCGGCGTGTCGCGTTCGGGATCGACGCTGACGAAGAGCGCGCCGACGCGGTTCGCATCGGGCCCCAGGCCGCGCAGGATCTCCGACACCTCGAACAGCGCCGTCGGGCACACGTCGGGACAATGCGTGAATCCGAAGAAGACGAGGAAGGGCTTTCCTCTCAGGTCCTTGTCGCTGAAGGGTTTGCCGTTCTGATCGGTCAGCTGGATCGGCCCGCCGACGGTGGCGCTTTGAAACGCAGGCGTATTAGAGAAACGCCCGGTCATGACCAGCACGAGACCAGCGCAGACGGCAAGCCCAAGCGCAAAGGTCGCGGCCAGCACAACGAGGCGTGACGGCCGTCGGATCATGGTGATTTCCTCAATCAGAAGCAGGCGTTAAGGCCTGCCAGGATGACCTCGTAGAACACCGCGGTGCCGTAATGCGCCCACAGGGCCACCGTCGCCACGACGATAAGGCCCGCCGCAACCGCCGCGATGGTCACGACCGTTCGTTGCACCGGCGCGGAGGATTCAGATGCAGTCTCGGACATCCGGGCCGCCGATAAAAATTGCATGCCAGCAGATTGGAAATAGGCCCGATCGCCGCGCCTCACAACCCCGCAGATCGAAGGCTGTGCCGACGCACGAACCGCGGCGCCGTTCCTGCGGGTCCGGCGAGTTCTTTGACCCGAAAATATCGGTGGTCATGCCGATATACCAGCCGCGCGCTTCGCGCGCCTGCTTGGCGCCCAACTCCGCGCTTTCGGAGGCAGCGTGCTCCAGCATGGCATGAGGCCCCGGACGCCCGAGTAGAGGATTGTGCGCCGCTGGGGTATAGCTAAGTTGCGTCCATGCATCACATACATCACATAGGATGACGCATCCGATTTGGGGCTTTGCCTTGCCTGCTTTCGCCAGCGCCTCCTTTCGGGCCGTCCTCGCCGTTATGGTCGTGGCGCCCCCGGTCGCTGCTGCGGAACGCATTTACGTGCATTCGCCGATTTTCGTTATGATGACAAATGATCTCGAGATGTGCACGATCGAGGGCTATCCCGGCGAGGACTTCTTTTTCACTCGTCTCGCGCGGCTACTCGAGCAATCACAGGAAAAGGGCCACCCGGATTCGGCCACGACCTCTGCGCCGCTACGGAGCACGCCATGACCACACTGCAGCGAGAAACACATCGGGCGGAGAAGGCGGTGCTGATCGACCAACGACGGGTCGACATCGCCGAGCTGCTCGAGCGGGCGCGCGACGCAAGCGAATTCCTCAAGGCGCTGGCGCATGAATCGCGGCTGGTGATCCTCTGTTTGTTGGCCGAAGGCGAGAAATCGGTGATGGAACTCGCCGAGTTGCTTGACCAGCGTCAGCCCTCGGTGTCGCAACAACTTGCCCGACTGAAGGGCGAGGATCTGGTGCAGACGCGCCGCGATGGCAAGTACATCTACTATTCGCTGGCGCGCGAGGAGGTGCGGGACGTCATCTTGGTGCTGCACGCCGCTTTTTGCGGAACCGTATTGCCGTCCGTACGCGGCGACCATTCCCGCGTCAGTAAACGCCGCCCGGCGCAGCCCCGACCGGCGCGTCAACGGTCCGGTCGAGCAACAGGTCGGTGACGCCGGCCGCCATCCAGATGCAGGCGAGGCCTGCGATTCCGGCGCGATCGCGCCTCGACTGATTTGATTCAGCTTATTGTCGAGCCGCCGACGGACCCTGCGAGCGATCGAGTCTCGGCCAGTTCGCATGATCGGCCCGCCAGGCGATCCGCGTCAGGATCGCGTCAGCATGCTGTCAGTGGAAACGGCTTAGAAAAGTCAGGATGATCAGCCGCCGCTCTGCTCTACTCGCGATGACTTTGGCGGCGCTCGCGCCAGCCACGGCGGAGGAGCGGGACGAATATGGCGATCGCCGCCGGCGGAG
>JBAPYK010000243.1:0-1527 GCA_049284695.1 Rhodoplanes sp. | reverse complement strand
GCCAGCTGGCCCTTTTGATGCCGCGCAAGGCGTCAATCTCTTCGCGTCCCGAAGTGTCGTCGACAACAGAAGAATCAACGCCCTGCACCTTGACGGGTAAAACTGAACCAGACAGCCGTGGTGTCGGGACCGGGTCTGCTGTATCTTCCAGGCAACCTATCTTCTTGCGCTCACCGCCTGCCCGGTTACCTCGTCGGACGGCTCCGCGCTGAGCCAGCGATATAGGAGTCCGCCAGCGGCTCCGCCGACCAGGGGGCGACCCAGAACAGCCACAGTTGCGCAAGCGCCCAATCGCCGACAAAGAGTGCAGGCCCCGTGCTGCGTGCGGGGTTGACCGAGGTATTGGTGACCGGAATGCTGATGAGGTGAATAAGCGTCAGACCAAGGCCGATCGCGATCGGCGCAAATCCGACGGGCGCCTTGCCGTGGGTTGATCCCATGATGATCAAGAGAAACATCATGGTCAGGACGATTTCGGCGATTAGGCAAGCGACAAGACTGTATTTGCCTGGCGAGTGATCGCCATATCCATTTGCCGCAAAACCCTTCGCGAGACTGAAATCTGCCGTTCCGCTCGCGATCGCGTACAATACTGCCGCAGCAACGATGGCGCCCACGACCTGCGCGACGATGTAGGGCACGATCTGGCTCGCCGGGAAGCGACCGCCGGCCGCGAGCCCGATCGTAACGGCTGGATTGAGATGGCATCCGGAGATATGACCGATAGCGTACGCCATCGTGAGCACAGTAAGGCCGAATGCGAATGACACGCCGAGCAGCCCGATGCCGACTTGCGGGAAGCCGGCCGCGATTACCGCGCTGCCACAGCCGCCAAAGGTCAACCAGAATGTACCGATCGCCTCAGCCGCGAGTTTTCGAAAATCCATGTCGGCCTCCTGCGCAACTGGCATCCCAGATGCCATACAACCGGCTCTGCGCCTCTATCTTGAACCCTTTACCTTAATGTAAATGCCGCAGTCCTATTACATGCATTTCGTCTCTGCGGCATGCAATTCGCGTCGTTGTGACTTTTTCGCCTCAGTTTCCGAGAGAAATAACCCTGAGGGATTCCTCGCGCAAGAAAGCCCTAACCTTAACAAGAAATTGACAACCCATTGTAAGAGCCTGACCCGGTCTTGGATCTGACCGGGGGCGGGACAAAATGCGTAGATATACGTACAAGAATGTATTTGTCGTTGGCTTGTGTGTGATCGGTTTGACAGTGTCTACCACCGTCAAATCATCAGCCCAATCGGGCATCGCGTCCGTACACTCAGGCGGTCGAACCGCAAGCGGCGAACATGCACATCCGCAGGGAATGACCGCGGCACACCGGTCGTTGCCGTTCGGAACGAAAGTGCGCGTCACCAATCATCGGACTGGCCGTTCCGTCGTGGTTCGGATCAACGACCGAGGTCCCTTTGTGCGTGGGCGGATAATCGATGTGATGCCTGCCGCCGCCCGAGAGCTTGGCTTTTCCGGGGTGACGCGAGTGAGCCTTGAGGTGGTCAGGCAAGACTGATCCTG
>JBAPYK010000242.1:0-2425 GCA_049284695.1 Rhodoplanes sp. | reverse complement strand
TGGCGATTACGCTCAACCACACCATTGTTCCGGCACATGATAAGGAAGCCGCGGCCCGATTATTCGCGCAGCTCTTCGGCCTTACCTACAAAGGCGCCGGCGAACATTTCGCGCCGGTCAAAGTCAATGACACGCTGACCTTCCTCTTCGATGACGCGACCAATTTCGAGAGTCATCATTACGCGTTCCACGTCGCCGACACAGAATTCGACGCCATTTTTCATCGGATTCAGGACGCGGGCCTCGTCTACGGCAGCGCACCGTGGAGTGCTGACGACGCCAAGATCAATGATTGGGGCGGTGGCAAGGGCGTTTATTTCAAAGTCCCCGATGGTCATCTCCTTGAGCTGATGACAGTACCGCAGTGAAAACATTGCCGCTCGGCACGCTGCGTCAACTTGACAACGTGCGCGAGCCTCGGAAGCATCTGGTAATCCGCGGGCCAAGAAACTGGAAGGCGAATCACGAGCCGCCTCAACGGGGAATATCGAGCGCTGAGAGGGTTCCCTCCTTCTGCTGTGTTCCGCCAGCGAAGGCAGCTCCGCCTCGTCACCGTTTAGCCGCGCCGCGTGTGGTTCCCTGCTCACAGCTTGTAGCCGAATTGCCGCAGAAGGTTCTACCGCCACGCGACGTCGTCCTCGCCCTCGGTCCCCTTTGGCGGGAAGCCGTCAATCACCCCCAGCACTTCTCTTCCCTGGTTGGTCTCGGCCACGACCACCTCGATCGGATTCGCGGTCGCACAAAAAATCCGGCACACCTCGGGAACCATTTTGATCGCGTTTAGGACGTTGACCGGGTAATAGCCTTCGCCGAGGAACACGAGGAAGCAATGTCCGGCGCCCAGCGCGCTCGCATTTTTCTCTGCGAGCTGAACTATCGGTCGGGCGTCTCGAATCGTCTGAATGCATCAGACCTCTAGCTCCAGTAGCGGCCACTGCCGCCGATGATCACGACGAGCAGGCCGAGCGGCAAGTTGACACGGATGATCTGGCGGATGCGGTTGAGGCTGGCGCCGGCGCTCGGCCAGTCCTCGATATCGACGGCGCGTTTGAACGCCAGCCACGGTCCGTGGAACAGCCAGACAAACAGCGCGATCATCAGCCAGCCGATCAGTTGCATCAGGTGGATGTAGGGGCTAGCACCGCCAAAGCCGCCGAAGGTCGTGAATAACATCCAGTAGCCGCTGACGAGCAGCAGCAGGATTGCCATCCATACCCAGGCAAAGAATTTCCGGAAAGTGACCTGCATCAGCCGCAAACGCTGTGGCGGCTCAAGCGTGCCGAGCGCCGGACGCAGGCAGACATAGATCGCAAACATGCCGCCGACCCAGACGACGGCGCCAAATATGTGTAGGGCGAGCGCGACGGCGGTCATGAGGGGCTCCCGGTCCGAGGAAGAGGCTAGATGCTGGCCTATGTAACGCTTAATGCGCTGGCGTTATGATCCGCGCTACTGCTGCTCGGCATGCGCAATTGAAAGCGCGGGGCCAATTTCAAATGCCTAACTTATTATCATCCCTAGGTCTAATCGCGCATGTCGGACAATTGTGCACTCCCGCAGCCACTATGGCAATCTGGTCCAATTCGAGTGGCGCGAGTTCAACCGGCTTCGCACGATGGGCGCTATGGGCGAGGCCGCTGAGGCTGCTGACTCGTAAGCACGCAGCAGCGTGGGATCATCGCAATGGTCGAGCAAAGCTGAGTTCGTGACCATCTGGGTCGGTCAAGTGAAAAAACCGTTCCCCCCAATCGGCATCGCGTGGCGCCGTATCCGGACGATAGCCGGCCGCGACCACGCTCGCGTGCAGGGCGTCAACATCGGAATGGTAAAAAATCACCCGCCCCCACCACGACCATCGTTTCTCGGCGGGCTGGGCGACGAGATTGAGGTAGCTGCGTCCAGCCCGAAAGCTCGTGAACGCGTCTGTATCACCGCCATAAACAACTTCAAATCCGAGCATGCGATAGAAGCGGACGGCGCGCGCCATATCGTGCGTCGCCAACGTGACGGCGCTGATGCTCTCGATCATCGCGGGATCGCTCATCGTCAGTCTGCGTGTGCCTCCCGCAAACTAGATGTTCCCACCCCGACCCCATCCGCCCGGGAGCATCCTAATTCGCTACTTGAATAGGAGGATAGCCGGCGTGACACCACGTATGCATCCTTTGTTTATTGAACAAAATAGATCCCATTTCGTTTAGATGGATTTCGATTTCGATATCTTGCCCATGCTGTTCAAAAAGCTCTTTTGCCCGCTGGAATGCTTCTGCAGAAGTCGGATGAGAAGTCACGATCGGATTGCCATCGTCAAACCAAACAACAAGAAATCTATCCGCCATCGCAATACCATCTCACTTCAGCCAGATGACCTCTTTGCCTTTCGCTTTGGCACGATTGTACTCCAATATTGCGTTTCGACCAGCGC
>JBAPYK010000241.1:0-4477 GCA_049284695.1 Rhodoplanes sp. | reverse complement strand
GACCAGGAAACGCTCGCGCGCCTGCGCGCGAGCCCGGTGCGCCAGGACGTGCTGCGGTTCGAGCGCGAGCTCGCCTGCGAACGCCTCCGCCCGCAAGTTCTCAGACTGCGGGAAAGTCTGGGTTCCGACTGAACTAACGGTGTGGCCCCCACGGGCCGGGCAAGGGCGGCGCGGGTCGCGCATTCGTCGAAGCGTCGGATCCGTTTGACCATGGGCCGGGGTAGGGGGTCGCAGGGCTTTCCGAAGCAGGCGCAGGCGTAGGGGCGGGGGCAGCCTCTGCCTCTGGCGCTGGAGTTTCCCCCAGCGGCGGCAGTGCGATCGGGCCGGGATCATGGCCGCCGGCGTATTTGACGAGCGCCTCGACGCGGCTGTCGATCGACGGGTGGGTCGCGAATAGATCGGCGAAACCCGACCGCGGATTGTCGACGCACATTTCCATTACGGCGGAGGTGGCGCCTTCGAGTTCACCGCGGCCCTCGATCTTGCGCAATGCGGAGATCATCGCGTCGGGGTTCTTAGTCAGTTCGACCGAGCCGGCGTCGGCAAGCAATTCGCGCGAGCGCGACAGGGCGAAGCGCACCATTGCGGATAAGAGCCACGCGAGGCCAATCAGCACGGCCGCGATGAGGAGGGCGGCGCCGGCGCCGCCCTTACCCCGGTCGCCGCTGTCGCCGTCGTCCGACCGCCGGCTGCGCCAGCCGAAGCCGGCATTGAACCACATCCGGAAGAGCAATTCGGCGAAGAAGGCGATCACGCCGGCGATGATCACCGCAATCACCATCATGCGCACGTCGCCGTTGCGGATATGGGTCAGCTCATGGCCGAGAACCGCTTCAATCTCGGAGTCGTCGAGCCGGCCGAGGAGCCCGGTCGTCACGGTGATCGCGTATTGTTTTTCGCTCATCCCGGTGGCGAAGGCATTGAGCGCATCGCTTTGCATCACCTTCAGCGCCGGCATCGGAATGCCGCGCGAGATGCACAAATTTTCCAGGAGATTATAGAGGCGCGGCTCCTCCTTGCGGGTCACCGCGTGGCCGCCGGTGACGGCGTCGATGATGTTTTGGTGGAAATAATAGGCGATGACGATCCACACCGCGGCGCCGATGGTCGCCCACGGCGCTGCGGTCAGAAAATCCCGCCAGGCCCGTTGCATCAGCCATTGTAGCGAAGCGTCATAGGACAGCGCTTCGCCCGCAAGCGCGCCGGCATAGACGAGCAAATAGACGAGCAAAAACAGGCTCGCCAGGAGCGCGACCGAGCGGCGCTTGTTGGATTGAATATGCGTATAGAGCCCGTAGGCGGCCATGCGCCATGTTTATTCCGGGTGTCTCGACCTCGTCCAGGCGAATTAAGCCTGGATAGCGCATTGGAACCATGCACCCGCGCAACGTCGCCATTAGCGCCGCCCCAGTCTCGCCATTGTCTGTCTCCAGCTTTGTGCGGGGCGATTGGTGCCGCTTCTGCGACAGGCGGATGAAGGCCGGAGGCCTTCGATGGCAATCGATCCCAATACCCGTGCAGCATTGATGCTCCACCGCTTCGGCTTCGGACCGCGGCGTGACGGCATTGCTGCGATTGCATCGGACCCGCACGGAGCGCTGCTCGCCGAACTCGACCGGCCCGGCGGCGGCCGGTTATTGGCTCCCAATCTTTTGACGAGCGGCGAAGCGGGGCGCGCCGCTTTCGAATTCAGGCAGGAGAGGCGGGCTGAACGGCGCGCCGCGCGCGAGGCCGAACAGGCGTCTCCTTCCGCCGGCGCTGCGCCCTCCATGGGCGTACCAGATGGCTCGTCTGCCGATGGGCGCAGCATGCAGGCGATGCAGAATCCCGGTCCCGGCGTTCCCCAGCAGCTTTACCTGGAAGAGGCGCGCGTGCGGATCGATGCGGCGCTTCGCGCCGAGATCGGCTTTGTCGAGCGGCTCGTTTGGTTCTGGTCGAACCATTTCTGTATTTCCGCCGACAAGGGCCCGGGCGTGCGCGCGCTTGCCGGCGCTTTCGAACGCGAAGCGATCCGCCCGCATGTCTTGGGCCGCTTCGCCGACATGCTGATCGCGGTCGAGACGCATCCGGCGATGCTGCGCTATCTCGACAATGTCCGCTCGATCGGGCCGAACTCGATCGTGGGGCGCAACCGCAACGCCGGCCTCAACGAGAATCTCGCCCGCGAGATTCTCGAATTGCATACGCTCGGCGTGCGCTCCGTTTACACGCAAGCCGATGTCACGAGCTTTGCCCGCGTGATCACGGGATGGTCGGTCGTACCGTTCCAGCAGGACCCGCAGCGCGGCGGCGAGTTCGTCTTCAATCCGCGCCTGCATGAGCCTGGCGCGCAATCGGTCATCGGAAGGAGCTATCGGGCGGCCGGCATGGAGCAGGGGCTTGTCGTCTTGCGGGACCTCGCCCGCCATCCGGCGACCGCGAAGCATGTCGCGCAGAAAATCGCGATCCACTTCGTGTCCGATACGCCGCCGCCGGCGTTCGTCGACCGCCTCGCGAAGCGCTTCCTCGATACCCAAGGCGACCTCAAGGAACTCGCCAAGGCGCTGGTCGCCTCGACCGAAGCCTGGGATGCGCCGCGCGAGAAGTTGAAACGGCCGGGTGAGTGGATCGTCGGCGCGCTGCGGGCGACCGGCTATGCGCCGCCCGATGTCAGACCGGTCGTGCAGGCGCAGAATTTGCTCGGGGAGCCGCTGTGGCGGCCGCCTGCACCAAAGGGTTTTTCTGACGCCACCGCAGCTTGGATGGATGGACTCTCACAGCGGCTCGATATCGCCAACCAGCTGTCCCGTCGCGTTGGGTCGCTGGTCGACCCCGCCGATGCCATCGACATGGCGCTCGGTCCGCTCGCCTCGGCCGACACGCGCCGTGCCGTCGCCCGCGCCGAAAGTCGCTCGCAGGCGCTGACGCTCCTTCTCATGTCGCCGGAATTCCAACGCAGGTGAAGCCATGCGCTCCGCTCTTCATGCTCCGACCCGCCGCGAATTGCTGCTCGCTTCCGGCGTCCTGTTTGCGTGGGCCTATGTGCCGAAGCTCGCGCGCGCGGAACAACGCGACCCGCGCTTTCTGGTGATCGTGCTGCGCGGCGCACTCGACGGGCTTGCCACGGTAGCGCCGGTGGGCGATCCGGATTGGGTGCGCCTGCGCGGCGACAAGGCGCTGACGCTCGGCGGCGCCAGTCCAGGTCTCGCGCTCGACGGCTTCTTCGCCCTCAATCCCGCGATGCCGAATCTGCACCGCCTGTACAAAGCCAAGCAAGCGACGATCGTGCACGCCGTCGCCACGCCTTACCGCGAACGTTCGCATTTCGATGGACAGGACGTGCTCGAGAGCGGCTTTGCGAAGCCCGGCCAGACCGACAGCGGCTGGCTCAATCGCGCGCTGGCGACGCTCGCGGCAGACGAGCCGGTCGCTACGCAAGGGCGCGCGACATTCGCCGTCGGGCCGGTGACACCGCTTGTCGTCCGCGGCAAAGCGCAGATCCTGTCATGGACGCCGCCGCGCTTGCCGCCCGCTGCCGACGACACTGTAGCGCGACTTCTCGACCTGTATGTCCATACCGACCCGGACTTGGCGCGCGCACTGGAAGAGCGGATCGGCGTTGCGGCCATCGCCAAGGAAGGCGATATGTCGGGTTCGCCGGGCAGGGGCGTCGCCGCCGGCGGCGCGGTGCGCCGCTATTTCCTTGAGTCGGCCGGCGCTGCAGCCAAGTTCCTCGCGCGACCCGATGGCCCCCGCATTGGCGCGCTCGCCTTCGACGGCTGGGATACGCATGCTAACGAGGGCGCAACGAACGGACGCCTTGCCGCGCTCCTCGGCGCGCTCGACGGCGCGATTGCCGCGGTCGAAAGCGGGATGGGCGATGCCTGGCGCGATACGGTGGTTGCAGTCGTTACCGAATTCGGCCGCACCGCGCGCATCAATGGCACGGAGGGCACCGACCACGGCACCGCGACGGTGGCGCTGCTCGCCGGCGGCGCGGTGAGGGGCGGCCGGATTATCGCCGATTGGCCGGGGCTTTCGGCAAACAAGCTACATGAGGGCCGCGATCTGCGGTCGACGACCGATCTGCGCGCGGTCATGAAAGGCGTGCTCCGGGATCACCTGCGCGTTTCCGATGGGGCGCTTGCGACCGCCGTCTTCCCTGAAAGTGCGGCGGCGAGACCGACAGCCGGACTCGTCACCAACGCTTGAGGGGCACGCGACGTGCCGAAGACGGGCGAGGCGGCCGCGCGCAGCCGTCGGGATAAGAATCAGAACTTCACCTGCGGCGCTTGTTCGAGCGCCTTGCGTTCGTCGCCGACGTCGAAGAACTGGTGCTCGCGGAAGCCGAGCGGCCCGGCGAATAGCGCCGCCGGGAACTGCTGGATGCTCGCGTTGTATTCGCTCACCGTATTGTTGAAGAAGCGCCGGGCGGCTGCGAGCTTGTTCTCGATGTCCGACAGCTCGGACTGCAGCTGTTGGAAATTGGTGTTGGCCT
>JBAPYK010000240.1:0-2801 GCA_049284695.1 Rhodoplanes sp. | reverse complement strand
GCTTCCCCGAGCGGAAGGCGCGGCGCGCTATTCTCGGCGGGCTTGCGACTCATGGCGGCATGGTGGCGGGTCCGCCGAGCCGGTGCAAGTAAAGCCGTAGCCCGGATGGAGCGAAGCGAAATCCGGGGTCAATCCCTCCGCTCGCCGAAATCCCTCAGGGTTCGTCGACGTCGCCGGCCCAGCAAGCAAGCAAGTAGCCCGGATGGAGCGAAGCGAAATCCGGGAACGATTGATAGGTTGCCCCGGGCTCCGCTTCGCTCCACCCGGGCTACTTGCTCTTTGGTTTCTTCTGAGAGCGGACGGGGCGAGCGGCGGCTCGCGCCGACGTGTTCAGCGCCACGGCGGCGCGAATGAGCGCCTTCAACGCCTTTTCATCGATCTTGTCGCCCTCATGGAAATCGATGGCGCGCCGGGTGTTGCCTTCGAGGCTGGCGTTGAAGAGGCCTGAAGGGTCCTTGAGCGAAGCGCCCTTGGCGAAGGTCAGTTTCACAACAGCCTTGTACGTCTCGCCGGTGCAGATGATTCCGGCGTGCTCCCACACCGGAACCCCCAGCATCGCGTTCGACGGCTTTCTCCATTTCACCTCCTCGACCACGTCGGGGCAGGCGTCTTTGATGAGCATTCGCACCCGCGCGAGCGTCTCGCCCCGCCAATCACCCAGCGCCGCGATTCGCGCATCGATCAGCCGAGAGGGAGAGGCTTCGCCTTTTCCTTCCTTCATGACGTTTTTCGTCTTCTTCATGCCCGTCGCCGCTCTCTTCATGGTTGTTGTCGCTCGGCTGTCACTGGAGTCCGTAGCCCGCATGGAGCGAAGCGAAATGCGGGAGCGACATTGCGATTCGGACAGGCGGCTCCTTCGCCTTTTCCTTCGTTCGCGCCGCTCGTCTTCATGGTGGTTGTCGCCCTGTCCGCACAATAGTTCCGTGGACCATCTGCGCTGGTCCTTTGTTAGCGAGACCTTTCGTCGTAGAATCTACTAAGTTGCAGAAGATAGTAGAGGCCACTCCGCTTCAGCGCCTATTGCTTATCGCCATGCGCCGCTACCTCAACAAAGAACTGAGAGGCGTAAGCAGTAAGCGCCTTTATCAGCACGGCGCTTGTACCGCCGGTAAAGTACGCGCCAGCAATTGAAGGGATCACCTTCACTGCGTTAACGGCGCGTTTATGCCATGGTCGAGCGGGATCATTTAACGTCATTCTCAAATCGTCCATCGCCGGGCCGATTTCAGTCTCAATAAAGAAGCGCGTCTTGTGCTCGAAGGCTTCGAATGACAAACCGTTTATCTTGCCATTCAGGTCGGCCGCGTACCGCAACATTGACTTTCGGAAGCCGCGCAAGAGGCCAGCGTTCGCGGCCCGAAACTCCATAATGTCTTCCGGATGCAGGATTGGCGTTGGCGGCAAAATCAGCTTGGTACACTCAATCGCGAGAATGGCGGAAAGAATCTTGGCCTTGTCGTGCGGAGTTGTTTGCTCGATGCCGGGAATTGGCAACCCGGGCTGATCGTTGAGGAGCGGCACTCCTCTCTTTGCGGACTCAAGAATCGCACCGGCCAAATAATGATAGTTCCCGGGGTAGGTCACATGCTCGTCCCCTCCCGGAAGCCCCTTATAATTGTTGGTCGAGAACGTCGGAATAAGGCCCTCAGGGGGAGGTCCATGAATCGCGTCGGCAAGGTCCGCAACCATTTTGGCTGGAATGGAGTCCGACGCCTTGAACGGGTCATCCCGCGTGTTGGTGAAGACGCAAAACCCTTCGAGCGTCCGCGCGTGCTTTGCCATTTTGAGCACGCCGATAAGCAACGCCGTTTCGTAGTCCGTCTGTGCACCAGGTAGCGCTTCCAAGCGTTGAATTTCTTGATCTAGCGCCGCCTCGTCAAAGCCATCTTTGGGCAGATACACGCCGGGGAAGTAAACTTTATCGAACACCGCGCCCAACACAGTCAGCGTGGCAAGGCTGCGTGGAATGGGTGCAGCGTAGTAAATCGCTTCCAGTGCTAGCGTGTCGTCTAATTCGCTCATCTCCTCAGATTATTAGATTCGCGGGCGTCATGTGAGCAAGTAGCCCCGATGGAGCCCTCGGGTCGCACCTTCGGTGCGCCCGAGGGTGACCTCCGCGAAATCCGGGGTTAACCCCTCCGCTCGCCAAAATCCGTCGATCCGCTGGCGACGGCGCGCAGCTCGGCTCAGAACAAGCTCAGCTGTTCCGTCCGCGGGCGCGGCGAAGCGAAGTGCTCGGTGGTGAGCACGGTCTTGCGTTCATTGAGGCCGAGGCGGGCGCAGGCGGTCTCGAACCTGCGGCCGAGCATCCAGGCATAGGGGCCGCTGCCGGTCATGCGTCTGCCGAAAGTCGTATCGTTCTCTTTGCCGCCGCGCATCTGCCGGATCAGCGAGAATACGCGCCCCTCGCGATCGGGGAAATTGGCGGCGAGCCATTCACGGAATAGATCGCGCAATTCGTGCGACAGGCGCAGCAGCACATAGCCGGCGCCCTCGACGCCCGCCGCTGCGGCGGCATCGAGAATGCGCTCGATCTCGGCGTCGTTGATCGCCGGAATCACCGGGGCGACCATCACCGAGGTCGGCACGCCCGCCGCAGCAAGCCCGCGCAGCGCCGCGAGCCGTCGCGGCGGGGTGGGGGCGCGCGGCTCCATCGTCCGGGCGAGTTGAGGATCGAGCGTGGTGACTGACACGGCGACGCGCACCAGCCGGCGCTTGGCCATGCGCGACAGAATATCGAGGTCGCGCAGGATCAGGTCCGATTTGGTGACGATGCCGACCGGATGGCCGGCCTTGTCCAG
>JBAPYK010000239.1:0-37330 GCA_049284695.1 Rhodoplanes sp. | reverse complement strand
CACACGCGGGAGGCGGCGGAGTAGCGCGACGGTCAGGCTGACGGCGGCGACAACGCTGGCTCGGCCGTCAGTCGTTCGCCATACTCCGGCGCGGATGGATATCTGCAGGACAAACCCGCAGGGCATTTGGCATGGCAGAAAACACTTCGCCACCGGACGCATCATCGCCGGACGCCTCGGGGGGCATCAGCGATAACGGCAAGCAGCTCGCGCTGCTGAATTACATCCTTTATTTCATCGGATTCTTCGTAGGAGTGACGGCGCTCGTCGGCCTCATCCTCGCCTATCTCAAGAAGCCCGATGCAGCGGAATGGGTGCAGTCGCACTTCGTCTATCAGATCCGCACATTCTGGATCGGCCTGTTGTGGCTGGTGCTCGGCGGGCTCATGTCTTTCGTCTTCATCGGCTATTTACTGATCGTCTGGTGGGTCGTGTGGACGCTGGTCCGATGCGTCAAGGGCGTTCTCCGGCTGAGCGACAATCGGCCGATCGAAGACCCTCTGACCTGGATTTGGTGAAGCGCCGCTGAGCGGCGGCGCGCGCCGGCGCAGGCGTGGCCGCAACCTGCAGCAATCAACCCTCCAAGAGCATCTCGAATAGTCTCAAATAGACGTATATTCTTACTTATGCTCACTGGAAGGGCATGAGTCATGACCCGCGAGGAGATCATCGCCAAGTTGAAGGATAACGCTGCGGCGATTCGGGCCGAAGGCGTAACCAAGCTTGCGATCTTCGGCTCCCGCGCGCGCGGCGACGAGCGGTCGGACAGCGATCTCGACGTGCTGATCGAGGTTGCGCCCGATTCGAAATTCTCCCTGCTCAACCTTGTCGGGGTAGAACACATTATCGAAGCCGCAACCGGCTTACGGGCGCAAGCCGCCATGCGGCGCTCGCTTGATCCGCGCATGGCGGAGCGGATCGCCGACGACGTGATCGAGGTATTTTAAGGTGCCTCCAACGCTTGCCGATCGCGTCCGTCACATCCTCGCAGCCATCGAAAACATCGAGCGTTTTCTCGCCGGAAAGACCCAACAGGACTACGCGGACGACCACTTTCTCCAGCTCGCGACCGAACGCCTCTTGGAAATCATCTGCGAGGCGTCACGCCATATCCCAGAGAACGTGAGGAGCTGCGAGCCCGGGTGACGGCGACGGTCATAGGCAAATCTCCGGCTGCCCAATATGATTGCAAACGGTGCGCCGTGCGAGCGCCCCCCGCCTCGCCGGGGTCAACATCCCTGGTTCCGTCCGCTCCGCTGACCGTTTCCCTCGACGCAATCCTGCTCTAAACAGGCGCTCATGACACCGCGCCCCGCCCCCACCTCCTTCACCGACATCGCCCGGTTGAGCCATGGCGTCCGCAAGGGAGAGCGCGCCGTACTCGCCCGCGCGATCACGCTCGCCGAATCCAAGCGCGCCGATCACCAGCACGCGGCCCGCGAACTCGTACAGGATCTGCTGCCGCACACCGGCCACGCGGTCCGCGTCGGCATCACCGGCGCGCCCGGGGTCGGTAAGTCCACCTCGATCGACACGCTCGGCGCGTATCTGACTGAAACCGGACACAAAGTGGCGGTGCTTGCCGTCGACCCGTCGTCGGCGCGCACCGGCGGCTCCATTCTCGGCGACAAGACGCGCATGGCCCGGCTCGCCGTCGATCCCAACGCCTTCATCCGCCCCTCGCCCGCCGCCGGCACGCTGGGCGGGGTCGCGGCGAAAACGCGCGAGACCATGCTGATCTGCGAAGCGGCGGGCTATGACGTGATCCTGGTCGAGACCGTCGGCATCGGCCAGTCGGAGACCGCCGTCGCCGACATGACCGATTTCTTCCTCGCCCTGATGCTGCCGGGCGCGGGCGACGAGCTGCAAGGCATCAAGAAGGGCCTGGTCGAGCTTGCCGACATGATCGCCGTCAACAAGGCGGACGGCGACAACGTCATGCGGGCGCGCGCCGCCGCCGCCGAGTATCGCGCCGCGCTGCACATTCTGAGCCCGCGGTCCACCAGCTGGCAGGTGCCGGTGGTCACCTACTCCGCCCTGACCGGGGACGGCATTCCCGAACTGTGGGTCAAAGTGTTGGAGCACCGCGACAAGCTGTCGAAGACCGGCGAGTTCTCGGCGCGCCGCCGCGAGCAGCAGGTGAAATGGATGTGGGCGATCCTCGAAGACCGCTGGCGCGGGCGCGTCGCCTCCGATCCCAAGCTCCGGGCGAAGCTGCCGCAGATCGAGAAGGCGGTGGCGGAGGGCCGGCTTTCGCCCGCGCTCGCGGTCGACGACATTCTGGCCACGCTCGGCTGGTGATGCCGGTCATCCTGGTGACCGGGTTCGGGCGTTTCCCTGGCGCGTCGATCAATCCGACGGCTGCTCTGGTCGCCCGCCTCGAACGCTCCCGCCGCCCTGCCCTCGCCGATCTCCGCATCGCGGCGCATGTCTTCGCCACCCGCTATGCGGCGGTCGATCACGAGCTGCCGGCGCTGATCGCGCGCGAAAAGCCGGACGCGATCGTGTTGTTCGGCGTAGCAACCAAGGCGAAGCGGCTGCGTCTCGAACTCATCGCGCGCAATCGCGCTTCCGTGTTGTTTCCCGACGCGGGCGGAGCAAAGCCAGCGACGACGATGATCGCCCGCGAAGGCCCGTCTTGGCGGGTGGGTCGCTTTTCGCCGCAACGCCTGCTGGCCGCGGCTCGTTCGGCAGGTGTTTATCCCACCCTATCGCGCAATGCCGGCGCTTATCTCTGCAACTACGCTTATTGGCGCGCACTCGAAGCGGCGGCGCGCGCGGGCGGCCCGCGCGTGGTCGCGTTCGTGCATATCCCGCCGTTACGTGTGAAAGCGCTGCCGCGCCGAGCGGAGCGGCAGCGGCGAACGGGAAACATGCATGCGCTCGCCCGCTTGACGCGCGTGAGTGAAGCAATGTTGATCGCGATCCGCACTATGCTCCGGGACATATCGACGACACGGCGCCCTGCAACTCTCGTGTGAGCAAACGCCGCAAGCCGCATCTTCTTGAATTCGTGGTCTGAGACGCGTAGCGCTCTCACCATGAGGACAAGAAGCAGAAATTTTTTCGCCCGATCGCCTCAGCCCCCGGTCAATGCCTTGGTGGGCTGCAGCGACCCGATCGCGGTGCGGTGCCAGTTGCGCAGGACCGGCCGCGCATGGCGGTCCAGTTCGGGGCGATAGTCATCGCCGCGCGGCAAGAAACGGGCAAGCAACGCCGCCATCGCCGCCTCTGCGGCGCGGGTTGTGCCGTCATCGATCTTAAGCGCGAGCCCAAGCCCTTGTTCCGGCAGCGCCGCGCACAGGACGCCTTCCGCTCCAGTCTTGACGAAAACCCGTTCGCGCAGGCCCGTCATCACCTCGGTGCAGAACCGTCCGGTGCCGGCAATGTGCCATGGATACGCGGCGCAGACCGCGCGCAGCCGTCGCGCCGCGGCGTGACGCGCAGGCGCAAGGCCTCGCCCCGTCCCGAACCGTGCAAAGGCAAGCGCCAAGCGCTCGAGCGGCATCGCGAATGTCGGCACCGAACAGCCGTCCACGCCGATATGCTCATCCGGAATACGCGCGCCGCCGAGTTGCTCCAGCACCGACCTCACCGCCCGCTGCACCGGATGCCGAACATCGACATAGGTCGAGGGTTCGCACTCCATGGCGCAAGCCGCGCAGAGGAAACCCGCATGCTTGCCCGAACAGTTGTTGTGAAGCGCCGTCGCTCCACCGCCGCTGCGCGCCAGCGCCAACGCCGCCGGCTGATGCAGCGGCCAATGCGTTCCACACATCAGCGAGCCTTCGTCCAGACCGACGCGCGCAAGGATGCTGGCGACGCCCGCTACGTGATCGGGTTCTCCGCCATGCGAGGCGCAGGCCAGCGCAAGCTCCTCGTCGCGCAAGCCGAAGCGCTCGGCTCCGCCTGCTTCGACCAGCACCAGCGCCTGCAGAGCCTTGACCGCGGAGCGTGGATAGATGGGTCGGTCCAGTTCCCCAAGCGCGAGCACGCGTCGGCCGTCCACGTCAACGACCGCAACCGCGCCGCGATGCCGGCTTTCAACGAGCGCGCCGCGCAGCGCCTCGATCAGAACGGGACAATCCATAGGTCGCGAGCAAGCTCACTAGAAGGACAAAACGATGGCAGCGCCTGTGCGCTTGTCGCCAAATTGGAACGACCTATTTATACTGTCGCTGTGATGCCGCAACCATTTCGATCTGCCGCACGCTCGCGCCGCGCTTTGGTGATTTTACCCATCATTTTGTTGTTCCTACTGCCGATCGCGGCACAGGCGGCTCTCTTTGCCGTGTCCGGCGGTCCGCGCAGCTGGCGCGACGCCGACTGGTCGAGCATCGGCAGTCTGCCTCCCGCGCGCGCCCATCCAGACGCGCGCGTCCTCGTTCTGTCCGGGCGCACCGGCGGCTGGAAGGGCGTCTTCTCGGTGCATAGCTGGATTGTGCTGAAGCCGAAAGGCGCTTCGGCCTGGACGCGCTACGACGTGGTCGGATGGGGCAACCCGCTGCGGCTCAATGGCTGGGCGCCGGATGGTCGGTGGTACGGAAACAGGCCTGCCGTCGTGGCCGACTTGTCCGGCGAAGACGCCGAGCGACTGATCCCGCGCATTACGGCGGCCATCCGCGCTTACGCGTATCGCAAGGCCGGCGACTATCGTATCTGGCCCGGCCCCAACAGCAACACGTTCGTCGCATCGGTGCTGCGCGCCGTGCCCGAACTCGGCGCGACCTTGCCGCCCAACGCCGTCGGGCGCGATTTCCGTTCCTTCCCCTACATCGGCGCAAGCGATAGCGGCACGGGGGTCGAGGCCAATCTCTGGGGAATCCTCGGACTCAAGCTCGGTTGGGTTGAAGGCGTCGAGGTCAATCTGCTCGGCCTTGTCGCCGGAGTCGATCTGCGCCGGCCGGCGTTGAAGTTGCCCGGCTTCGGCCGCATCGGCGTCGATGGCCACTCGACTGCGGCCGCAGCGGCCAAAACATTTTCTTTGGGAACCGGTTCGCCGCAGAAAATGCGATCACCAGAGAATAAGTTGAGCGAATTCCAATCCCACCGGACCGGAATTCGCTCAAGCAAATCCTGAGAGCTGGCAGGTAACGGGCTCACGTCGATTTGCGCCGAATTGCCACACAGGGCGTAACAGCTTTGGCTATTCTGCGAACGAATAGGAGACCCGGACGCGAGACGCCATGCGAGACACCTGGCCGCTGCTCGAACCAATCCAATTTCCTGCGATCAGCCGCCGCGGCATCACCACGCTGCAGGTCAATCTCGGCTACCGCTGCAACCAGTCCTGTGTGCATTGCCATGTGAATGCCGGGCCGAGCCGCACCGAGGAGATGGCCGGCGAGACAGTCGATCTCGTGCTCGCGGTGCTCGCGCGCCGGCGCATTGCGGCGCTCGATCTCACCGGCGGCGCGCCTGAGCTCAACCCGCATTTCCGCAGGCTCGTTCACGCCGCGCGCGAACTCGGCGTGAAGGTGATCGACCGGTGCAATCTGACCATCCTCGAGGTCCCGGAGCACGCGGGCCTCGCCGAGTTTCTCGCCGACGAGCAGGTCGAGATCACCGCCTCGCTTCCCTGCTATCTCGAAGCCAATGTCGACCGGCAGCGCGGCAAGGGCGTGTTTGCGGTCTCCGTTCGCGCCTTGCGCCGGCTGAATGCGCTCGGCTATGGCCGCGACGGCGGCGGCCTTGTCCTCAATCTCGTCTATAACCCGCAAGGTCCGAGCCTGCCGCCGCCGCAAGCCGGGCTGGAAGCCGATTATCGGCGCGTTCTCGGCGAGTGCTATGGCGTGCAATTCAACAACCTGTTCACGCTCGCCAACATGCCGATTCAACGTTTCGGCGCGAGCCTGATCGCCAAAGGCGAATTCGAGCGCTATATCGCGCTGCTCAGGAGCGCGCATCGCGACGATAATCTGGCGAGCGTGATGTGCCGCGACCTGATTTCGGTGGACTGGCAGGGCTATCTGTTCGATTGCGACTTCAATCAGATGCTCGACCTGCCGCTTGCCGCGCATCGGCGGCAGGGCGACCGGACGCATCTCTCGGCTCTCCTCGACGACGGGTTTGCGAGCCAATCGATCCGCGTCGCCGGGCATTGCTTCGGCTGCACCGCCGGCCAAGGATCGAGCTGCGGCGGCGCGCTGAAGGACGCCGCCGAGTGAGCCTCTCGATCATCATTCCCGTTCTCAACGAGGAAGCGGAAATCGCGGATGTCTTGGCGGCGCTCGCGCCGCTGCGGGCGCGCGGCACCGAGACGATCGTGGTCGACGGCGGCAGTTGCGACCGCACTATTGCGCTCGCAACTCCCCTCGCCGATCGCGTGATCACGGCGCCGCGCGGCCGCGCGATGCAGATGAATGCGGGCGCAGCGGCGGCATCGGCCGATGTCCTCTTATTCCTCCATGCGGACACGCGGTTACCGGCCGAGGCGGATCGTCTGGTGCTGGAGGGGCTCGCCCGCTGCGGACGCCAATGGGGGCGCTTCGATGTGCGCATTTCCGGCCGCCATCCCTTGCTCCTCGTCGTTGCGATGCTCATGAACATCCGCTCGCGCTTGACCGGCGTCGCCACCGGCGATCAGGCGATATTCGTGAGGCGCAATCTGTTCGAGCGGGTCGGCGGTTTCCCCGCCATCCCGCTGATGGAAGATGTTGCACTCTCCAGCCAACTCAGGCGCGCGGGCGAACCGCTTTGCGTGACGCCCCGGGCCGTCACCTCGGGCCGACGCTGGGAGGAGCGCGGCGTTATCCGTACGATCCTGTTGATGTGGCGGATCCGCCTTGCCTATTCGCTGGGCGCGCCGCCGGCCAGACTTGCCCGCCTTTACAGCCATGCCGCGCCGCCGCCCTGAGCCTGCCGCGGCCTGATCGCCAGCGGCCGAGACGGCCATCGCAGCCGGTCTAATCCGCGGCGTATGTGGCAAGCAACGTAAGTAATGTCCCTAAGACGCTGAGCCCTATTCCTCGCACAATACTTCGCTACACCGTGATTGGGGCCGGGCTGAGCTTTCTTTTCTCAACAGGGCACGGTTTTTTGAATCGGATTGGCGTCGGAGGTCGGCGTGAGCATCGTAATGATCAGATGCCCTTACCGGGCGCAGGCCGTTTCGACGGGAATCGAAATCGACGAAGCGACCTTCGCGCGCCTTCCCGATACCCTCATTCTTTCGCGTTGTCCGCTCTGCGGCCTCGAGCATGTCTGGTGGAAACACGAGGCCTGGCTCGAACCCACCCGCTACGACAACGGTCGCCGGGCGGCGGACCACGCGCCGCCGCGAAGCTAGAATGGTCAGGCCACGAAGCGACGGTCCGAACGCGTCACGCGTTCGTTAATTAAATCCCGACCTTGCCCCAAATCGGAAATTGCCGCGAAGGCCGACGCATGCTCGGTCGCGCTCCATCGATCGACCTCGCGAATCGCTTCCCGCAGGCAACTGATGAAATCCGCTTCCGTATAGTAAAGCCGCCACCGGCCGCTCTGATAAAGCTCGACGAGATGGGCTTTGCGCCGCTCCGCGAGCGCCAACCACTTCCGGATCGTCTCGACCGGAAAGGCAGACGGAATCTCCCTCGGCATGTTCCCCAAGGACCTTGTTGTTCAGTGACTTAAGTGCTGGAACGCGCACGCCTGTCAGGACGTGTTGCGGCGAAGCCTCGGGCCAGCCGGGAAGATTGCGACTCACGCGCGCCACAACTGGCCCCATCCTGGAGCTAAACATGGCGGAATCAGGTCGTGGCTACCCAAAGTTCACTGCAGCTGCGTGACGGGGATGTGAAGAGCGAGGATAACGCGAAATAATGCGGTGGCGTGCAATCCAATTCGGCGCTGTGCCGAGGGCCTCATCGGCGCGGGGTTCGTCGACCCGGCGCGGGTTCGGCTTCGATGGCGGACATTAATTTGATCATCGGTCGCACCGATGGCGGCTCAAGACTGTGGTTGAGCAAGACGGTCTCGGCCATTTCCTGGCGGATCACATCCAACCGATGCGCAAACTCCGGCGAGCGGGCGAGCGCGCATTCAACCGCACCCGCCTCCCTTCGGCTCAACGTTCCGGCCGCGAACCAGGGAAGAAGCAATTCAAGTTCCACCACACCGAGGACGCCTCCGTCGGTCATCATCATGGCAGACCCCGCTCGACCCCAAGCGGCGCGAGCCGCTCCCGATCGCGTGCACGTTTTGCGAAAGAGCGTCGCACCCGATCCCCGTTCGCCTCCCGGCCTCTGCCCGATCACCTTTTCAGTTCGGCCGGCAGCCTCAAACCGTAGTGGCGCTAAAACGAGTTTTGGTTCAAGCGCTAATGGAGAGCCCTGATTGGGCGCTCAAAAACGGACCCTGGCGCCCGGATGCCTCTGCCGTTCAACACTATTTGATTCGGGCGCATGGGCGGCAACTTGACCTAATCGCTGGACAGACAAAAGGATTCGACAGGTGGGCGCTCATATGTTGAAGTCCGCCGCCCTGGATCGGGAGGGGACATCACGATCCGTATGAGCGCTGCCTTTCGATGACGCGCGCGGGGACGTCAGCGTGGCGAACGTTGACGCTAGACAAGGGGAGCGAGCATGCCGCTCGAAGAGAAGTTTCGGATAAATCTCGCGAACCGCCGCGAAAAGGCCCGCTCTTCCGGCGGGCCCAGCAAGATTGAGGAGCGGCACCAGAAAGGCCTGATGACGGCCCGCGAGCGTCTAACCGCTCTGTTCCAAGAAGATACCTTTCAGGAATACGGCGCCCATATTCGCCATGGCGCAACCGCCTTCGGCATGACCGACGTTGAGGTTCCCTCGGACGGGGTCGTAGTCGGAACGGGTTACGTCGACGGCCGCCAGGTCGCCGCCTTCAGCCAGGACTTCATGGTGATGGGCGGCACCCTCGGCAAGATGCACGCACGCAAGATCGTTTGGGCGCAGGACTATGCGCTAAAGAACGGCACGCCCTTCATCGGTTTCAAGGATTCCGGCGGCGCCCGCATCCAGGAGGGCGTCGACTCGCTGTCCGGATACGGCGAGGTGTTCTACCGCAATGTCTCGCTGTCGGGCCTCGTGCCGCAGATCGCCATCATCGCCGGGCCGTGTGCCGGCGGAGCCTCGTACTCGCCCGCGCTGATGGATTTCATCATCATGACGCGGCAGAACGCCCAGATGTTCATCACCGGTCCGCAGGTGATCAAGTCCGTGTCGGGCCGAAACGTGACCATGGAAGAGGTGGGCGGGGCGGAGATGCACGCCTCGGTCAGCGGCAATGTGCACCTACTCGCGGACGATGATCGCCACGCGATCGAACTGACGCGGCAACTGCTCTCGTACCTGCCAAGCAACAACACCAACGACCCCCCGCACGATTTACGTGCCCAAATTGACTACGGTCCGGACGACGGAATGGACGCCCTCGTGCGCTCGGACGCGTCCGATCCGATGGACATGCACGCCATCGTACGACGCGTGCTTGACAACGGTTATTTGCTTGAGATCCATGCGAACTTCGCCAAGAACCTGATTGTCGGCTTCGGCCGTGTCGAGGGTGTGGTCGTCGGCGTGCTCGCCAACAATTCGATGGAAAAAGCGGGATGCCTTGACATCGACTCCTCCGATAAGGGCGCGCGCTTCATCCGCTTCTGCAATGCATTCAATATTCCAATCGTCACCTTCGTTGACGTTCCGGGATTCCTGCCCGGCATCGAGCAGGAGCGCGGCGGCATCATCCGCCACGGCGCCAAAATGCTGTTTGCCTATTCCGGCTCGACTGTGCCGAAGATAACCGTGGTCTGCCGCAAGGCCTACGGCGGCTCCTATCTCGCCATGTGCAGCCAGGAAATGGGGGCGGATGTCGTCTATGCTTGGCCCGCAGCCGAGATCGCGGTCATGGGGGCTGCCGGCGCCGTCAACATTCTGTACAGCAAGGAACTGAAAGCCATCACGGATCCGGAAGAACAGAAGGCCAAGCGCAAGGAATTCGTCGAGTATTACCGGTCCGAGTTCGCCTCCCCCTATCTCGCGGCATCCAAGGGCTACATCACCGACGTCATCGAGCCGGAGCTCACGCGGGCGATGCTCTCGCTGTCTTTGCGTAAGCTTTTGGCCAAGCGCGAGCTGCGTCCCCCAAAGAAACATGGGCTGATCCCGCTCTGAACCGGACGTCGCAGCGCATGAAAAACCTTCGTCATGACGGAAGAGAGCATCACCAGCCTCTTGAGTCATCTGCTTCGCCCCGCGTTACTTCCAACGGCAACGGCAGGCGCTCGCCGCATCATCGATGTTGGCGCGCGATAATGCTGTTCGATCTGGGTGAGCTAGCGGCGCTCAGCCACCGCGCACCGCGCGCGCCGCACCAACTGCAACTCCAATGATTCATCGCGTCGCCAACAGGGGGGACGATACACCATGATGAGACACCTGCGGATCACTGTCGACGGGCGGGCCTACGACGTCGTCGTTGAGGATTTGACACAGCCGGGAGCGGTATCCACCACCACTCCAATGCCTGGTCCGCTCGTGCCGCCTGTGGGCTCACCGCCGGCGCCAATGGCGGCGTCTCCCGTCGCCGGCACCGGGGGCTCTTCGGGCCCCGGGGCGTCCGCCGCGCATAGCGTGGGCGGGCCGAACGACCGAGTTTCACCGCTTGCCGGCGTAGTCATCGAAGTCAGCGTCAAGGTCGGAGACACGGTCGAGGTTGATGACCAGGTCGTCGTGCTCGAAGCGATGAAGATGAAGACCGTGATCGGCGCACATAAGAGTGGTCGTATCACCGCCGTCCACGTCAAGGAGGGCGAAGCTGTTGATGCCGATCAGCCGCTGGTAACCATATCCTGATCGTGGTGGACTAGTGGCGCGCGGACTCTCAGTAAGACACTTGGCGTTTTTCGGAGCCGTTCGTTCGCCAGCGATTCAGATCTGCATCAGATGCGAGAATAGGAGCGCGTCATGAGTGACACACTGTCTGGCGTCTTGGCGCAGGCCGCGTTCGCCTACGTGCTGATGGCGGTCATCGCCATGATCTGCGCCGTCGTCATCCGTCTGATCGTAGTTCTACTTGCGCGGACCCAACAACCCGCAATGGTCGTCGCACCGCCGCTGACGGTCTCCGCCAAGCCGGCTGTTGACGAATCCGCCATGACCGCGGCGGTCATCGCGGCCGCGGTTCACGCCTTCATGGGCGCTCACCGGATCATCTCTCTCACCGAATCGGCCGACCAATCCGCATGGGCCCACGAAGCGCGGGCGCGGCATCACATATCGCACGCGCCGCATCGTTGAGAACGCAATTCCCAGTCGTCCCTAACCGGAAAGACGCCAAGCGTGACCCACCTCAACATTCTCGACCTGTTTCAAGGAATTGCCACGCTCGCCGCCGCTGAGCCGACCATCCTGTTCGGCCGCATCTTCCTGATGTTGCTCGGCCTGCTGCTGATCTATCTCGGCCAGAAGGGCGTATTGGAAGCGTTGCTCATGATCCCGATGGGTCTCGGCATGGCAACGGTGAACGCCGGCGTTCTCTTCCTGCAAGCGGGCAAAATGGGAACGCTGTTCCTCGACCCACTCGCGTCCACTACTGATCAAGTCGTCACCCAACTACAGATCAACTGGCTCCAACCGGTCTACACGCTAACGTTCTCCAACGGCTTGATCGCCTGTCTTGTCTTCCTCGGCATCGGCACCCTGCTCGACGTCGGCTATGTCATGCAGCGCCCGTTCCGCAGCATGTTTCTTGCGATCTGCGGCGAGCTGGGGACGCTGATTGCGTTTCCGCTTGGCGTCTGGATGGGCCTGCCGGTGAAGGAAGCCGCAGCGACCGCGACCATCGGCGGCGCCGACGGGCCGATGGTGCTGTTCGCCTCGCTGATTCTCGCGCCGGAGATCTTCGTTCCCATCACGGTGGTCGGCTATCTCTATCTCGGTCTCACCTACGGGGGCTACCCCTATCTGATCAAGATGGTCGTGCCCGAGCGTCTGCGTGCTATCCAGATGCCCGCGGAGAACACCCGGCCGATCTCGGCCGGCGAAAAGATGGTCTTCGCCGTGGTCGCTTGCGTACTGCTGTCATTGCTGTTCCCGGTTGCGGCGCCATTGTTCCTGGCGCTGTTCCTCGGCGTGATCGTTCGTGAGAGCGGCCTCAACTACTTCTACGATCTGTTCTCGAACCAGATTCTTTACGGCGCGACCTTCTTCCTCGGTCTCGTGCTCGGCGTGCTCTGCGAAGCCAACACCATTCTCGATCCCAAGGTCGCCATCCTGCTCGTGCTTGGCATCCTGGCGCTGATTTTTTCGGCGCTTGGCGGCCTGCTCGGCGGGTATATCCTGTACTGGTGGTCGGGCGGAAAATATAACCCGGTGATCGGCATCGCCGCGGTGTCCTGCGTCCCGACCACGTCCAAGGTGGCGCAGAAAGTCGTCACAGCGGCCAACAGGAACGCGATCATTCTGCCGCACGCGCTCGGGGCCAACATCAGCGGGGTCATCACTTCGGCGATCTTTGCGGCGGTGCTCATAAGCTTGCTGCGCGCCAGCTGAACGTCACCAGGCTGCTGCCCGCCGCGCTGTGCCCGCGGTTCGCGTCGATCAGCTTCGGTCGGTCATTCGGCAATCGTTTTCTTCATCTCTGCAGCGAGGCGGCATCAGCGCGGGCGCGCACTCATTCTTTGCTCGGGAGCGCTTTCGCCGTCGCCTTCTCGACCAATGCGACCAGCCCCTTCAACAGATCAATCGGTCGCGGCGGGCAGCCGCGGATCGAGAGGTCGACGGGCAGCACTTTTTCGACCGCGCCGACCACCGCATAGCTGCCCTCGAATACTCCGCAGCCGCAACCGCAGTCGCCGACCGCGACCACCCATTTCGGATCGGGCGTCGCCGCATAGGTGCGCGCCAGCGCCACGCTCATATTGCGCGTGACCGGGCCGGTGACGAGCAGCACGTCGGCGTGGCGCGGCGAGGCGACGAAGCGCACGCCGAACCGCTCGACGTCGTAGACCGGATTGTTCAGCGCATGGATCTCGAGCTCGCAGCCGTTGCACGAGCCCGCATCGACCTCGCGGATCGTGAGCGAGCGCCCATACAGACGGCGCACACGCGCTTCGAGCGCACGGCCGACCTCTTCGAGGGCCGCGTCCGCGGGCGCCGGGCCATCGATCGTCGCAGGCTTCGCGAACAGCGATTTGAGGAGGAGCGTGCGCAACGTCTGATGCCTTACAGATCGTGTCCGGAATAGGAGCAGTTGAACGATTTGTTGCAGAGCGGGAAGTCGGCGACGATGTTGTTTTCGATCACCGCTTCGAGCAGCGGCCACTGCAGCCACGACGCGTCGCGCACATGGCAGCGGGCGACGCGCTCATCCGGCATGACGCGCAGCCAGACGAGGAGATCGCCGCGAAACGCCTCGGTGATGGCAATGCCTTCGCGCGCCTCGTCGATCCGCGGGATCGGCGTCAGCACCGGGCCGTCGGGCAACGTCGCTAGAAGATCGCGCACAAGCTGCATGCTCGTTAAAACTTCGCCGATCCGCACCCTTACGCGCGCATCGACGTCGCCTGCCGTGAACAACGGCACATCGAAGGCGCGGCCGGCATAGGGCGGATAGGCAAGGTCGCGCCGGGCATCGAAGTCGCGCGCCGAGGCGCGCCCGACATAGCCGCCGGCAGCGAAGCGCTTGGCAAGCTCGGGCGAAAGAAAGCCCGTATTGCAGGTGCGATCCTGCAGCGATGGCGTGTCCTCGTAGCAGCGGACGACCTCGGTAAAGGCCGGAGCGATGTCGTCTAGCGCAGAGAGAATCAGCCGCGCGCCGTCATGCGTGATATTGGCCGCAACGCCGCCCGGCACGATCACATCCATCATCAGACGATGGGCAAAGACGGCCTCGCAACCGGCAAGCACGCGCTCGCGGAGAATGCCGCAATGCGCGTGGATCAGCGCGAAAGCCGCGTCGTTGCAGACCGCGCCGATGTCGCCGAAGTGATTGGCGAGCCGCTCGAGCTCGGCCATCACGCCGCGAACGCCTGCGGCGCGTGGCGGCGCCTCGAAACCGAGCGCGGCCTCGACCGCGTGGGCGAAAGCAAAGCTCGCCGCGACCGTCGAATCGCCGGACACGCGCGCAACGATCCGGGCGGCGCGATCAAGCGGCGCATCGGTGGTCAGGGCGTCGATCCCCTTGTGCACATAGCCGAGCCGCTCCTCCAGCCGGGCGACGATCTCGCCATTGGCCGTGAAGCGGAAATGGCCGGGTTCGATGATGCCGGCGTGCACCGGGCCGACCGGAATCTGATGCAGCCCCTCGCCATGCACGGGCAGGAAGGCATAGTCGGCCGGGTCGCGCAGGGCCGAGCTTGTTCGGCCGCCGAGCGGGCTTTCGATCTCCCAGGCGCCGTGATCAAGCCAGGGACGGGTGTCTTCGGCGTCTTCGGGCACATAGCCGTAGAGATCATGGATCGTCCGCTCCAGCCGGATGGCCGGCGCATGCCAACGGCCGATCGAAGGAAAGCGGTCATCGCTGACGACCGTCGAGACGACGCAGGGGTCTTCTCCGATCCGCCGCAACGCCATATGCACCATGCCCGGCTCCGCCCACAGGCCGAGCAGTTCGCGCTCGCCCTCCCCGATCACGCAGCCGATCTCGCCGAATACGGCGTGGTCGACCTCGTAACGCGGCCACGGCTTGAGCGACGCGACCGTTTGCGCCTGCTCCAGCAATCGAGCGATGCGGTCGTGGTCCATCCGTTCACCCGAGCATTGTCGCAACGCCGCGGAACCAGCCTACGACCGCATTGGGCAGCCATAGCCCGGCGATAAGGATCAGGACGAGATGGATGAACAGCGGCACGTAGGAGGCGCGCACCCGCTCGTTCTTTCCTGTCGGCTCGCCGAACAGGAGCCCGTGCAGGCGCAACAGCAACGCGGCGAACGCGACCAACAGACCGGTGACAAACACCAGTGTCAGCAGCGGCTGACGGGCAATCGCCGAGCTGACCAGCAGGAACTCGCTCATGAAGACGCCGAAGGGCGGCAACCCGGCGATGGCGATCACGCCGAGCGCGAAGCCGAGCGCAAGCGCCGGATGGGTCACCGACAGGCCGCTGACGTCGGCAATGCGCTGCGTCCCCTTCGCCTGCGCGATGTGGCCGACGGCGAAGAAGATCGCCGACTTGGTCAGCGAATGCATGCTCATGTGCAGGAGGCCGGCGAAATTCGCGAGCGGGCCCCCCACCCCGAAGGCGAATGTTATGATCCCCATATGCTCGATCGACGAATAGGCGAACAGCCGTTTGATGTCGCGCCGGCGGAACAGCATGAAGGCGGCGAACAGCAGGCTCACGACGCCGAGCACGATCAGGATGGCGCCGACATTGATCGCACCCGGATTGCCGGCGACGACGATCTTGAAGCGCAGCAATGCATACAGCCCGACATTCAGCAAAAGCCCCGACAGCACCGCCGAGATCGGCGTCGGCCCCTCGGAATGCGCGTCGGGCAGCCAGGCGTGGAACGGCGCGAGGCCGACTTTGGTGCCGTAGCCGACCAGTAGAAAAACGAATGCGAGCGAGAGAAGGGAAGGATCTAACCTGCTGGCGTTCTGCACCATGAGGTCCCAGGCCATCGCCGACAGGCCGCCGCCCAGCGCCTGCGCGGCCACGAGATAGGTGAGCACCGTTCCGAAGAAGGCGAGCCCGATGCCGACGCTGCCGAGAATGAAGTATTTCCACGCCGCTTCGATCGCTTCCGGCGTGCGGTAGGTGCCGACCATCATCACGGTGGCGAGCGTCGCCACTTCAACGCCGACCCACATCAGCCCGACATTGTTGGCGATGAGCGCGAGATTCATCGCGCCCAGCATCGCCTGATACATCGAATGATAGAAGCGGAGCAGCACGGGCGTGAGCCGCCCGGTCTCCAGCTCGTGGCCGATATAGCTTGCGGAATAGACGCTGGTGGTGAAGCCGACGAACGTCGTCAGCACCAGAAGGAAAATATTGAAGTCGTCGATGATGAAGAGATCGCCGCGCACGCGCGGCAGGAACGGCAGCGAGAGCGCGACGGCGAGGGTCAGCGCGCAGGCGAGTATGTTGAGGGCCGCGCTCAGGCGATAGTTCGCGACGGCGGCAAGCACCGGAATCGCCGCCGCCGGCACGATGAGCAACAGCAACATCGGCGAAAACGGGAGGACGGCGGGATTGGGCATCAGGCCTGCTCCCTCCGCTCGCCGCGAAAGCGCTCGAGCACGGTCACGTCGACCGTATCGAACCGCTCGCGGATACGGAACACGAACACCCCGAATACGATGAAGGCGATGAGGACGGAAAAGGCGACCGAGATCTCGACCACGAGGGGCATGCCGCGGGCGCCGGTCGCCGCCAGGATGAGGCCATTCTCGAGCGACATGAAGCCGATCACCTGGGTCACGGCATTGTAGCGGGTGATCATCATCAGAAGCCCGAGCAGGACGACGCCCAGCGCAAACGCGATGTCCTCGTGCGCCACCACGTCGCCGGTGCCGGCCACGGGCTGCAAGAGGAGGATCGACAGCGCAACCAGCGCAAGCCCGGCGAGCATCGTCGCTCCCCCGCCGATCACCTGCTCGACTTCGCGATGGACGTCGAGACGGCGCACGATGCGATGGAGCGCCGTCGGGATGACGAACCCCTTGACCGCAAGCGCGAGCAGCGCCGTGACGAGAAGGAGCGGCTCGCTCTGGATGAAAGCCTGCCAACCAACCGACAATGCAAGCGTGATCGCCTGCAACGCGAAGACGTTGATCGCCGCGGTGACGCGGTCCTGGTAGAGCAGCACGAGGCTCAACACCAGCACCCCGCCGGCAAACAGATGAGCGATGTCGAACCATAAAGAGGGCATCAAAATCCTCGCGATACGAAGCGCAAGAACACGGCAAGCGCGGCGGCGGCAAATGCGCCGCCGAGAAAGGCCGGATAGCGGAACACCCGCATCTTGGCGACGCTCGTCTCGGCGATCGGCAACAGAACGGCGAAGACGGCCATCTTGAACAGATAGCTGCCGACGCCGACCGCAAGCGACGCTAGGGTCTTGTCTCCAGTGGCGATGCCGAAGGGGAAAAACAGGCAGGCGATGAGCGAGAAGTAGAGCACGAGCTTGACCGCCGCCGCCGCCTCGATCATCGCGAGGTGCCGGCCGGAATATTCCAACACCATCGCTTCGTGCACCATCGTGAGTTCGAGATGGGTTGCGGGGTTATCGATCGGGATGCGCGCATTCTCGGCGATCCCGACGACGATCAGGCCGAGCAGCGCCAGGCCGAGGGAGACGCGCAGGCCAGTTTCCGCAGTGATGAACACTGTCGCAATCGCCGAAAGTTGGGTGGTGCCGGCGATGAGCGCGACGGTGAAGGCGATCAGCAGCATCGCCGGTTCGGCGAGCGAGGCAATCATCATTTCGCGCGACGACCCGATGCCGCCGAACGCGGTGCCGACATCCATGCCCGCGAGCGCGAGCGCAAAGCGCGCGGTCCCCAGCAGCGCGACGATGGCGATCAAGTCCGCCGACCAGGAGAACAACAAGCCGGTCGCGTAGGTCGGCACCAGGCCCGCCGCCACCCAAGTCGCGGCGAAAACGAGATAGGGCGCGCTGCGATAAACCCAGGAGGCGTTGTGGGCGAGCACCGCTTCCTTGTGCATCAGCTTCCACAGATCGTAATAGACCTGCAGAAGGGGCGGCCCCCGGCGGCGCAGAAGGCGGGCGCGCACCTTGCGCGTGATCCCCACCACGAGCGGGGCGATCACCACGATCAGCGTGATCTGGAAAGACTGCAATAGGAGCGCGCTGATCACCGCCATGCCGCCACCACGAGCAACAGCGCAATGAGCGCGAGGAAAACGAGGGTGAGATAGCTGCGGACGGTGAGGAACTGCATCCGGTTCAGCCACTGCGCGCTCTTCGTCACCGAGCGCGCCAGCGGCCCGTAGATGAAGCGCCAAGCGGGGTCGCGCACCCGCACCTGGAAATGACCGGCGCGCAGGTTTCCCGGCGGCGGCATGTCGACGCGTTCGATCACACTAAACACCGCTGCGCCGAACACGCGGCGGATCGGCATGGCGAAGCTCGAACTCGTGTATTGCGTCACCGGACTGTCGAGCGGAAAGCCGCAGTCCCAGATGGCGCTTCGCCGCGTCGCCCGCGTCGCGAACTTATGGATCACCGCGGCGCCGAAGAGGCCGGAGGACGTCAGGAACAGGAAGATGATGAGCCCGTTGTAGGAGCTCCGGCTTTCGGCAATCGGAACGATCGAAAGCCAGGGCATGGACGCCTGATGAGGAAGCGTCGCGCCGGTGAGCGCGCTTGTCACCGGGCCCAGCCCATCGATCACGAAGCCCGGCAAGACGCCGGCGAGCACGCAGAGGGCGGCGAGCACGAACATCGCACTGAGCGAGAAGCGATCGACCTCCTTGGCCACGGCGGCTTCCGGTGATCGCGGCCGGCTGAGGAAGACCACGCCGTAGGCTTTCACGAAACAGGCGGCCGCCAGCGCCGCGGCGAGCGCGAGCAGCGCGCCGGTGGCCGGAACCGCAAATTTCAGGCCCCATTGGGGAAGCTGCGGGCTCAGCAAGATCGCTTGAAAGGTCAGCCATTCAGAAACGAAACCGTTGAGCGGAGGCAGCGCGGAAATCGAGGCGCACCCGATCAAAAAAACGATTGCAGTCTGCGGCATGACATGGATGAGGCCGCCGAGGCGCTCCATATCCCGCTGCCCGGTCGCCGCGAGCACGGCGCCCGCGCCGAAGAACAACAGGCTCTTGAAGATCGCGTGATTGAAGACATGGAACAGCGCCGCCGTCAGCGCAAGCGCCGCCACGCCGTCTTGCCCGTTGGCGCGAAAAGCGAGCGCCAAGCCCAGCCCAATGAAGATGATGCCGATATTTTCAACCGTGTGGTAGGCGAGCAGGCGCTTCAGGTCGTGCTGCATCAGCGCATAGAGCACGCCCAGGACGGCGGTTACCCCGCCGATCGTCAACGCGACGAGGCCGGACCAGGGGCTTAGGTCGCCGGCGACGTCGAACACGATGCGCACGAAGCCATACACGCCGACCTTGGTCATGACGCCGCTGAGAAGCGCCGAGACATGGCTCGGCGCCGCCGGATGGGCCAGCGGCAGCCATGCATGGAGGGGAACGATGCCGGCTTTCGAACCCGCGCCGATCAGGGTCAGCGCGGTGACGGCCACGGCGACCGGCGGTTCCAGCTTGGTCGCCCGCATCGCCGCGAACGTATAGTCGCCGCTGGCGTGCGCCAGCAATCCGAAAGCGAGGAGCAGGCACAAAGTGCCGAAGCTCGCCATCACCAGATAGATGTAGCCGGCGCGAATATTGGCGGGCTCGCGGTAATGCGCCACGACGAGCGCCCATGAGACGAGCGACATGAACTCCCAGGCCAGGAGAAACGAGTAGGCGTCCGCGGCGAGCACGACGAGGGTCATGCCTCCGAGGAATGCGCCATAGTAGGGGAGTACGCGGAGCGGCGCCCGTTCGGACTGGCCATAGCCGAGGGCATAGAGGCTTGTCGTCGTTCCCCCGATACTGACCACCAGGAGAAAGAAGGCGGAAAGCGCGTCCAGCCGGAAATGGGCCCCGGTCCCGGGCAGGCCAAGCGGCAGAGCGACGGTTGAAGCCTGAGCGGGCTGCAGAAGAAACGTCAGTGCAAGCCCGACCGCGACCAGAGAGACGGCTAAGGAGAGGCCATAGACCAGCGTCGTCGCAAAGGAAAAACGGCCGGCCGCAGCCCCACTTGCGCCAATAACGAGAAACCCCGCGGCGCACCAAAGCCCGATTGTGACGTCCGGCATGCCCTCCGATCCTCGCCCTTTGCGGCCCGTCAGCGCGGTTGGCGCCGAGCTACGGAACGGAGCTGGATTAAAGATTCAGAGGTTCCTTAGCGTACGCAGCATCCCCCTGCCAACACCCATTTCGTCAATTCTACGAATGAAATGGCCGGGCCCGAGGGCCCGGCCATTGTCGAGGCTTCGACGTTAACGTTGCGGTGCGTCAGCGCGACAGGACGATGAAATCGGTGCCCTTGCCGGTCTGGTAGCCCAAGCCCTTGTCGGAGATGATCAGCGAGGCGCCGGGGCCGAGCATCTCGGCCAAGCGTTCGACCGCCTCGGCCGGGAGCTCGATCCGATCGAGCGCCTCGGCGGCCGTTGTGGTCGCCACCGGCGGCGCGGGTGGTGCGGCGACATGGTGCTTACCGCCACGCGTCTTGCCACGCTTTTCGGAGTGCGACGCGACCCGAGATTCCGCCGGGAGCGACACTGCGATCCAGTTCATGCCGAGGCTGTCGTCCTTGTTTTCCGCGGCGGTGTAAACGTGCGTGCCCAGCGGAAGGTCCGGATTCGCGATCTGCACCGGAACATCAAACACAGGCTCGAAGCCTTTGCGGACGAACAGCTTTCCTTCCTTCTTGCTGATGAAGATCGCAACCGGACCGGGTTTCAGCGGTTTCGGAGGAGCAGCCGCGGGCGCAGTCGGATCAGCGCTGCCTCCGGGGGTGATCCACGGCTCGGCCGCCGGGGCCGGCATGTACTTCTCGTTGAGGACCGGCGTGGTCGGCTTCAGCTCGGTTATAACCGGCACTGCCGGTTTAGGCGGCGCCTCGGTGACATTCGGCATCGGCGTGCCGAGCCCATCGGTCGCAACCGGTCCTTCGGTTGCCGCTGTCTTGCCGGTCGCGCCTTCCGCCATCGGCGTCGCCTCGGGAGGCTTCCGCTTCAGTTCGTCAAGTTTGGCATGAACGATGGGGGCAGGCTGCAGGCCGTGGCGCGCGACGATCACGCGCGTGCCCAGCTTGGTCATCGTCCACAGCCGGGCCGCGAAAGAGTTCGGCAGCCGAATGCAGCCGTGCGAAGCGGCATAACCGGGCAGCACGCCCGTATGCATCGCGGTCCCTGACCAGGTCAGCCGCTGCATGTAAGGCATCGGCGCGTTTGCATAGAGGTTCGAATAGTGGATGCGGTTCTTCTGAATCACGCTGAATACGCCCATCGGCGTCGGAAAGGCCCGCGTGCCGGTCGACGTTGGCGACTCGGCGACCAGCGTGGTCGAATCGAAAACGCGGACGCGCTGCTCGCCGATGGACACGACGATCGTAAGCGGCCCCTTGATCGGCTTCGGCGCTTCCTTCTTCGCCTGCTCCTCTCGGGGCTTCTTCGTTCTCTTCTTGTTGACGGCGCGCGGCTGGCGGGCCGGCGGCGCGCGATAGCCGTAACCGTAGTAACCGTAATTGTAATAATAGGCCGCTTCGGCCGGCCCCGCTCCTAACAACGCAAGCGACGCACCCAACGCAACGCCGATAACGCTCCAAGTACTCGCCGAACTGTAAAGGCGTGCCCGCGCAGCGGACACAATCAGTTTGCCGGGAGAATCAGGACGAATCACTTTAGGCCCCCTCGTGGCTGCACCGCGCCAGTAGATGCTGCCAAATCTAACGCGGAGCCCGGCCTCCGGTTCCACCCCTTCACCTTCTTATTGTTAAGAGAATCTTCAGCAACAGGGCGCCGCAGAATCGCCTAGCTTTCGACGCTGTCGCGGGAGCGTCCGCGTGCTGTGAGCCCCCCGGGGGTTGGGCGGACATACGCAAGGCAGTCACGCCCCACTACGGAGGCGAGTCTCCGCTTGCCAAATTTCGCCTTTAAGGAGAACCTTCACCGCTCAACGCTCACGAGGCCCAAGAGGGCCCAGGGGGGAACCATGAGCGGCGAAAACCATGCCGATTCTTCCTCGCAGCTCCCGGTCGCTGCCCGCAAGCCCGACCCCGTCGTGCGGGCCGTCACGGTCGGCGAGATCGTCGAAGCCCTCGCCGAAGGTCTGCGCGATTTCCAGAGCGCGCCGGTCTATGGGCTCGTTTTTGGCGCGCTCTACGCCCTCGGCGGCATTCTGATCGTGCTCTGCGCTTCCGCGTTTGGCGCAAGCTACCTCGCCTACCCGCTGGCCGCCGGCTTCGCCCTGATCGGACCCTTTGTCGCCGTCGGACTGTATGAAGTGAGCCGGCGGCGCGAAACCGGCCAGCCCCTGTCATGGTCGGCGGTAATCGGGGCGATCGTCGCTCAAGGCCGGCGCGAACTCGGCTGGATGGCCTTCGTGACCGTCTTCATCTTCGTCGTCTGGATGTATCAGATCCGGCTCCTCATCGCCCTCATGCTGGGGCTGAAATCCTTTTCTTCGCTGCGGGATTTCCTGCTCGTCGTCACCACGACCCCGGAGGGCTGGATCTTCCTGATCGTCGGCCATCTGATGGGCGCCGTCCTGTCGCTCGTCCTGTTCTCGCTGACGGTGGTGTCGTTTCCGCTGCTGCTCGATCGCGACATCGATTTCGTGACCGCGATGATCACCAGCGTGCGGGCGGTGGTGGCAAGCCCCGGTCCGATGATCGGCTGGGCTGCGGTGGTCGTTATTCTGATGATCGTCGCGTGCCTGCCGGCGTTTCTCGGCCTTCTGGTCGTGCTGCCGGTGCTCGGTCATGCGACCTGGCACCTGTATCGGCGCATCGTTCTGCCGGAGGCCTGAGCGGGCGGCGGGCGGCGCAGCCCTCGTCGCGCGGCGAGGATTCCATCCGCCGACGCTTGGATCAGTCGGCGTGTGTCGACGTTTGCATCACGATTCCGAAGCCCTGACGGATCGCGTCAACCGAAGATCTTGGTCAGCCAGATGACCCCGACGCCTGCCGCAGCGCTGATCAGACCGATCACCCGCAGCGTCTGCTCGGGCGTCTCCAGAATGGCCACGGCCGAGCGGCGCGCGGGTCCGGGAAACGCGGCAAAGAACAACCCCTCGAGCACGAAGACAAGGCCAATCGCAACGAAGAGCTGGGACATGGGGGCTGGTCCGAGAATTGGCCTGGGCCTTTGCGCATTTCCTGGCGAGTGGGAACCGGTTCGCCGCAAGAAATGCGACCACGCAAGGACAACCAGAGCGAATTCCGTTTCCACTGGAACGGAATTCGCTCTAGCCCACGATCACTGCGTCGGCGTTGGCGACGGGGTCGGTGTCCGCGCCGGCGGATTGGCGCGGCCGTTTCCGGCCGGATTTCCGAAGTAGCGGAAGAAATCGGAATCAGGCCGCAGCAGAAGGCGGGTATCGGTCGGCTTCAATCCGGCTTCATAGGCTTGCATCGAGCGGTAGAAGGAAAAGAAGCCGGGGTCCTTGCCGAAGGCTTCCGCGAAAATGCGGTTGCGCTCCGCATCGCCCTCGCCGCGCGTCTGCTCGGCTTTCGACGTCGCCTCGGCGACGAGCACCGTCACCTCGCGATCGGCGCGGGCGCGGATTTCCTGGGCGCGCTGGCTGCCCTGCGCCCGGAACTCGGCCGCTTCGCGTTGGCGCTCGGTCTGCATGCGTTGATAAACCGCTTGACTGTTCTGTTCAGGCAGGTCCGCCCGGCGGATGCGGACGTCCACCACCGAAATCCCGAATGCCTGCGCCTCGCGTTCGAGCTGCTCGCGCACACGATTCATCAAGTGCTCGCGCTGATCGCGCACGACCTGGGTCAACGTGGCTTCGCCGAGCACGCGCCGAAGGGCCGAATTGAGCAAGGTCGACAGCCGCGAATTGGCGCCTTCAACCGTCCCGACCGTCTGATAGAACCGCAGCGGGTTGACGATCTTGTAGCGCGCGAAGGCGTCCACCACGAGGCGCTTCTGGTCGGAAGCGATGACTTCCTGCGCCGGGTTTTCAAGATCGAGGATGCGCTTGTCGACGTAAATCACGCTGTCGATCAGCGGCATCTTCCAATGCAATCCGGGTTGGGTGACGACGCGCACCGGCTCGCCGAGGCGAACGACGAGCGCCTGCTGGGTCTGATAGACGGTGAACGCCGCGCTGTAGCCGAGGAACAGCAGCAGCACGATGACGACGGCGGCGACCCCACCTACGATGCCGAGCCTCATCGGTTTGCTCCCGCCTGCGAGCGTTGCTGTTGCGGCTGTTGCCCCGACATGGGCCCGCGTTTCGTCAACTCGTCGAGCGAGATGTAGGGAACGACGCCGCCGGCGCCGGACGAGTCAAGGATGATCTTGTCGGTGCCGCCGAGCACACGCTCCATCGTTTCAAGATAGAGCCGCTCACGCGTGATCTCCGGCGCCTTGCGGTATTCGGCGTAGATTTTGTCGAAGCGACCAGCCTGGCCCCTCGCCTCGGCGACCGTCTGTTCGCGATAGGCCTCCGCCGCCTGCGTGATCTGCGCGGCGCGCCCGCGGGCTTCGGGAATGACGCGGTTTGCGTAGGTCTGGGCCTCGTTCTGCGCGCGCTCGGAGTCGGCGCGCGCCGCCTGAACGTCGCGGAACGCGTCGATGACCTGCGCCGGAGGATCGACCTTCTGCAATTGCACCTGCGTGATCTGAATGCCCGCCCCATAATCGATGAGAATTTTCTGCATCAGCTCCTGCACGGCGGTCTCGATGTTCTGCCGCGCCCCGGTGAGGATGGGCTGGATTTCCGAGCGCCCGATCACCTCGCGCATGGCGCTTTCGGCGACCGCTTTTACGGTCCCTTCCGGGTTCTGAATGTTGAAGAGATATTTCGCCACTTCATCCGGCTTGATCACCCAGAAGACGGCAAAATCGACATCGACGATGTTCTCATCGCCCGAGAGCATCAAGCTCTCCTCCGGAATGTCGCGCATGGTCGAGCCGCGGCGGACGTCCTCGACGATCCGCATGCCGATATCGATGCGGTTGACGCGGGTGACTTTCGGCAGGAGCACGGTCTCGATCGGATAAGGCAGGTGGTAATTGAGGCCCGGCTTGGCGTCGCGGACATATTTTCCGAAGCGGAGGACGACGCCGAGTTCGTCCGGCTCGACCCGGTAGAAGCCCGAGAGCCCCCACAGCGCAAGAGCGGCGATCACGATGAGAATGATTCCGCGTCCGCCCAGGCTGCCGCCCGGAAGCACGTTCCTCAGCCTGTCCTGGCTGCGACGCAGCAACTCTTCAAGATCAGGCGTGCTCGGTCCCGTCGATTGTGGACCGGAGCCCCACGGCCCCTTGGGGCCGGGTCCCCACGGACCACCACCCTGATTGCTCCACGGCATGATCGAGCCCTTCCTTCGTTCCTGGCGGGCGGGTCTTGTCCGGCGGGCGCGCTAGCCCGCCTTGCGCCGATCGGCCTTTATCTTGTTCCGGCGCATTCGGCAAAGATGTGACCTGGGTTATAGGAAACCAACCCCTGGATCAACGCGCGGCCTTGCCGCTCAGTGACGCATGGGTTTCGGGCGCGGGAGCGGCCCGCGCATAGCTTACGAACGTGAACGCCGCCTCGTCCTCCGGCCCCGCGGAACCGTCATGCCGCGCCGTCTCGCGCCACTCCCCCGCGACGATGGGAGGAAACAGGGCGTCCCCCGGAGGGTTCGCATGCACGCGCGTGATTTCCAGGCGCGACGCCAGCGGCATCGCCTGCGCATAGATTTCGGCGCCGCCGACGACCATGACTGCATCGACGCCGCGCCGCAGCGCATCGCCACGTGCGGCTTCGAGCGCGGCCTCGAGGGTCGGGGCCGCGAGGACGCTTGGCGCGGAAAAGGCGCCGTCCCGGCTGATGACGATGTTGGTGCGGCCGGGCAGCGGCTGGCCGATCGACTGATATGTCTTGCGCCCCATCACCACCGGATGGCCGAGCGTTAGCGCCCGGAAATGCCGCATATCGGATTTGAGCCGCCACGGCAGTCCGCCGGCGCGGCCGATGATGCCGTTGTCGGCGACGGCAACGACGAGGACGAGGGAGACGGGCGTCACAAAGGGCATGGGAAAATCCGGCGGTCGTTAACCATACTTTAGCGAACGAGCTACGCAGCCCCGGTTCAACCTTGCCATATTTCTTTACCGCAACCTAACATGAGACGGGCGCAAAGCCCGCGGTCCCATGTCATGTATTATTGGCTTCGCCGGTGCGTCATTGCCGTCGTCGTCGCGGTGGGGTTCGCGACCACCGCCCTTCATGCTGCCGACAGTAAGACAAATACGGACGATCCGGACTTTATTCGTGTCGACCGCGAGTCCGACATCGTCCCTGCGATCGGCACGTGCCTAGGCCAGAACAAAGAAGCCGTCCTGTTTGCGGATCACTTGCAATGCACGCCTTACCGCGCAGGAACGAGTCATTTGACGAAGGAGGCCCCGAACGCGCCTTTCGACGTCAGTCTCACCCACGATTGTCCAGCGGCTCCCGCACAGCGGGACGCGGCACAACAGGGAAGCACGCAAGCACCATTCAACGCAAGACGCATTCCAGCCAACGCCCTCAATCAAATCATCAAGGACTACGCGTCTACGATCGGCGCGCACGGAATTCGAATTCTCGGGGCCTTATTTTGCGAAAAGCTCAATCTCGTCGGACTCGATTTGCCGTTCTCCCTCATTCTCGACCGATCGGTCTTCAAAGAAGGAATCGAAATTCGCAATTTTCGCACGAAGGGTGATTTTTCCGTCGATGGGAGCCTGGTTTTCAACCAGTTCAGAATTGTCCGCTCGTATTTCGAGGGATCCGTGTTTGGCGACCGAAGCTTCATCACGGGGCTGGCCGTCATTGACACCACTGTGGACGGCTCCGTGTTCTTTCGCGAGAGCGTGCTATTTCACCTCGCTCACTTCGAGGGCGCGCGGATCGCACGCGTGCTTAGCATTCGCGCCTCGGCATTGTCTTTCTTCCTGACGCAGTTCAGCAGCATCGGCGGATTGCTCGAGCTAAGTCACAGCGAAGCGCGGTGCGCGTATTATATCAACAAGAGCGAAATTGGCTTCCTCGCCGCAAATCGCGTCGGTTTCGGCACGATCGCACCGCTATCCATTCAAGGCGCGGCTGCCGAAGCAATCTATTCGTGGAAAAGAGCGTTTTCGATCACGGATGTCGTCAAGCGCACGCTTGCCAGCGAAGAGGTAAAGAAGGTCGTTGCGGACTCCGAACCGTGTGAGAGCGAATCGATAAAGTACAGAGCGGAATTTTTCTTGTTCGACAGCAAAGTGCATTCTTCGCTTTGCATCAATGAATTTCAGTGGCTTTCCCCGCGTGCCGCCGATCTTTCCGCCAAAGAGAAATTTTCCGCGCCTAGCGAAGGATCGAAGCTTTACCTCCGCACCATTGTCGCCCTCAACGGCAATACGATCGGCAATAATTTGATCGTCAATCTGTGGTCCGGGAAGCGAACCATTCACGACGAGGTGTCGGCGGACCTCCACAAATTCGAAGCGATAGGTCTGAAAACCGCGGGGTTCGTTTTTAATTTCGATGACAATAAGCGGAACTACTTCACGGCTCTCGACGGCCTGCAGTTTGAGCGAATCTACAGCGCGCAAGTCGCTTGCGAATACGCCGGCAGCGAACCCGCGACGACGGGCCGACCGGGCGACGGAACGCCGTCGATCATATCCGAACTAAAAGCGCAAATGGACATACCGACCGTCGATGAGGTGTTGAAATGGCTGGAGCTGAATAAACTTGGCTCGACTCAGCCATACACGGCCTTCGCAAACGCCTTCGAAAGGGCCGGGGCAGACAGCACGCAGATCAAAGTTGCGCGCTCGAACAGAGAAGTGTGCGAGCGCGCGGCGCATTGGCTGCTGCTGCCAATTATCGGGCCATTCTGCCGCGGCGTCGTTGAACGCCATGAGGGTGGCCCGGATCAACCCCCGATTTCCGGGACAGACACAAGCATGACCGGGCCCGCCCCTACAGTGAGCGGCTGGAGCCAGTTGAGTGCGGCGCTGTCGGCGATCCCCGACCTGCTGAGTGATTTGGCGCAACTTCTTTTCCGCGGCGCCCTATATTTCCTGGCCGACCACGGCTATCGGCCGGGCAAGGTTCTTTGGTGGGTGACGATTACGCTCATTGCTTTCTGGGCAATTTTCCTGCTGTGGCTAAGGGTGGTGGCGTTTTCGCCGACGATCAAAGCCCCGCCCGACCAGCCGCCTTCCGATCAGCAGACCCCGACGCCAGATACGGTCAAGCTCAGACCAATCGGATTTTTGTTCCTGCTGGACCGGCTGCTTCCAAGTTACCAGATCACATCCGCAAATTACGACATTGGCAGCTACTATAAGCGCATCCCGATATCGGAGGTTGCAAACCGAACGCCCCCGCCGCCCTTCGTGCGTCGGGCATTATTTTTCCAATTCCCTGTCGAACCGGTGGCCGACGAAGCAGAGATCGCCCGCGTCAATCGATTGCTGCTGATTCTGCGGCTGCTCGGCGTCGTCTTCACCATTTTCCTGGCCGCCGCCATCGGCGCGCTCGTCGTCCATTGATCCGTAGCCCATTCGGGGGCAGGCATGACGGTGTCCTCGCCGAACGCGAAGCGCGAACGTCGAGAGGAACGCGAGCGCCCTCCCCTCACTCGAACTTGAGGAAATGGTAGCGCCACGGGTCGAGCTCGACGAACAGCCCTTGTTCGCTGAGTTCGTCGCCGTCGCGCACGTAGCATTCCCAGTTCAGCGTCTCCACCAGGCGCCAGGTGTGGTCGCGCAGGTCGTCCCACGGCAGCCGCACCCTCGCCTGCGAGCGGAAGTCGGAAAGGTTCACCACCACCAGGGTCCGTTCGGCCCCCAGCCGCCAGGTCCAAGCGACGATGTTGTGAAAGCTCGCATTGTCGGGCCAGCCGTGGCGGTCGCACAGATGCCATTCGCCCACGTGAAACAGGTCGGCGTGGATCGTGTTCAAGAGGGAGCGATAAAACGCAGCGAGTTCATCGTCGGGCGGCTCCGGCGGACGGCGGGCCAGGAACACCGGCAGCTTGACTTTGCGGCCCTCGATCTGCCCGTCATAGATGAGCTTCGCGCCGGGAGCGCTCGCAACGACGACGGCGGCTGCGTATTCCTTCTGCCCCGGAAAGGCGGCGGCGGCGCGCGGCTCGTCGTGATTCTCGATGAAGCGCACCAGCCGGTCCTGATAGTCGAGTCCGGCCGTCAGATGGGCGCGCACGCTCTCGGCGTTGTCGTGGACCAGGCGATCATACAGCCGCTTGTCGTAGCAGTAGTCGAAGCCGTTCTGCATCAGTTCGTATTCGAGGTCCCAATACGCCTCGGCGATGAACAGCACATCGGGATGCTTCGCTTTGACCGCCGGAATGAGGTCCTGCCAGTACTCGGTCGTAGGCCGCCTCCCTGCCCGCGCGCTCCAGGTCCGCTCGAAAATATCGTTGAGCAACAGCATCGCCATGTCGCAGCGCATGCCGTCGCATTGCGCAGCGATCGTAGTCACGGTGTCGATCGCCGCCGCGCGCAAGCCGGCGTTGAACGCATTGACCTGAATGACGTCGCCCCACGGCGGAAAATACGGATCGCGTCCATGGGCGTAGACCTCGCCCTTCACGTCGACGAAGTCGTTCGGCGCGCGCGCCAGATCCTCGTAGCTGCCGCGAATGAAGTACTCCGGATGCTGCAAGGCCCAGGGGTGATCGATCGCGACATGGTTGGGGACGAAATCGAGCACGAGGCGCAAGCCCCGCGCGTTGAGCTCGGCGCGCGCCTGCGCCAACGCGGCCGGCCCGCCAAGCTCCGCGGCGACGACGTAGTCCCGCACGCAATAGGCGGAGCCGAGATTGTCGTCCGGACGGTAATCCGGCAGCACCCGGCGGAACTCGGCCTGCAGGTCGGGGTGGGCGTTCGAGACGGCTACCCCGGTCGGGCTGCGCTCCCAAACGCCCATCAGCCAAACGGCGTCGACGTCAAGCTTGGCGAGCGCGTCCCACTCTTGCGCGGGGATCGTCGCCAGGGTCAAAGACTTACCGTATTGGGCGCGCAACTCATTGAGCCACACGAAGGTCGCGATCTCGTAAATGACGGGTCGCTGGCGCCAGGTCATGATTCCTCACAAGAACAGCTCAGACCGCCACCGCGGCCTTGATGTGTGGATGCGGATCGTAACCTTGCAGTGTGAAATCCTCGTAGCGGAACGCGAACAGATCGGTCACTGCGGGATTGAGCCGCAAGGTCGGCAGCGTGCGCGGCGCGCGGGACACCTGTAGACGCGCCTGCTCCAGATGATTGAGATAGAGATGGGCGTCGCCGAAGGTGTGGATGAACTCGCCCGGCGCCAAGCCCGTGACCTGCGCGACCATCAAAGTCAGAAGCGCGTAAGAGGCGATGTTGAACGGCACGCCGAGAAACACGTCGGCGGAGCGCTGATAGAGCTGGCAGGAAAGCCGGCCTTCGGCGACATAGAACTGAAACAGACAATGGCACGGCGGCAGCGCCATCCGCTCGATGTCCGCCGGGTTCCAGGCGGTGACAATCAGACGGCGCGAGTCCGGATTGCGTCGGATCATCTCCACCACGTTGGCGATCTGATCGATAGCGCCGCCGGCGCGCGCGGGCCAGGAACGCCATTGCGCCCCGTAGACTGGTCCGAGATCGCCGTGCTTATCCGCCCATTCATCCCAAATCGTGACGCCATGCTCGTTGAGAAACTTCACGTTAGTGTCGCCCGCCAGGAACCACAAGAGCTCATAGACAATCGACTTGAGGTGCAGCTTCTTCGTGGTGACGAGCGGGAAACCGTCGGCGAGATCGAAGCGCATCTGGTGACCGAACACCGAGAGCGTGCCTGTCCCCGTGCGATCGCGCTTCTCCACCCCTTCGGCGAGGATGCGATCCATCAGTTCGTGATACTGGCGCATGGGCGGCGTTGCCTGAAATCCGGTCGCTCACCGCGCTCGGCGGCCGCGAGTCGAGGCGCTAAAGATAACGCCCGTTCCGCCGGGGCGGAACAACCTCCGACAAGAATCAGTGCATGAAGGCCGGCGCCCGCGCCGTGAGCGCCGGTGATCAGCGCCGCCTTATGCGCTTTTCGAGGCTCCGGCAACGCCCGGGAGCGATGCGACAGCCTGCCACATGATGGCCGTCAGACCGGACCGCGCCGGCGACGGCGGTCCGATTCGTCGTAGACCCCTCATTCTTCGACAAACACCTGTGCGCGGCGCGCACGGATCATCGGCAGGACAGCGACAACGAGCAGGAGGATCGCAACCGCCAGCAACCCCCCCGAGATCGGCCGGGTGAAAAAGGTGAGCGGATCGCCGCGCGCGATCAGGATCGCACGGCGCAGATTTTCCTCCATCAGCGGGCCGAGCACGAATCCGAGCAACATCGGGGCCGGCTCGAAATCATGCTTGACCAGCCAGTAGCCGACCAACCCGAAGGCCGCGGTCATGATGACGTCGGTCGGCGAATTGTTGATCGAGTACACGCCGATGCAGCAGAAGATCAGGATCGCCGGGAACAACATCCGGTAAGGGACGCGCAAAAGGCGGACCCAAAAGCCGATCATGGGCAGGTTGATGATGATCAGCATCAGATTGCCGATCCACATCGAGGCGATCATGCCCCAAAACAGCTGAGGCTGCTTGAGCATGACCTGCGGCCCCGGCACGATGCCATGAATGGTCATGGCGCCGACCATCAGAGCCATCACCGCGTTTGGCGGGATGCCGAGCGTGAGTAAGGGGATGAACGAGGTCTGCGCCGCGGCGTTGTTCGCGCTTTCGGGAGCCGCAACGCCCTCGATCGCGCCGCGGCCGAAGCGCGACGGATCCTTGGCAATCTTCTTCTCGAATGTATAGGCGGCGAAGGCGGCGATGACGGCGCCGCCGCCCGGCAGGATGCCGAGGATCGAGCCGAGCACAGTGCCGCGCCCGATCGGCCCGGCGCTGGCTTTGAGGTCGGGCCAGGTCGGCATCAGGCCGGTGACTTTTGCCTTGACGACGTCGCGCGTCTCGGTCTGCTCGAGATTGCGCATGATCTCGCCGAAGCCGAACACGCCCATCGCCACCACGACAAAGCCGATGCCGTCGGCGAGTTCGGGGATGTCGAAGCCCATGCGCGACTGCCCGGTCTCGATGTCGGAGCCGATCATCGACAACAGCAGGCCCAGCATGATCATCGTTACCGCTTTCAGCACCGAACCCTTGGCGAGCACGACGGCGAAGACGAGGCCGAGAACCATCAGCGAGAAGTACTCGGCAGGCCCGAACGCCAATGCAATCGACGTCAGCGGCGCACCGAGCGCCGCCACCAGGACCGTCGCGACGCAGCCGGCGAAGAATGACCCGAGCGCGGCGATCGCGAGCGCCGGTCCCGCCCGCCCTTGTCGCGCCATCTGGTGCCCGTCGAGGGTCGTAACGACCGAGGATGCTTCGCCCGGTATGTTGACGAGGATCGACGTGGTGGAGCCGCCATACTGGGCGCCGTAATAGATGCCCGCCAACATGATCAGCGCGCCGACCGGCGGCAGGCCGAAGGTGATCGGCAGCAGCATGGCGATGGTGGCGAGCGGCCCGACGCCGGGCAGCACGCCGATCAGCGTGCCGACCAGCGCACCGACCATGCACAGCAGGACGTTCATCGGCGAGAAGGCGACGCCGAAGCCGAGAGCGAGATTCTGCAGAAGTTCGGTCATGACGAGGACCTACCGGCGGGTCGACGGTCGACCTAGAGGAACTGGAACATGGTTTTGAACGTCAGATTTACCGGCCACAGCTGCAGGGGCAGATTAAGTGCGATCGGGAACAGGAGAACACAGAACAAGGTCAGGAAAGCCGCCCAAATGAGCGCCTCGAACCAGCGCACCTCATTGGTGCCGAAAGCGGCGATGACGATACTGATATAGCTCGCAAAAACGAGGCCGAACTGCCGGATCGTCAAAGCGAAAAATAGGATGCCCGCCACAATGAACAGCGGTCCGCGCATGTATTGGTTGTTCGGACGCAGCATCCCGATCACGGCGATCAGAAGGCCCAAAGCGGCGGCGAAGGCGGCCACCGCTTTCATTGCCGCGCCGTGTCCAAACCCAAGGAAAAATACGGCGGCGACGAAAAGCGCCGGCGCGCGGATATCGTACCGCTCGAGGCCAGGGCCTTCCATGAACATCCCGATCAGCATCAAGCCGATGCCCAGGGCGCCGAGAAGGCTGGCGAACAGACGCGGGGCGGTGCCCGGACCGAAGGCGAACCCGCGCATGCCCGGCAAACCGCTTGCTGCCCAAATGGCGAATAAAGCGACCGCGAGAAGCGCGAGGCCGCCATAGAAATCGCGCGGATTGTGAATGACCAGCCGCAGGAGGAGCATGACGACGCCGAGCGCGACGAGGCCAAGCCCGCAAATCAGCAAAGTTTCGCCGGAATGCGATCCTGACGACGTCCTCCAATACCCGGCTAAGGCGGCGAGCCCGATCGTTGCTGGAACGAAAATCGCGGCCAAGCGATGTGAATCGCCAGCCGATGCCCCAGAGGCCTCGACGCCCTCCGACATACCCTCCTCCTTTTCTCCCCGGCCTTTAACGCAAGCCTTTGAACTTACCTACCACACGGTTCCCATTGTCGCGAAGCAAACCATTGGCACACACGCGAAGCAGATGAAGGCGCGATCCTCTCCTAAAGAAGCCCTGCGAGCCCAATCGCTGCGGCCGCAGCGAGCGCGATTAAAGGATTTCTTCGCGTCCAATAGGTGACGGCGAAGGCGGCGGCGGTAACGGCGACGGCGGCCCAGCTCCGGTCGGCGGCGCGCGCGATGATCAGGGCGGTCGCGGCAAACAGGCCGATCGTCACCGGCACCAGCCCCGCCTCGATGGCGACGAGCCAGCGCCGGTGGCGGTAGCGGTCGAACACTCTTGCGACGAAACAGGCGAGCACCGCGGTCGGCGTGCACATCGCGGCCATGGCGAGGATGGCGCCGAGCGGACCCGCGGCCTGTTGGCCGATCAGCGCCGCGATCATCACGTTGGGTCCGGGCGCGGCCTGCGAGAGCGCAAAGAGCTCGCCAAACTGCTGCTCGGTGACCCAATGATGGAGGTCGACCGCCTGGCGTTGAATTTCCGGGATGACGGCGTTCGCCCCGCCAATGGCGAGCAGCGACAGGAGCGCGAACTGCACGACCAGCGCGAGGAGGACATCTCCGCCCGCTTTCATCGGCGAACCCACCACGCTAACGCGATGCTGAGCGGCGCGGCAATCGCAAGCACAGGCAGAAGCGGCAGGCGAAGGAACCCGATCGCGACGAAGACGGCGACGGCCACCAGCGGCTCCGGGCCGATGCGTTTCTTCAAAAGCGGCTCGGCCATGCGCGCGGCCGTCGCAATCATCAGGCCGGCAACCCCGGCCGCGAGGCCGGCGAGGCCCCCGCTGATGCCGGGTGACGCGCCGTAGCGCGCATAGAGCATGCCCACCGCGATCATCAGCGCGACCGGCGGGGCGGTCAGCGCCAGGACGGCGGCGACCGACCCGAGGACGCCATACAATCGCAGACCGAAAACGGCGGTCATGTTGACGACGTTGGGCCCGGGAATGAAATGGCAGAGGGCGAACAACCGGTTGAACTCATCCGCCGTCATCCACCGCTTTTCCTCGACCAGCATGCGCCGCGCCCATGGCAGCACGCCGCCAAAGGCGAAGAGCGACACCCTCGCCAGGGCAAACATCAATTCGATAAGTGTGGGACGCACAGGGGCCGGCGGCGACCCGCCTTCCTGGGTGCTTGGCGGATAACTTTGTTCGGGGTCTTCCGCGGGGCCTGGTGCGGACATAGCGCGCAGGCATAGCGTGGCGCGGACGGCTTCGCCAGCCGGTTCGTCGCGCGTTCTTGGCGATCGACCCACTCCGGCGCGAATGTTCCCTCGACCCGCGCCGATCTGGCGAAATCGCCGGCCCCGACTTACGTTAGGCTGAAGGAGGCTGGGCCTGCTGTGCGAGATCTGGCCCGTGTCTCCGATGTCGTATTTTCTGCGAAACCCTTGCCCTGGGTCGGACTACCTCAATCACGGACACTTCGTTGGCTTCTCCTCGCGGCAAATCTTGCCCGCCACTCCCCTCGAAGGACGACCTGCTCGCTTTCATAGCGAAGCAGGACGGCCGGGTCGGCACGCGAGAGCTCGCCCGCGCTTTCGGTCTCAAGAACGCCGACCGGGCCAGCCTGAAAGCCATGCTCAAGGAACTCGCCGACGAAGGCCGGATCGAGCGCCGCCGTAAGAAGCTGCACCCCGCCGGCGCGCTTCCGCCGGTCGTGCTCGCAGACATCACCGGCCGCGACGCCGACGGCGAATTGATCGCCGTTCCCACCGAATGGAACGAGGAGGCGTACGGGAAAGCGCCGAAAATCCGCGTGCATGTCCCGCGGCGGGCGCGCCCAGGCGAGACGCCCGGAGTTGGCGATCGCGCGCTCCTGCGGACCGAGGAAACCGCCGAGGCGGACGGCGGCATCCGCCATCGCGGGCGCCCGATCAAGGTGATCGACCGTGCCAAGCACCGGGCGCTTGGCGTGTTCCGCAGCCTGCCCGACGGCGGCGGCCGCTTGGTCCCCGTCGAGAAGCGGAGCCTCGGGCGCGAACTCAGCATCCGCCCGGGCGACACGCTGGACGCCGAGGAAGGCGATCTCGTCGCGGTCGAAGTGAGCCGGCACGGGCGGTTCGGCCAGCCGGTCGCCAAGGTGCGGGAACGGCTCGGCTCGCTCGCGAGCGAGCGCACGGTCAGCCTGATCGCAATCCACGCCCATGGAATCCCTCACGTTTTTCCGCGCGAGGCGCTCCACGAAGCGGAGGCGGCCAAGCATGCGACCTTGGACGGGCGCGAGGACTGGCGCGAGGTTCCGTTCGTCACCATCGATCCGATCGATGCCAAGGATCACGACGACGCCGTGTTCGCGCGTCCGGACACCGATCCGGCCAATCCCGGCGGCTTTATCGTGAACGTGGCGATCGCCGACGTCGCCGCCTATGTGCGCCCCGGCGCGGCGCTCGATCGCGAGGCGCTCGCGCGCGGCAATTCGGTCTACTTCCCCGACCGGGTCGTGCCGATGCTGCCCGAACGCATCTCCAACGATCTGTGCTCGCTCAAGCCGAACGAAGACCGTCCGGCCCTGGTCGCTCGCATTGCCATCGACGCACAGGGCCGCAAGCGCAGCCACGCCTTCCATCGCGTGCTGATGCGCTCGATTGCGCGCCTCCACTACGCGCAGGCGCAGGCCGCCATCGAGGACCAGCCGGATGCGACCACCGAACCGCTGCTTCCCCTGGTCCTTGAGCCGCTCTATGTCGCCTACCAGGCGCTCAAGCGCGCGCGCGACGACCGCGGTCCGCTCGATCTCGATCTGCCCGAACGGAAAATCCTGCTCAAGCCCGACTTCACCGTCGACCGGGTGATCACGCCGCAGCGGCTCGATTCGCACCGGCTGATCGAGGAGTTCATGATCCTTGCCAATGTCGCGGCGGCCGAAACGATCGAGCGCACGCGCACGCCCTTCGTCTACCGCGTGCATGACGAGCCGACGATCGACAAGCTCAATGCGCTGCGCGAGTTTCTCGCGAGCTTAGGCATTTCGCTGCCGAAAGCCGGCGCGCTCCGCCCGGAGCAGTTCAACCGCATCCTTGCGCGCGTCAAAGGTCGCGACGTCGAGAATCTCGTCAACGAGGTGGTGCTGCGCAGCCAAGCGCAGGCCGAGTATTCGGCGGAGAATTACGGGCACTTCGGCCTCAATCTGCGCCGCTACGCCCACTTCACCTCGCCGATCCGCCGCTATGCCGATCTCGTCGTCCACCGTGCCTTGATCCGCGCGCTGCGGCTCGGCCGCGACGGGTTGCCCGAGCACGAGGACATGCAGTCGCTCGGCGAGATCGGGGCCCGCATCTCCGCCTGCGAGCGCCGGGCGATGGCGGCGGAGCGGGAGACCGTCGATCGCTTGATCGCCCACCACCTCGCCGACCGCGTCGGCGCGACCTTCGAGGGGCATATCGGCGGGGTGACGCGCGCGGGCCTGTTCGTGAAGCTCGACGAGACGGGCGCCGACGGCTTCGTTCCCGCCGCCACGCTCGGCCAGGACTATTTCCGCTATCAAGAGGCGCAGCATGCCCTCGTCGGCGACGTAAGCGGCGAGGCCTATCGTTTGGGAGACGCGGTCACGGTCCGGCTGGTCGAGGCGGCGCCGGTTGCGGGCGCCTTGCGCTTCGAGATTCTATCGGAAGGGCGGATCGACATGACGCGGCGTTCGACCGGCAAGTCACGCTCGCGGGAGCGCCGGTCCTCGCGGCTCCGCTCCCGGTGACACAGGGAGTCCCTTTCGCCCGCAATCCTACGCGCCTTGGCATTCAACACCGACGAAATATCCTGTATTGAACGCGCATGCCGAACGATCCCGACGCCAGCGCTGGCGCAGACACCGCCACGGCGCCGCTTGCCGAACCTGCGCCCGATCATGGTCCGGCGGACGGCCTCGCCCGCCGCCTGACCGACGAGCTCAACCGCGTCGACCGCGACATGTCGCATCCGAACTCGCAGCCGCGCGACGCCGCGACGCTGATCGTGATCGATCGTTCGGCCGACGCTCCGAAGGTGCTGCTCGGACTGCGGCACCAGCGGCATAA
>JBAPYK010000238.1:0-4310 GCA_049284695.1 Rhodoplanes sp. | reverse complement strand
GCGGCGCGGCGCCGGTATTGTGTTTCGGAGCCGGCGCGATTCCTCGCTCAGGAATTCGGAGGGCAGGAATGAAGCGGATCGCATGGGGTCTTTGCATCGCCCTGGTGGCCGTCAGCATGGCCCACGCTTCTTGCAAGAGCGAAGCAACCGACAAGAAGCTTGCCGGCGCGGCGTTGACCAGCTTCATGACGAAGTGCGAGCGCGACGCCAAGGCGTCATGCGAGAGCTCGTCGGCCGAAATGAAGCTCGCGGGCGCAGCCAAGACCAGCCACATGAAAAAATGCGTCGACGATGCCGTCGGCAAGTAGCGACGGCATAGCGTCGTTCGTTGGGGTGCGAACCCCACCGGAGGCGTGGGTTCGCAAGGCGGGACCGGACAAGAAAGGAGGGATACAGGGGTAGCGACTGCGGGATGATCTCCGATTGTCCACATCGGGCGTCTCACTTCCGACCAGTTCGGAAAGCTGTTATGAGAATTCCACCATTCCGTTAGGGTGAAGGGGCATGATCGTCGTCGTTGGATTGGCCTTTGAGGCCCGCATTGCCGCGGGACCGGGGGTGCGGGTCATTTGCAGCGGCGATGGCCGCAATCTCGTCTCGTCGCTTGCGAAAGCGATTAGGGAAGCGCGGCTGCGCAAGAAGGATTGCGGCGGATTGATCAGCTTCGGAGTCGCCGGGGGGCTCGATCCCGACTTGCTTCCTGGAACGTGCGTGGTCGGCTCCGCGGTTCTGAACGGCGCTAGCCGGACGCCCACGGACGCGGATTGGTCGCAGAGGCTGCTGCGAACGATTCCCGGCGCCGTGCATGGGGCCATCATGGGAGTTTCCGCCCCGGTGGCGCGGCCCGAGGACAAGCGCGCCCTCTATGAGCGGACCGGGGCGGTCGCGGTGGATATGGAGTCCCACATCGTGGCGAGCCTCGCTCGCAGGCACGGCATCCCGATGGCGGCGATCCGGGTGATTACCGATCCGGCCGAACGAGCGCTGCCGGCCTGTGCCGTGTCGGCGATGCGGCCGAACGGGACGACGGACATTCTCGCGATGATCCGGTCGGTGATATCGCGCCCGCGCGAGCTTCCCGCTCTTGTGCAAACCGCGCTCGACGCACGTGCGGCGCGCAGCACGTTGATGCGGGGTCGGAAATTGCTCGGGCCCGGGCTGGGGCTGCCGACCGTCACGGCGGCCGAGCTGGCGTCGCCTTAGTCCTCCCTCGGCGATTGCCGGACCGGCGACAAGTGGGAGCGGATAATGCTGCTCTCGCCCAGCAAGTCATGCTCCGGATTGAGATCGGTCGTAGCCGAATGCGTATGAGCGGGGCGGACGGTTTCCCCGCATCTCTGGTTTTGCATTGCTTCGACCGCGGCGAGCGTGAGGTTTTGGCATGAATGCGGATCGCGTGTTGGTGACGGGCGCCGCCGGCTTTGTCGGTTCGGCGATCGCCGCCGTTCTGCGGAACGCGGGCTTTCGCGTGCGGACATTGGTGCGGGCGACCAGCACGCGGACCAACCTTCATCCCGATGATGAGCTCGCCATTGGCGACCTGCGCGATCGCAACGCCGTGGCGGCGGCCCTGGCCGATGTCCGCTATCTATTCCATGCGGCGGCGGACTACCGGCTGTGGGCGCCCGATCCGTCCGAGATTTATCGCAACAATGTCGAGACGACCCGGACCGTCATGGAGGAAGCGCAACGATGCGGCGTCGAACGGATCGTCTATACGAGCAGCGTTGCGACGATCGACCTGTTACGGAAAAGCCCAGCAGACGAAACCGATTGGCTTGCCGAAAGCGATGCGGTCGGCGCCTACAAGAGAAGCAAGGTCGCGGCCGAACGGCTAGTCGAGGATATGGCGCGGAGCGGCTTGCCGGTCGTGATCGTCAACCCTTCCGCGCCGATCGGGCCGCGTGACGTCAGACCCACGCCGACGGGACGCATCATCGTCGAGGCCGCCTCCGGACGCATGCCCGGTTTCGTGGATACGGGCCTGAACCTTGTGCACGTCGATGACGTCGCGGCCGGACATCTCCTGGCGCTGCGCCACGGCGCGATCGGCGAGCGCTACATTCTCGGCGGGGACAATGTATACTTGCGCACCATACTGGCGGACATCGCCCACATGGTCGGGCGAAGGCCGCCGCGGTTGAAAATTCCGATCGCTGTGACCTATCCGGTCGCTTTCGTGGCTGAGCTTGTGGCGCGGTTTACCGGACGCGCGCCGTTCGTGACGCTCGACAGCGTGCGTCTTGCAAGCCACCCTATGTTTTTCGACGATACGAAAGCGCGGCGCACGCTTGGCTACGTCTCGCGGCCCTATCGCGAAGCGATAGCGGATGCGATCGCCTGGTTTCGTGCGGGAGGTTATTTGCGGTGAGTGCGGGGCGGAGCGAGCGCTAAAGCCCGCCTCTTGCCGTCGGCCAGAAGTCCGCATAGCCGCCGAGAGCGATGTCGCCGCTGCGTGCGGCGGCCACGGTCGTTGCCGCCGTCAGCGCGGCAAGCTCATCGGCGTAGAGATATTCCGGCGCGCTGAAGGGAAATCCGCCACGCACGGCCGGATGCATGTAGATTTCGCTGCAGCCCACGGGCAGACGATTGATGAGACCGGCCACGCGCGCCGTCGTCATCTGTCCGGACCACGTCAGTCCGAACACCGCGTCCGGCGACCACATGCCGATACGGCGAAGCTTTCGGGCGAGCAGAATTGCCCACGGCGCCATGATCCATGCAGGCGATGGCTTTCCTCCCGGCTCGACCGCGGCGAGAACGCGGCTGGGCTCGATCGGCACCCGCACGCCCTTCACGCCGTAGGCTCGGCCTACGGAGAGCATTTCCTGCGCGATCACCGGGTGAAGATGGTAATGCTTGTGGGCGTTGACATGGTCGAGCGGCAAGCCGGTCGCGCGAAAGGCTTTGAACTGCGCCTCTATCTCGGCGCGCACCTGCCGCCTCACGCCAGGACGCACGGCGATCTCCCACCCGAACCGCGCGAGGTCGGTGCGCAGGCGCCCATCGCCATCGACCAACTCCGGCGCCTGCTCCCGCGCGAGCAGGGCGGGGCCGTCGACGAGGGCGAGATGCAGGCCGACCCGCAGACGCGGCATACTGCGCGCGCGGACAATTGCGTCGGCCGCGGCGGGACCGGCGACCATCAGACTTGCGGCGGAAAGGATGCCGCTCTTGTGGGCGGTCTCGACCGCCTCGTTGACCTCCGGCGCGAGTCCGAAATCGTCCGCGGTGACGATGAGCCGTTTCAGCCCGCTTCTCCCTGATCAAGGCATGCGGCGCAAGCGAAGGCGGCTCGCCGGCTCGTCCCGAGAGCAATCAGCCTCACATGAAGGCGGAAGCGCATAGCGGGAGCTAGCGTTGCGGCGTCGATGAAGGTGACGGCGACAGCGAAGATGGAGCCGGCGGGGAAGCCGCAGACGGCGATGTTGGTGGCGAGGGTGGAGCTGGCGTGGAGGCTGCGGGCGGCGACGCCGAATCCGACGCCGCAGGCTTCGTGAAAAAGAAGTCATCCGCCAGCGAAGACGATACCCACGGAAGCTGCTCGCTCTGGGAGGCCCGCGCCACGTCTTTCTGCGCGCTGTTGAAGATCGCTTCGGCGCTCAGGCCGGGGGTGCGTATCTTCTTCAGCAATTCGGTGATGAACAGGCTGTTCGGGCCATCGGAATCGTTGACGACCTTGTCGGGCGCGGCGGAAAAGATGGCGAGCGTGCCGGCGGGCGGGACGAGAGGCGCGAGCCCGGTCGATGAACCGCGGAAGCGCCGTTCGAACGGACTCCGCCGCGCCGCATCGATGATGACGAGCTTCACCGCCGCGCCGGCCGAGTCCATGTCGCCAAGGATCGATTCGATGGTGACCCCGTCGCGCTTCACGTCGGCCTCGGTCCAAATCCGAGCGTCGACGGGGAGCAGGTAGGACTGCTTGCCGCTCTGAATGCCGTACCCGCTGAAAAAGACGAGCGCCGTCGACCCTTTCTGGATCATCCCTTTAAATCTGTTCAGCAGAGCCGCCAGCTTTTGCTTGTTCACATCTTCGCCGGCGATCACCTCGAAGCCTGCTCGCCGCAGTTCCTCCCCCATCGCCTGCGCGTCCTTGATGGGTTGCGGGAGCAGTTGGCCGTCGTCCGGATAAGCGGCGTTGCCGATCACCAGGGCGACTCGATTGCCCTGGGTTTGCTGGCTAGTTGCCGAACCCTGGGTTTGCTGGCTTGCGGCTGAAGAAGCGGCTGCGCTTTGCGGCGCATCTGCCACAGGTACGGTCCCAACGGCGGTGGGCGGAGCAGGGGACGCGCTCGACGCTGGCGGGGCTT
>JBAPYK010000237.1:0-7371 GCA_049284695.1 Rhodoplanes sp. | reverse complement strand
CTAAGGAGCTCGACGGTTTCCTGCAGTTTCACAGCTTCGAGAACATAATGCTGAAGGTGAAGCGAACCCACATCCACGACGGCCGCGCCGTCACCTTCGTGGCTCCGCTGTATTTGATTTAGTTTGGATTCTCTATCAAGAACTGCCAAGCAACCTTTAGAATACGACGACTTGCTCGGCATCGTGCGGCGTCACCCGCCCCGCGATGCCTCGCCGTTTACGATCGCTGCGATTCCGTCGGCGAGTCGTCTTAATTCGGCATCGGCAAGGTTGGCGAGAATAATGACCGACAGGTTGTCGTCAACATACCGAATCAGCAACGTTTCAAATCCTTGCCAAGAGCCGTCATGATAATGAATATCTTTTCCACCTTGTCGCTCCAACTCCCATGCAAATCCGTACGAGCTCTTCCGACCGTTTAAAAGCGTCGCGGGCTGGAAGATTTTCGACCAGCTCACGGCGCTGAGGAGTGCTCGCGTACGAACCACCCGCTCCCAAGCGATAAGATCGAGAAGCGTCAGGTGGAGCGCCCCATCCGCCGTCGTGTTGTGACTCGGCGCAACCCACTCCTGATTTTTTATTTGCTTCGCGACCAGTCGATACCCTGCCACACGTCTGGGCACGATATCTGCCTCGCTGATTATGCGCGTGGTATGCATGCCCGCTGGTATGAAGATATTTTCGCGAAGAAAGTCACCATAGAATTGTCCGGAGACACGCCGAATGATGATGCCAAGGAGTGCATAGCCGAGATTGCTGTACTGAAAGGATTGACCCGGCCGATACCGGCGCGGAAGCGATGCGGTGAACAGCGCAAGCTCGTTCTCGGTGTAGTCGCGTCGGAGATTCAACACTAATTCATCATCAGGCAGTCCCGATGTGTGCGTTAGTAAGTGCCGCACCGTGATCGATCCCCATCGCGCGGGCGAGGGAAGGTGGCGGGCTATCGGATCGTCCAGATCGAGCTTGCCTCGCTCCACCAACACCATGATCCCAGCCGCCGTAAATTGTTTCCCCAGCGATCCGGATTGAAAAACGCTCTCTCTTTGCGCGGGCACACAGTGCTCGATGTTGGCGACGCCGTACCCTTCGGCACGCAACGTTACTCCATTTTTGATAACTGCTACCGCCGCGCCGGGTATGTGCTGTCTCGCCATTTCCTCGCGTACAAAGCGATCGATTCGCTCGTCGATGCTGGTGGACGGAGTTGCTACCTGAGCCAGAATGCAGAGCGATGCCAAGGTCGCGTACAACATCGTAAACTCCCGTGTGTACCAAAACTCAGACGCGGACGGAGTGGTGATGCAGTCCGCCGGGGAGAGAAGTTGTCCCGCTCTTTGTTGAGCATTGAGAAGCGATCGCTGCTGGGATTGACGTTAAGCGGCGTTGGGTGCGAGCAAGGACCCCGTGTGAGTTTTTGTTTTGGTGCGCTTGCAGAGCGGCATGTAACGCTGGAAGTCGCTGTCGGCATGGTGCGGGTGGTCGGAATCGAACCGACACTCCTTGCGGAACACGATTTTGAGTCGTGCGCGTCTACCAGTTCCGCCACACCCGCTCGCCGTCCTTTATAACGAGCCCGGCATCGTCCGCCAATGGGAAGCTCGGCGTTGCGTCAGTGGTGGCTGTCGTCCTCGCGCAGGGCGCGGTCGGAGGCGGCTGTCGGCGCCCCGGATGTGGTGACGCGGTCGAGCGACATGCGTTGGATGCCGCGGCCGAACAGCGCCGGCTTTTTCGAGGTCAGCGTGCGCGAATTGACGCCCATCCAGCTGATCTCGGAGGAGAGCCTGCCATATTCGATCTTGGGGCAGCGGTTCATCACGACCTTCAGGCCCTGCGCTTCCGCGAGCTTCGCCGCCGCGTCGTTGCGGATGCCGAGCTGCATCCAGATCACCTGCGGACGCGGCGACAATGTCAGCGCCTCCTCGACGATCGGCAGCGCGTAGCGCGATGCCCGGAATATATCGACGATGTCCACGGGCTCGGGGATGTCGGCAAGGCGGGCATAGACGCGTTGGCCGAGCAGCTCCTTGCCGGCGAGACCGGGATTCACCGGTATCATCCGATAGCGGCGTTCGAGCAGATATTTGAAGGCGAAATAGCTCGGCCGGCTCTCGTTCGCCGACACCCCGACCATGGCGATCGACTTCGCCGTGCTCAGAATGCCGCGGATATAGCTGTCGGGGTAGACGTCGTGGTCCATGCGCCTGGAGTTAGCGCAATCGCCCGCCACCCGCTATAGGTCCTGTCGGCTTCGCCAGAGAGGAATGGAGCCCCGACGACTTGCGCACGCGGCCTCAAGGGAAGAACCATCGGTCATGCGCGAAGGTGCGGAAGCCGAAGCCACACCATAATTGATTGACATAGCTGCGATTTTCGCGCCGACCGAGCGCCGCGGGGCGACCGCTTAGTGGCGCAGGCCGGCGTACCATCAGCGACACACGGCCGCGCCGGCGAGAAAAGAAACGCTCGAATCAGGCCGCACAAGTTAGGCCAAGGTCGATACCGGTTCGTGATTCAAGCCCCACACTGGACATGCGTCGAAGAACCAACAGAACGAGGTCCGATTCCGTCAGACCGGAATTTGTCCCAGGGTCGTCAAACGCCGCCGGGGGACATCGGCAATGACCGACCACGAGATCGGGATGGCTGCGGAGCTGCGGGAAGCGCCCGCGGTGGTGCGACGGCAGAAAAACTTGGCCGAACCGATAGCCGAGCTTGCTGCCCGGATACGGCGCAACCCGCCCCAAGTCGTGGTCACTTGCGCGCGCGGCAGCTCCGCGCATGCGGCGACCTTCGGCAAGCACTTGATCGAACGCTATCTCGGCATCCCCGTCGCCGCCGCCGCGCCGAATATCGCCACGGTCTATGGCGAGCGCATGCGGCTCAAGGACCAGCTTCTTCTAACGATTTCGCAGTCGGGGCGCAGCGACGACCTTGCCGAGTTCGCGTCGATGGCGAAGGCGGCAGGCGCTTTGACCGTCGCCATCGTGAACGATACCGATAGCCCCTTGGCCGCGGCCTGCCACATCGCCCTGCCGATGGCGGCCGGACCCGAGCTGAGCATTGCAGCGACGAAATCCTTCATCGCCGCCCTTGCCGCGCTGTTGCGGCTGACGGCGGCGTGGACCGGCGACGAAGCCCTCGGCGCGGCGATTGATCGTCTGCCCGATCGCCTCGCGGCTGCGGTCGAACTCGACTGGGGTTCCGCGGTCGGCGTTGTGGCGCAGGCGAACAGCCTCATCACCATTGGCCGCGGGCCGACGCTGGCGATCGCGCGCGAGGCGGCGCTGAAGCTCAAGGAGACGAGCAATCTCCACGCCGAAGCCTTCAGCAGCGCCGAGTTCCAGCACGGCCCGGTGGCGCTGGTGTCGCCGCTCTATCCCATTCTGATGTTCATGCCGACCGACGCCGCCGCGACCGGAATGCGCGCGCTTGCGGCCGATCTGCGCGGCAAGGGCGCGGCGCTGCTTTCCGCCGAACACGGCGAAGCGGCGGCGGGGCGGCTGCCGGTGCTCGCCCCCGATCATCCGGACGCCGACGCCGTGTGTCTGATACAAAGCTTCTATGCGCTTGCGATCCGCATTGCCGAACGGCGCGGCGTCGACGTCAACCGGCCCCGCCATTTGCAGAAAGTGACGCGCACGCGATGAGCACGGCGACGCGGCACGCCATCGCAGCGGACTATGTGTTCGACGGCGCCGTCGTTCACCGCAACGCCGCGGTCGTCATCGAGGGCGCATTCATCGTCGCGATCGCGCCCCGCGAAGAGGTTGCCGTGGCGATGCCGCTGCGCGCGTTGCCCGATGGCGCATGGCTCGCGCCCGGCTTCATCGACGTGCAGGTCAATGGCGGCGGCGACGTCTTGTTCAACGACATGCCGACGGTCGAAGGAATTCGCACGATCGCCGCCGCGCATCGCAAGTTCGGCACAACGGCGCTGCTGCCGACGCTGATCACCGACTCCGCGGAGAAAATGCGCGCGGCGATCGCCGCCGTGCGGGAAGTGGTCGATGTCGATCCCGGCGTCCTCGGCATCCACCTCGAAGGCCCGTTTCTTTCGCCGGAGCGGCCGGGCGTGCACGAGCAGCGCTATATCCGCGTTCCTGCCGCGGAGGACGGTGCATTGCTTGCCGCGCCGCGTCGTGGGGCGACCGTGGTCACGCTCGCGCCCGAGCGGACGCCGCAAGGGTTCATTGGTCAGCTGGCGCGCGCCGGCGTCCGGGTCTGCCTCGGTCATTCGATGGCCACCTACGCCGAGACCCGCGCGGCCATGGCCGAAGGGTTGACCGGCTTCACCCACCTCTTCAATGCGATGCGCCCGATGGCGAGCCGCGAGCCCGGGCCGATCGCGGCCGCGCTGGAATCTCCCGATGCGTGGTTCGGCATGATCGTGGACGGCGCGCATGTCGATCCCGCGATGCTGCGGCTCGCCTTGCGGGGTGCGGCCAGGCCTATGCTGGTGACCGACGCCATGCCGCCGGTCGGGGGAAGCCGCACGACGTTTGCGCTCTACGGCGGGCGCATCACGGTTCGCGACGGACGATGCGTGCGCGATGATGGGGTGCTGGCCGGGTCTGCATTGAACATGGCGGCGGCGGTCCGCAACTGCGTACAGCTGCTCGGCGTGCACTTGGAAGACGCACTGCGGTTCGCGTCCGCGCACCCCGCGGGCTTCCTCGGTCTCGACCGCATGCTTGGCCGCCTCGCGCCAGGATACCGCGCCGACTTGGTCGCCTTCGACCCGATCGGTCTTGAGGTGCTCGATACCTGGGTCGCCGGCAGAGCCACCGCTGTTTAGGTGGACGGGCAGCCCCAAGCGCCGTTCCTGCGCGAAGCGCGCCGCCCCGACCCGAAGCGCGTCTTGTGTGATCACGATCACAGTGCGCACCGCGGCAAGCTGCAATGACGGTACCGAGACGGCGACTCCGACCGGCGGAAAGAATGCGGCGGAGAAGCACGCAGGTTCGTTGCGGCGCTCACGCCCGGCGGATCTGTCGGGGAGCGTGACAGCGCGCGAGGTGCAACCCATGTTCTATCGTTCCCTCATCCTGGCGGGCGCGGTCGCGCTTGCATCCCTTGGCGGCCTCGGCCGCGCCATGGCTGAAAGCCGCATCGCGCTCGTCATCGGCAATTCAGCCTACCAATCGGTGCCGCAGCTTCCCAATCCGGCGAACGACGCCAAGCAGATGACGGAATTTCTGAAATCCGCCCATTTCGAGGTGATGACCGCGCGCAACCTGACGCAGACCGAAATGCGCCGCACGATCGGCGAGTTCGCCCGCAAGGTCGCGAGCAAGGGTCCGGATACGGTCGCGCTCGTCTATTACGGTGGACACGGGCTGCAGGTCGACGGCGACAACTACCTCGTCCCGGTCGACGCCAACATCAAGCAGGAAGCCGACGTGCCGCTGCAGACCTTGCGGCTCGCCGACCTGATGAACGCGCTTGCCGCGGTCCCGAGCAAGACGCGTATCGTGATGCTCGACGCTTGTCGCAACAATCCGTTCTCGGAGCTCAACAAGACTGGCGGGCGGGGGCTCGCCATCGTCGATGCGCCCAACGGCTCGATTGTCTCTTATGCGACCGCGCCGGGATCGGAGGCCGAGGACGGCGAAGGCCGCAACAGCCCCTACACCAGCGCCTTCCTTACCGCGGCGCGCGAGCCCGGAATTCCAATCGAGCAAGCCTTGAAGCGCGTGCGTTATACCGTGCACCAAGCGACTGACGGCCGGCAGACCCCGTGGGAGAGTTCTTCGCTCACCGGCGATTTCTCGTTCTTCCAGGGCAAGGCGGAAACCACCGGTTCGGCCTCCGCCGGTCAGCTTGCGTCATCCGGCTCACCGCCGTTCGGCCGGACGGCCGAAGGCTGGCAGGATGAGCTGCGGATGAAATCGCCGCGCGAAGCCTATGAGGTGGTGATTCGCGAGGATTCGCTTGAGGCCTATGAGGCCTTTCTCGAGATCTATCCGAGCGAGAGCTTTGCTCCGCGTGTGCGCAGCCTGCTCGATCGCCGGCAGGAGCTGGTCGCTTGGCACGAAGCGGTGACCATCAATTCGCCGGCGGCCTATCGCGAGTTCCTGGCGAGCTATCCGAGCAGCGACTACGCTTCGACCGCGCAACGGCTGGTCAGCCGCACCGACAGCCGGTCGCTCAGCGCCGACGCTCGCGCCTGCAAGCCGACACGGATGCGACGCACCGACGTTGCCAAGCCCGAGCGCCGCGCTTCGCTCGACAACGAGGTGACGCCACGTTCAGTCGTGGCGACGCCGCCGTTTGAGGTGCCTTCGGTCGTCTCGCAACCACCCATCTTTGGGCTTCCGTTTTTCGGCAGGCGGCATGGAAAGCCGGATATGGAGAAGCCGCATATGGGCAAGCCCGGTATCGATAAGCCGGGCATCGACAAGCCGATTATCGGCAAGCCCGTCATCGATAAGCCGGGCATCGACAAGCCGATTATCGGCAAGCCCGTCATCGACAAGCCGGGCATCGACAAGCCGATTATCGGCAAGCCCATTATCGATAAGCCGGGCACCGACAAGCCGATTATCGGCAAGCCCGTCATCGACAAGCCAATCATCGACAAGCCGATCCTCGGCAAACCGGTGATCGACAAGCCGCATGTCGTAAAGCCGATCATCGACAAGAGTCCCGTGGTGAAGCCCGTTATCGACAAGCGCGTGAGCGCCAAACCGGTGTCCATCGACAAGCCGAAGATGATCAATAAGCCACATGTCGTCGGCAAGACGCCGACGATGATCAAATCGCAGACCATGTCGCAAACCAAGCTCAGCGGACCGAAGATGACGGGTGGTCCCATGCGTACGATGTCGATGCGCCCGGCGATGGGTGGAGGATCGGGCATGCGGTTCGGCGGCGGCATGCAATTTGGCCGCCGCTGATGGGAGCGCAAAACGCGCTGTTTGCGAGGAATTGGCCGGGCTTGTCCCGGCCAATTCGTTTTCGGCTGCTGCGTCAGCGCGCTGGCAAGACAAATTTATGTTGGTAAAGAGGTCGCCCCATGATCACGCTGATGGAAGGATTTCCCGACAATGTTGTCGCCGTTCGCGCGGAAGGGCAAGTCACCGCGCAGGACGATGACAACGTCCTGATTCCTGCGGTCGAAAAGGCGCTCACGCGAAACAAGAAGCTGCGATTTTACTATGAAATCGGACCGGGGTTCGACGGAATGGATTTGGGCGCAATGCGGAAGGACCTGCGCGTTGGGTTCGGCCACCTTGGCCAATTGCATTTCGCTGCTTGGCGGGCAGGGCACAGCGCTCGCCATGACAGCGGCCTACGTCCTTGCCGGAGAGCTTGCGAAGTCGCGGGGTCAATACGGCGAAGCGTTCCAGCGCTACGAGCAGCTTTTGC
>JBAPYK010000236.1:0-4620 GCA_049284695.1 Rhodoplanes sp. | reverse complement strand
GATCGAAGAGGTTGTGCAAGCGGCGGCGGCTTATGGCGCGCATGGCGCAGCCTAAGGGCACGCCGAGCAATAACTGCTACGATTTAGGCGGCTGGCGCGGCCTGATCGTGTAGTTCCATTCAGGGTGGAACGGATCGCCGGTGATGTCGAGGGATTTCACTGCGGATCGCACCCCCGACAACGCCGAGACCCAGGCCAAGGCCTCACGGGCGAAGCGAGAGGTCATCGACCGTGAGCGCGCCGTGACCGATCCACAGTTCGCCCGGTTCAGCAGGCTGCCCGCTGCAAAAAGCCCGCTGACGCCATCGCGCAAATTAAGTCAGGGCTGATCCTGGCTCGCTCGTATGGCATTTCAAGGAGAGCGCCGCTTTGGCGACGTGCGCCCGAAGCACCCCCTGGCACTACGCAGCTTGCCCGCCCTGATGGCGCCCTTCAAATATCTGCGCAACGAAATTCGAAATTCTTAAATTATGCCCGCAGGTTGTTTGCACAGCAGACCGTGAACCGCGGGCTTGAGCTGACCCGTCTGTGCCCGGCGAACAAATTCGCTACGAACATTCGGATGCTCGCGATCCCAAGATACGAGGTCAAAATAGAGCGGCGGGAACTCGCCGACAGCGACACGAATGCACCGCTGTATAGCATCGTAGTTCTGATGATTGACGTATCCCATACTAGCACCATTGGGAATATAGATATTCCTCTGCGTAGCTATCGTGCGGATCGCATTCAGTGTGAAACTATCCAGCGGCACATTGGTGTAACGCTTCAAAACACCAAAAGGGTCAGGCGTGTGTTTATGCCTCTCATCGCAGTCCCATAAGGTTACAAATTTGATGAAGAGATCCACAAGCTTTCGAATTTTATAGTATGGTAGTTCAGCGTGTTCGTTGTTTCTCCAGAACAGCTGTAGAGAGCAGACAAGAAGGGCGTGAAGCCGACGAACGTCGTCACTATCTTTCAGGCCCACAAGTGCGCGATAGCAGTCTGATTGCATACCAAGCGAATCGATAGCCCATGTCCTGAATAAGGACGATGGACGATATTTAGTAGTTTGATATGCGCGGAAAGTATTGCTGCCAACTGAGGCAAGAACCAACTGCTCCCGGGTAATCCGGCACCCAAAAAAAGGACAGATAAGATCGCCGAGGCGTTCCTTGATCGTCTGCCGAACCGCATCATCCGTCTCAAAGGGTGGTAACATCCGCGTCATAAGTCCGGTTCCGTCGCCATGGCCCGCTCGATCTCGTGGACCATCCGCTTTTCAAAGGCCGCTTGGGCTCCTGTTTGCTCGCCGGGCCATTAGTCACCGAAAGACGCTGAGCAATCCCCCGCGGGCTGCTCAACGGAAAGGGAGCATCGCCTTTCATATAGCCAAGGTCGCGGTCCCCAAATTGTTCGCCGCTTGCCCGCTCGCCCTCGTCTCCCGCCAGTTCGGCCTCTCGGCACCGACGATCCCGCAGACGGTGCAGGCTGTGCGAACGTAGTCTTTGAGCGACGCATTTTCTTATCGTTGGCCTGATTTAGCTGCCGCTTCGAACTCCGCGGCCGATACACCGCCCCCTACTAATGCTCGGTAACCGAGCTGAGACTCAAATCGTTGGAAGTTAACTGAGTGGAGACCGATGACCACCGCGCCGCCATCACGTAGCAGCAAGAGAGGGCCGCCAGATTCGCCGGGGGCATTATCGCACATATGAGTGATAACCCCCGGCTCGAACGGATTGATCGCCGCAGTGCATCCCCTGTGCACCGAGAGCACATACGGGCGGTCGGCAGCATAGCCTGCGAGCGCCAACTCGCCAGTGTTCCCGGCCGCTAGCAATCCGGCGCTATCTACTGCCTGAACCGGGATAGGCTTAACCCTGGGTGCGTCATGTAATGTCAAGATAGCCCAATCTTTTTCGACCATCTTGGGGTCGAAGAAGTCATAGCGAGGGCGATCTTCTAGCTTGTACTTGAACTGGGGCGACGTGAGAAAACTCTCGACCAGCGAATGACCAAGGAATTTGTCGCGCGCTTGGCCGACGACGAAGTGTATTGAACTCGGGTTCACCCAGTTGTTGATGCGCGTGTTGAAGAGGCAGTGTGCGGCGGTGAGCACATGGCGTGGGCCAATCAAGGTGCCGGTGCATAGCTCCCGAAATGTTCCTGCGACTACATTAATACGGCCGATTGCTGACCACGGCCATTCATCGGATGAAACTCGGACACGGTGATCCTTCGCGCCAAATATGCCGGTCGGACGGTCAGAGGGGGGCGCAGGCTGCGCGTGGGCGGCGTGGCGTTCAGGCGCAAAGGCCGTAATTGCCACGACGACTATCAACGCGCTCAAGACCAAGAGCAGACCGAACTTCTCTCGCGTGTTGCCGAGGGTTATCAGTGGGCCGGAAGCGGAGGGCATGACGACGGGCCGTGCGTTTTTGTTCCGCTACATGGGCGCGGTGAGCCGCTTCGATCTCGCGGATCGTTGCCTGGAAAGCAATCTGCCTCGCGGACGCTCCCCTCTCGGTGCTGAAGTGGGTATGCCATTATCCTAGGCGCAGGTTACTTCGCCAGAGCGCGACGTTCCAGCTAACGCTCGTGCCGCAAGCTCATGTTGAGGCAGATCAAAAACTGCCGCAACTGTCCTGCGCTGCTTCCTCGCTGCATGCGAGCAGGGGGCGGTCGAAACCGCTCTGTGTGGGGCGGCAAGGGACGGCTTAGCCAGCTTCAGGCGGCGTGCTTGCGCTTCAATTCCTCGATGACTGCTTTAACACGATCAACGGCCTGCTTCACCGCTTCGCTGATCACCACGCCGGAACGTGTCGCCGCCTCGACGATCTGAACGAGTCGCTCAACCTCGTTTTTCGATAGCCGCTGAGCGAGGGCAGTCAACACCTCGCGCTGGCGAGGGGTGAGTCTTGTAAGATCGACCTCGGTTCGCATCTGACCCTCCTGGGCTGATGCCTGAACGAGTATCGAGCCGATCGCCGGATTAATGTGCGCCGGATCACAGAAGACCACGTCACGGCGAGCTAGCACGCCGTGCGCGGATGTTGCCGAGCGTCATCGGAGGGCTAGAGGGGAAGGCATTAATCGGGGCTGGTCAATCGCTCGTGACGGTTGTATTATTCGATAGTTCCTCTGTTGACGTACCTCAGGCAGACGGCATGAGAAGCCGCCTGCCTTTTCTTTTCTGTGAAGCGCTCGCACCCGCCGGTACATCGGCAAGGCCCCCTCCGGGCGACGATCTTTTGCTCCTAGCGCCGCGTGCCGCCGCTCCGCAGGCATAAGGAACAGGATGTTACCCATCCGGCCGGGCAGCTCGGCCGCGTGCTGACGCTCTGCACACAAAAGGAACCGGACGTCCAGCCGAATGGACAGCTCCCGTTTGGCGGCTTGGCAATCGCGTCTGTGCGGCCGCGAAGCGGGACGCAGGACGAGCCTGAGGAGTAATAGCCATAGGGGCATGATGAGCCGCAGGGCCCGGCGGCTTTCCCTCCGGCGGGCCGTCGGATCATGCCCCCCTAAGAAACGTTCCCCGGCTCGCCGTTATGCCCTCGCCTCCCGGTCCTCCGATGAACCTCGGCAACATGCGCTCGCCTGGGCGTGCGTTCGCTCGCAGTGACGTGCGATCTGTTTTTTAAAGCAAAAGGCCGCCCGGAGGTGGCCGCGGGCCCACCCAGCCAGTTGGCCTAGGCCGCTCGGTGTATTTCGGCCTATCCCTGGTTGTGTTTACCTCACGCTATCGAGGGCCTGCCCGATCTGGGGGAAACATGTTCCTAGGATTTGAAAAATCGATAGCAGTTGTTATCGCTTACGTGGTCCTCGCATCGGTCTTTATAGTGGGCGCAGAATTGTTAGTGGTGATCCTGCTCTGAGCGGCTCGCCGTAATGTCCACCTCTCCCGGCCCTCCGATGACCCTCGGCAACATGCGCGGCTTGGGCGCGCCCTCGCTCGCGGGGACGTGCGAGCTACGTCACTACGAGGCCGCAGTTGCGTCAACGCATCGCAAGCTCAAAATTGAGAAGCCTCAAGTCCTCGACGCCGACCGGATCCAGGATTCAGAATTAATGATAACGGAACAGGGCGCGCGCCCTTTTCAGGCTGGCTCTTGCGGAAAGCGCATATTCCGGCATTCGCTGTGGTCGCTCGAACAAGGCTTGATACTCATGACAGCGAACACGGCAGATGATCTTACTATCCTCTTGACGCTAAGGCGTTTTAGCAAGCGTTTCGCTGAAGACAAAGGTGGGCTCAGCCTTAATGAGCTAGCACGCCTAACTGGGATTGGATCGGATCGCCTCGCCCGCTGCCTCGGCGTGCTTGCGTCGCAAAGGCTAATCACTAGTGCCATGACGGAAGTGAAGACGGCGCGGCGATTGTTCTATTTGACGTCGGCCGGAATCAAGCGATCGTCTGCAAACCGCACTTTTTAGCTCATCAGCCGTCCCAGCGCGTCCGGCTTCCTCAACGAGGCGACGCAGGCCTAGTTCGAGCACGAGTACAACCGCTCGATCCACTCCGAGATCGCCACCACGCCGCTTGCCCGCTTCCTCGAAGGGCCAGCGGTGACGCGGCCTTGTCCTGACAGTGCCGCGAAGGCTTATTGCGTTGTCCCAGGTTCGTCTATATTT
>JBAPYK010000235.1:0-9996 GCA_049284695.1 Rhodoplanes sp. | reverse complement strand
GCGGCGACTTCGGCTTCGGCCGCCGCCGCCGCGTCGCGGCACGCCTGTGCCGCGGCGCGCGCGCCGCCAAGCTCTGCCTCGATGTCCGCCAGCCGGTTAGCTTCGGCGAGCCTTCGCGCAGCTAACGTTCGAGCATGGGCCGCAACGGCGAACCCGTCCCAGCGCCAGAGATCGCCCTCTCGCGACACGAGGCGCTGGCCCACTTTCAGGCGTTGCGCCAAAGCGTCGCCGTCGGCGCGCTCGACGACGCCGATCTGGGCGAGCCGCCGCTGCAACTCCTGGGGGGCCGCGACGATATGCTGCGCCAGCGCTTCGATGCCGTCCGGCAATGCCGGGGCGTCCCCATCGCCTCCGGCGGCAAGCCCCCAGCGCATCGGCGCGGTCGGTTCGATCGGCGCATTGAGGTCGTCGCCGAGCGCGGCGCCGAGCGCCGTCTCGTAGCCCTTCTCGACGCTCACGAGGTCGATGACCGGCGGCCAGAGCTGCTTGGCGTCGACGTGAAGGACTTTGGCGAGCGTTCTCGCCTCCGTCTCCAGACGATGCACGCGGCGCTCGGCCTCGGCGAGCGGCTGCCGCGCAAGATCGTGGCTCTGGCGCGCCGCCGAATGCGCGGCCTCTGTCTGCAGGGTGGCGGCTTCCGCTGCGGCGAGCGCCGCCTCCGCCGCCTCGGTCGCGCCGGCGAGGGCCGCCAGATCGACCGTGGCCGTCGCGCCGGCCAACAGTTCGGTGAGCTCGGCGGTGACGCCGGCGAGCTCGGCCTCGGTACGCTGATGCCGATCCTGATGGTCGCGGACCGCCGCTTCGAGCTGGCTGCGGCGCGCGGTCAACTCGGCGAGCGCCGCGGTTCGTTCCGCAAGTTCGCGCTCGGTCACCTCGAGCGCCACATCGGCTGCCGCCACGCGCGCGTCCGCCCCGGCGCGGCGTTCGGCAGCAGCGCCGGCTTCGCGTTCCAACGCCTCGCGTTCGGCGTCGAGCCGGGCGAGCGTCGCTTCCGCATCGGACAACAACCGCGCCTCCCGGTCGCGGTCCTCGGTGGTTTGCGCCATGCGGCGATCGAGCTCGGCCATGCGCTCTTTCGCCCGGATTTCCTCGCGTTCGAGGGCGTCGCGCGCCGCGACAAGGCGCTGCAGGGCGGCGGCTGCCTTCGCTTCCGCTTCTCGCAGGTCGGGGAGCTGCGCTGCGGCGATCGCCTGTTGCTTTGCCGCCTCCGCCTGCTCTCCGGTGCGCGCCGCCAACTCGCGTATGCTCGCTTCTTCTGCGTGCGCGGCCTCCGCCAGTTCCTCCGTGGCGCGGCGATAGCGGACGTGGAACAAGGTCGCTTCGGCTTTGCGCACGTGTTGCGACAGCGCGCGGTAGCGCACGGCCTGGCGGGCCTGGCGCTTGAGTGAATCGATCTGCTGGGCGAGCTGGCCGATGACGTCCTCGAGCCGGAGCAGGTTCTGCTCGGCGGCGCGCAGGCGCAGCTCCGCCTCATGGCGGCGCGCATGCAGCCCGGCAATGCCCGCCGCTTCTTCCAAGACCCGGCGGCGCTGTTCCGGTTTGGCTTGGACGATCTCGCCGATGCGCCCTTGATGGACAAGAGCGGGCGAGCGCGCGCCGGTCGAGGCGTCGGCGAACAGGATTTGCACGTCGCGGGCGCGCACCTCGCGGCCGTTCACGCGGTAAGTCGAACCTTCTTCGCGCGCGATCCGACGCGACACGTCGAGGTTTTCCTCGCCGTTGAACTGAGCCGGCGCCGTGCGATCGCTATTGTCGATCAGGATCGAAACTTCGGCGGTGTTGCGGGCGGGCCGGTTCTGGTTGCCGGAGAAGATCACGTCATCCATATCGGCGGCGCGCATCGCCTTGTGCGAGGACTCGCCCATGACCCAGCGCAGCGCTTCGACGAGATTCGACTTGCCACAGCCGTTCGGTCCGACGACGCCGGTCAAGCCCGGCGCAATGATGAAATCGGTCGGCTCGACGAACGACTTGAATCCGATCAGGCGCAGCCGCGTGAGCTTCATCGCGCGTTGCCTCCCTCCGGAAGGCGCGCGCTCATCTTCACGCGCGCGGCGTACCGTGGCGCATGCCTTTTCCGGGGCGGGCCCGGCCAGAGCCGAATCAGAGATAGCCGCATCAAGCGGAGAATGAATCAGACCGAGAGTCGAACGCAACAGGCGTGACGGCTTGTCCCGCTTTTTGTCCGCACCGCGCTGCGCCTCTGCAGGTCGTTGCGGATAATCGCCGCACTGCAGTAATAGCTGTTAAGTCATTGTTATGACTTAACATATTTTTCGACTGCTTTCTCGAATTCGGAGAACGGCTGGGCGCCGACAAAGCGCTCGCCATTGATGAAAAAAGTGGGCGTCGATTGGATTTTGAACTTTTCGGCCCCGCGCTTGCGCACCTCTTCGAGGTCGTCGAGCAGCTTCTGATTCGACAGACACTCATCAAAACTCTGCTGGGTGAAGCCTGCCTGCTTGGCGATCGCGAACAACGCCGGAAGCGGGTTCGGCACCACCCATTTGCTGGCTTGGGCGAACAGCGTTTCGACAAGGGAGTAGTACTTGTCCTTGCCGGCGCAGCGCGCGAGCATGAACGCGCCGGCGGCAAGCGGGTCGAGCGGGAATTCGCGCAGAATGAAACGCACCTTCCCGGTATCGATGTAGCGCTCTTTGATCTGCGGGAAGGTCTTCACGCTGAAATCCGCGCAATGGCCGCAGGTCATCGACGCGTATTCGACGATGGTCACCGGTGCGGTGTCCGATCCAATGGCGATGTCGCCGAGCTTGCTCGGTTGCATCAATTCGGCGACGTCGACCGTATCGGTGCGCGCGGTCGATAGGCCGATGCAGGTCGCAAGCACAAGCGAGGCGCCGCCATAGACGACGTCGCGACGGGTAAGCTGTACATTCATCCTCGTCACCTGCACGGGTGAGCAACGGTCGTTGCGACGCCCAATCGGTAGCGGTTTTGCCCTTTGATGGCAATCTTGGCCGGCGATGTGGCAAGATCGCCCTGCTCACATTGGTTTGATGGCGCAGCCCGGCGAAGTCGCTCGTAAATGTCTCCCAGCCGCGTCTAGTCAACGCTCCCTGTTGCGTCGCTCCGGCGCAGGCGGCATTCGCAGCGCCTGCTGGTCCGTTGCGCGAACAGGCTCGGAAAGTTTGCATGACCAACGTCAATCCCGGTTTCTTTACCACCCGTCCGGAGATCGAGGGCACGTTCGGCGTCGTGACGTCGACGCATTGGATTGCGACCGCAGTCGGCATGGCGATGCTGGAGAAGGGCGGCAACGCCTTCGACGCGGCGGTCACGACGGCATTCACGCTGCAAGTCGTCGAACCGCATCTCAACGGCCCGGGGGGAGACGTTCCGGTCATTCTTTACGACGTGCGCCGTGGAAGGCCCGAGGTGATCTGCGGTCAGGGCCCGGCGCCGGCCGGCGCAACGATTGCGCATTACCGCCGTCTCGGGCTCGACATGGTGCCCGGCACCGGACTGCTCGCGGCCTGCGTGCCTGGCGCTTTCGACGCGTGGATGAAGCTTCTGCTCGAATACGGCACGATGCGCGTCGCCGATGTGCTCGCTCCGGCGATCGGCTATGCGCGCGACGGCCATCCGCTCGTCGAGCGCGCCAGCGCCACCATTGCGGCCGTCAAGCATTTCTTCCGCGCGCATTGGCCGAGTTCGGCCGCCGTCTATCTGTCAAACAATACAGTTCCGGCGGCCGGCAGCCGCTTCGTCAACGGGCGGCTTGCCGAAACCTACACGCGGATTGTGCGCGAAGCCGAGGCCGTCGGCGGCGGTCGCGAGCGCGAGATTGCGCATGCGCGCCGATCGTGGTCGCAGGGATTCGTCGCCGACGCGATCGACCGCTTCTGCCGCACGCAGGAGGCGATGGATTCAAGCGGCGAACGTCATGCCGGCGTGCTCACGGGAGACGACATGGCGCGCTGGCAGGCCGGCCTCGAAACGCCGCTCGCCTACGACTATGGCCGGTACACGGTGTGCAAGCCGGGTCCGTGGTCGCAAGGGCCGGTGATGCTGCAGCAACTCGCTCTGCTCAAGCGGTTCGATCTGGACGGGCTCGACGTTAGCGGTCCCGAATTCATTCACACGCTGGTCGAATGCTCGAAGCTCGCTTTTGCCGACCGTGAGGCCTACTACGGCGATCCCGACTTTGCGTCCGTCCCGATCGAGACGCTCCTCTCCGACGAGTACAACGATGCGCGGCGGAGCCTTGTGCACTACACCGCCTCGCTGGACTTGCGTCCGGGCTCGGTCGCGGGCTTCGGGACAGTGATTCCGCTGCGCCGTGCCGACGCCGCGCCGGCTGGTCTCGCCGCGGCCGGCGCCGGCGAGCCCACCGTAGGGCGCAGCGGCATGACGCGGGGCGACACGGTGCATTTCGACATCGTCGATCGCGCCGGCAACATGATCTCGGCGACGCCCTCCGGGGGCTGGCTGCAGTCCTCGCCGACCATTCCGGAACTTGGCTTCTGCCTTGGCACGCGCGCGCAGATGTTCTGGCTGGAGGAGGGGCACCCCGCCTCGCTTGCGCCCGGCAAACGCCCGCGCACGACGCTGTCGCCGACGCTCGCTCTGCGCGACGGCGAGCCTTATCTCGCCTGGGGCACGCCGGGCGGCGACCAGCAGGATCAGTGGGCCACCCAGTTCTTTGTGCGCCACGTGCACGCCAATCTCAATCTGCAGGAGGCGATCGACGCGCCGGCCTGGCACTCGGAGCATTTCCCCAGCTCGTTCTGGCCGCGCACCGCGCGCCCCGGCCTCCTCGTCATGGAGGAACGCGTGCCGCCGGAGACGCGCCGCGAGCTTGAGCAGCGCGGTCATATTGTCGAGGTGGGGCCGGCTTGGTCGGAGGGCCGGCTCACCGCGGCTGCGCGCGACGGCTGGAAGCGCCGCGCCGCCGCCAATCCGCGCGGCATGCAGGGTTATGCCGTGGGCCGGTGACAGATGTGGTCGGCGGTTCAGCGCCTGACGACGATTTTCTGGTATAGCCCGCCGAAGAATGACTCGCGGTCGTGCCTGCGATCGGACCACGGTTTCGGCATCCAGGCGGTGATGTCGTCGTGCCAGAGATCGCGTGCGAACGGCTCCAGCGCCGCCAGCACCGGGCCGAGCACGTAACGGATCGGATTCCACCAGCGCGGCGGCGCATAGTCGACGATGACGATCTCTCCGCCCGGCTTCACCACGCGGAAAAGCTCCGCAACGGTTCGCTGGCGATAGCTCTCGGGCTGCTCATGCAGCAGGAAGAACATGATCGCACGGTCATAGGTCGCATCGGGAAGCTTGAGGTCGGCAGAATCCATCCTGAGCAGGCGCGCGGGCGCATGGACCGGCAGCTTCCTGCGCAGATTGTTGAGCTGCACCGGCAGGATGTCGACGATGTCGAGTTCGCCGCCGCCCACCGCCACGCGGCGGCACAGGCGCGTCGTGAGGTCCCCATAGACGCAGGCGACCTGTAGCGTTCGGCCGGGCAGCCGCGGGCCGAGATCGATCAGGGCCGCGTCACGTAGCCGCGCATAATTGCCCCACAGGATCGCGTTTGCGAGCCATTGACGCTCGAACACCCGCACGGCGTTCGGGTGGACGTAGGCCCACCAGTAATGAACGTCGAGATAACTCGGAATCGCATCGTCATCGACGGACAGATCGACCAGCGGCGAATCGGGTTGCGCGACGCCCGTGCTGGACGGAGACGCGATGACTGACTCCATAGATTTGGTCCCCCCTCGACTTCCTGCGGGTTGTAAGATCGATAGCATAGGAAAGTCGGCACGCAACATCCCCGCCGACGGCCTTTTTCGAAGAACCGATGCGTCGGCTTGTCGCGTGCTGAGGCGCGGGTTAGGCGAGGCGACGGGCTAATCAGGACCCGCGCGCGTGGGCGTTGGGAAAGAACAGCTGTTGGCCCCCGATCTTGTAATCGGCGATCGCCTTCTGGCCGTCGGGCGAGGTGATCCAGTCGATGAAGGCCTGCCCGTCTTCTTTCTTCACGTGGGGAAATTTCTCCGCATTTACCAAGATGATTCCATACTGGTTGAACAGCCGCCGGTCGCCTTCGACGGCGACCGCCAGGTCGCCGCGGTTCTTGAACGAGATCCAGGTGCCGCGATCGGCGAGCACATAGGCGTTCATCGCCGACGCGGTGTTCAGCGCAGCGCCCATGCCTTGGCCGATCTCGCGATACCATGGTCCCTTATCCTTGGCGATGTCGACGCCGGCCGCCCGCCACAGCGCAAGCTCGGCTTGGTGGGTGCCGGACCGGTCGCCGCGGGAAACGAACGGCGCTTGCTTCGCCTTGATCGCGGTGAGCGCGGCGACGATGTCCTTCGTGCCGGCGACGCCGGCCGGATCGCTCTTCGGCCCGATCAGGACGAAATCGTTGTACATCACGTCGTGCCGCCGCACGCCGTATCCATCGGCGACGAACTTCTCTTCCTGCGGCTTGGCGTGAACGAACACCACGTCGGCGTCGCCGCGCCGGGCGGTGTCGAGCGCCTGACCGGTCCCCTGCGCGATGACCCGCACATCGATGCCGGTCTTCGCCTTGAACAGCGGCAGGATATGCCCGAACAGTCCCGAATCCTGGGTCGAGGTGGTGGAGGTGACGACGATGGATTTGTCCTGCGCGAAACTCGGCCCGCAGGACAAGCACACAAATGCGATGGCGAGGGCGACAAACGAACGGCGATAGAGCATTCAATCCTCCGCGGGGGGTCAGATCACGAGGTCACCGTGCATGAATGCAGCGGCCTCTGGCGTTGCTGGCGAGGAAAAGAACTGCGGCGCTGGGGCCTGCTCGCAGATGCGCCCGCCGACCAGCAGCACAACGTTGCCGGCAAGCCGGCGCGCCTGACCGAGATCATGCGTCGCCATCAGCACCTTGACGCCGCTCGCCGCGATTGCCGTCACGATCTCCTCGACCGCCTTGGTGTTGGCTGGGTCGAGGCTCGCGGTCGGCTCGTCGAGGCACAGCACTTCGGGGTCGCGCGCGAGCGCGCGTGCCAGCGCAAGCCGCTGCTGCTCGCCGCCGGACAAGCGACGGGCCGGGCGCGCGGCCTGGTTGGAGAGGCCCACCCGCGCCAGCAATTCTTCTGCCCGGTCGTTGCGGCGCGCCCAGGCGACGCCCGCCGCGCCCAACGCGTAGGTCACGTTGGCGAAGGCCGAGCGACGCAGCATGACCGGGCGCTGCGACACCATCGCGAGACGTCGTCCATCGGTGCGGTCGCGTCCGCACCAGGTGATGCGCCCGCCGCTCGGCGCCAACAGACCCATGGCGAGACGCAACACGGTGGTCTTACCCGATCCGTTCGGCCCGATCAGCACGGTCGGCGCGCCTGCGCGGAGCGCAAGCGTCACCTCGGACAAAATGCGCACGTCCTTGGCGTCGACGCCGACGTCTTCGAACAGGATGGGAAGTTCGCTCGTAGGCGCCCGCATGCGTCAGCCCGCGCGGAGTTCGCCGACCCGCCGGATGCCCCAGGCGGCCGCGTTCACGACGATGATGAGCGCGATCAGCACGATGCCGAGGCCCATGGCGAGAGCGAGATCGCCTTTGGAGGTTTCGAGCGCGATCGCCGTGGTCATGGTGCGGGTGAAGCCGTCGATGTTGCCGCCGACGATCATCACCGTGCCGACTTCCGCCGCCGCGCGGCCGAATCCGGCGAGCAGCGCCGTCACCAGGCTGAAGCGTGCATCCCAGATCAACGTGAGGATTCGCGCGAAAGGCCCGACCCGCATTGCGGTCAGCTCGTCGCGGTACTCGACCCACAAGTCTTCAATCGTCTGACGCGTGAGCGCGGCGATGATCGGCATGACCAAGAGGGCTTGGGCAATGATCATCGCCCGCGGCGTGAACAGGATTCCGAGAAACCCGAGCGGTCCGGAACGGGACAGCAGCAAATAGACCGCAAGCCCGACGACGACCGGCGGCAAGCCCATGAATGCGTTCATCACGACAATGATGAACGGGCGTCCGGGAAACTGGACGAGCGCGATATAGGCGCCGAGCGGCAGCCCCACCAACGCGGCCAGCGCGGTGGCCGCAAGACTCACCATGAGTGACAGCTGCACGATCGCATAGAGCGTCGCGTCGCCGCCCAGCACCAATGCGAGTGCGGTAGGGTCTTGCGCCATGATCCACCGATTGAGTGCATTATTGTTGCTTTTTTTCTTAGGCAGTTCAATTATGGAAAGCATGCAGACATATGCAGGCTTCTGATGGAGCTTCTGACCAGCGCCGAAGCGGCTGAGTATCTCCGCTTGAAGGAGCGCAAGCTCTATGAGCTGGTCGCAAACGGCGCAGTTCCCTGCACCAAAGTCACCGGGCGATGGCTGTTCCCCAAGGCTGAGCTGGATCGCTGGATCGCTGCGTCGCTCGCACAGCCCTCCGGGTTCATGCCGGCCGAGCCGCCGCCGATCATCGGCGGCAGCCATGATCCGTTGCTCGAATGGGCCCTGCGCGAGAGCGGTTCGGCGCTAGCGACCTTGCCTGAAGGCAGCGAACGCGGGCTCGAGCGCTTCCTGGCGGGCGAGGTGGTGGCGGCGGCGATCCACCTGCATGCGCTCGACCATGGGGAGACCGATGCGAATATCGAGGCCGTGCGCCGCAGCGCGAAGACTCACGATGCGGTGCTGATCGCTTTCGTTCGCCGCGAGCAGGGCTTTGTGGTCGCCCCCGGCAACCCGCTCGGTCTGAACTCCATCGCCGATGTCGTTGAGCGGCGCGCGCGGCTCGCGCTGCGGCCCAAGGGGGCGGGCGCCCAACTGCTCCTGCTTGCTCTGCTGCATCGGGCCGGCGCGCCGTTCGAGGCGATCGCGCATGGGCCGGTGTGTCCGACCGGACCCGACATCGCCCAGGCGATCCGGGCCGGCCATGCCGACTGCGGGATTGCGACCCGATCGGTCGCGAATGCAGCCGGCCTCGGGTTCGTGCCGATCATGTGGGAAAATTTCGACCTCGTGCTGCGTCAGCGCGATTATTTCCGCGCGCCGATGCAAGCGTTCCTCCGTTTTCTGAGGTCGAGCGAATTCAAGGCGCGCGCGCAGGAGGCGGGCGGCTACGACGTGTCGCGCGCCGGACAGGTGCGGTTCGCGTCATAACGGTTGTGCGCGCCCGCGGCGGTTTGCCCCGCGTTGACCCGGATCAAGATCGGATGCACGCGCGGAGCTAAATTCCTTCGGCTCAAAGTCACAGTTGCGAGGAGGTGAGCGCGATGCACGCACGCGACATCATGGCGAGCCGGGTGGTCTCGATCGCGCCTGAGGCGACGGTGCTGGAAGCGATCGAACTCATGCTGAAAAACCGGATCAGCGGCGTGCCGGTGATCGACCGCACAGGCGCGCTGGTCGGGATCGTCACCGAGGGCGACTTCCTGCGTCGCGCCGAGACCGGAACCGAGCGCAAGCGGCCGCGCTGGCTCGAATTCCTTCTTGGACCGAACAGCCTGGCGAAAGACTATGTCCGCTCGCATGGCCGCAAGGTTGATGAAGTCATGACCAAAGAACTGGTCACCGTGGGCGAGGAGGCGCCGCTCGACGAGGTGGTCCGCATCATGGAGCGCAAGCGCGTCAAGCGCCTGCCGGTGATGCGCGGGCGCGAACTCGTCGGCATCGTCAGCCGCGCCAGTCTCTTGCATGCGCTCGCGACCATGAGCCGCGACCTGCCGCCGCCCGCTAAAAGCGACGCCGAAATCCGACATCGGGTAATGGAGGAACTGGCGAAGCAGACCTGGGCGCCGATCGCCCTCATCGACATTGTCGTGAAGGACGGCGTGGTGGAGCTGTGGGGCAGCATTACCGAAGCGAGCCAGGGCGAGGCGCTGAGGGTATGCGCCGAGAATATTCCCGGCGTGAAAGCGGTGGTGAGCCATCTGTCCTGGATCGAGCCGATGTCGGGCCTCGTGATCAGCGAGGAGGACATGCCGAAGGGCGGCGCACCGTCCGCTGCGTAAACGCAAAAGTTGCGGGGTCGGAAGCACAGGC
>JBAPYK010000234.1:0-3561 GCA_049284695.1 Rhodoplanes sp. | reverse complement strand
CGACAGCCCCAATCCTATCGTATGGCGTTACTCTTGGCTTCTTCCTCGTTCTACTCATTCTGCTCCGGTGGGGAGTTCCGGAGACGAAGGACAACGCTGTTCTGCAAATCATCAATATCGTCATTGGCGCCTTGGTGGCTGCGTTCGCCACCGTCGTGAACTTCTGGTTGGGTTCTTCGCAAGGCTCGAGGGAAAAAGACGCCGCCAGCGAAAGGCAGGCGGTGCAGCAAGCCGAACTGATCGAAAGAAGCGCCAAGCAAAACGCGGAGGTGCTTGAAAAAAGCGCCAAGCAGAGCGCCGATGTGCTCAAGACAGTCATGAAAAGCGAGCCCGCGGCCAAGGTCGAGAAGCCTGCCAAACAGCTTGAACGATGCCTCGACATCGTCCTGAAGCAGGAGGCGATCTTGGAGCGCAGCGGCGTTACAAAGTTCGGAATCACCCTCGAAGAACTTCAAAGTTCGCGCAATGACCAGAGCCTTGCGGATAAAAATCTTATGGAGCTTTCACGCGATGACGCGTGCGAATTCTACCGGATGCGTTATTGGAACGTCTTGAAGTGCGACGAGCTTCCGATCGGGGTTGATTTGGTCGTCTTCGATTTGGCCGCGGATTTAGGCGTAGCACAGTCAACCAAGATGCTGCAAAAGGTGGTTGGGGCAGAATCCGATGGCTCAATGGGGCCCGTCACCATGGGTGCGGTCAAGCTAATGACCCCACTGGATATCGTGACGAAGTTGTCCGAGCTTCGCCGGGAAAATAAGCGCGGATCAAGCGAAGGGATGAGCCGGATCAAAGAGATCGAAGACGCTGCTCGTCAGATGATCGCTGCGGCGAGTGCGGTGGCTGTGTAGATGGGGCGTCGCCGGTCGTCTCCGTCGCAGCGGGCCTCCCGCCAGCGGCGGCGCCTGCCCGATCGCATCGCTCAATGGGCGGCCGCGCGCGAGCCGTTCAGCGCGGCGAGCAGCGCCGCGAGGAGAGGCTGCTCCAGCCGGCCGATCAAATAACGCGATCCGGCATAGGTCAGGTGGACGCTGTCGCGAAACAGGAGCTCGTCGCCGATCTTCACGGTGCAATTCTCGTCCGAACAGAAAGCTGACTTCGGATCGAGAATGATGAGGTTCGGGGCTTCTTTGCGCAGGCTTTCGACCATGGCGTCGACCGAACCATTGGCTTCGCGCGATTTGGCGAGCGAGCGCGGCGCGCATGCGGCGGCCGTCGTCTGCGGACGGGCAAGGCAACGCGGCAGATCGACGCCTGCGTCATAGGTCTGCTTGAGCACGATGACAACGCGCTCGTTGGCGTGGATCTTTCGCAGGCTATCGGCGAAGCGCTGGCGAATCCAAGCCATATAGTCGACGCCGACCCCGTCATAGACTTCGCCTGCGGCGGCGCCGATGCCATGCGTATACGAGCCGTAAGCGCCGGCGATAATGACGGGCCATCGATCGGAGGCGATCTGCCGGTATGCGGCGCTCACATTGCGTTCGCACCCCTTGTCCGGCACGCCTTTGAAATAGGCGCGGGTGCCATAGAGAAACAGGCAGCCGTGATCGAACAGCGCGATCCCCTTGATCTGCTGCCGCTTGAACAGCTCGTCCAGCCCCGAGAGCAGGTTCAAGGCGTGGCTGTCGCCCATCACATAGACGATGCGCGAGGAGGCGATGTCGCCGAAGCTGCACCAGCTGCGCCGCGAATCGCAAATGTCGCCGGCAAAGCTCAGTTCTCCCGGCTGCTGCACGATCTTGAGCCGGCCTGGCACGCCCTTGGCGACCGCCACGGAGGTGGCGAAGACGAGCGTGACCGCGGGGACGATGACGATGAGGCTCGCCATGGCCGCTGAGGCCTGCGGCCAGAGCTTTTGGATGAACGAATCCGGAGGAAGCCCGTAGCGGAACGGTTTCTCGATCAGCGCGAACATGAGCGCGCCGAGCGCGAGCGAGCCGATATAGAGCCCGACCATCTCGAGCAAGCTCAGCGGCACCATGGTCCAGTAGCGATAGAACACGATCAGCGGCCAGTGCACGAGATAGATCGAATAGGTGCGGCGGCCGATCAGCACGAGCCCCGCATTGCCGAGGAGGCGGTTGGGGATGGCGTCCGGGCCCGCCATGATCATGGCGGCTGCGCCGAGCGACGGCACCAGCGAGTTCGCGCCCGGCCACACCGTCGTGCTGTCGAACCAGACGAGCGACAATACGATCAGGGCAAGCCCGGCTGCGCCGCAGATCTGTCGCTGCAGCATCGTCAGGCGCACGCCGCTCATCAGCAGCACCAGCGCCCCGATCGCGAATTCGAAGGCGCGGAAGAACATCATGTAAAAGGCGAAGTCGGGGTCGATGCGGGTGACGACATAACTCGCGATCAGCGACGCCGCGAAGATCGCAAGAATCGCCCAGCGGAGCGACAGCCTGAACCGCAGGCAGGCGATCAGCAGCGCCGGCCAGATGAAATAGAATTGCTCCTCGACGCTGAGCGACCATACGTGCAACAGCGGTTTGAGCGAACTCTCGGCGTCGAAATAGCTGTGCGAGGCGTAGAAATAGACATTGGCGACCGCGAGCACCGAGCAGATCGCGGACTTGGCGAGTGAGGCGTAATCGGCCGGCGCGAACAGGATCCAGCCGGCGATCATCGAGCCGAGCACCGTCACGACCAGGGCGAAGAAGATGCGGCGGAGGCGGCGGCGGTAGAATCCGATGAAGCTGAACTGCTTGACCTCGATGATCTGCTTCGAAATCAGATAGCCGGAGATCGGGAAGAAGATATCGACCGCGGAAAAGCCGCCGGTCAGCGCGTTGACGTCGAGATGATAGACGAGGATGGCCAGCATCGCGAACGCGCGCAGGCCTTCGATGTCGGGGCGAAAATCCGTAACTGATTTCGCTTGCGTCAAGCCGAGCTCCTCGCAACGCGATGCTTAAAGCATTTTCCGGCGAAGTGGGAACCGGTTCGCCGCAGAAAATGCGACCCCTAAAGGACAAGCTGCCGCGGCGCATCGAGCGCCGACACCGGTCCCGGAATCAGGGCCAGGGAGGTTTTGCCGAATTGCTGAGGTCCTCGCAAGGGCGGCGCGGCTTCCCACCGCGCCGCTTGATTCACTTGCTTCCGCAAAACTTACGCCGCCTGTTTCCGGTCGCGCCGCAGGTCCGGCGCGATCGCTTCGTCGGCAAGCGCGGCGAGCGCCGCATCCAGCGGCATCACCGTCTGTTTCTCGCTGCCGAGCCTGCGGATCGACACCGCGCGCTCGGCCGCCTCCTTCTTGCCCACCACAAGCAGGGCAGGGACCTTCGCCAGCGAGTGCTCGCGCACTTTGTAATTGATCTTCTCGTTGCGCAGGTCGGTCTCGACCCGCAACCCGGCGCGGCGGCACAGCTCGGCGACCTCGCGCGCGTATTCGTCGCTGTCCGAGGTGATCGGGCAGATGACCGCCTGCACCGGCGCAAGCCAGAGCGGGAAGTGTCCGGCATGATGCTCGATGAGAATGCCGAGGAAACGTTCGAGCGAGCCGAAGATCGCGCGGTGGATCATCACCGGCGTTTTCTTCGAGCCGTCGGCGTCGAT
>JBAPYK010000233.1:0-15350 GCA_049284695.1 Rhodoplanes sp. | reverse complement strand
TCGGAGCCGAAATGCATGGGATGGCTCGATCGGAGGCAGACCGTGCGCGCGCTGAGCGAGGCCACGGGAATAGCGTAGCGTTCCGCCAGTTGCGCCAGCGGCTCGACGGCGGCGGCCGTCAGCGCGCCGGCAATGATCAACGGGCGCTCGGCGGTTGCGATCCACTCGGCGAGCTGGGCAATTGCGCGGGGATCGGGATAGGGCGGCGCCGCGATCGAGCGCGGCTCCATGCGGCCGAGCGGCTCCGTCAAAGTCGCCGACAGCGGCTCACGCGGCAGCACCATATAGGCGGGACCGCGCGGGCTGGTCATCGCCACTTCACAGGCGCGGGCGACGATGTCGCCGATCTGCGCAGGTGTGCGCAGCTCGTAGTCCCATTTCACCAGCTCCCGCACCATGGAAGCCTGGTCGAACATTTCCTGCGCCCAGTGGATCGGACGGTTGCGCGATCCGAAAGAACCTTGCTCGGTGATCGGCGTGCGTCCGGCCGCAAGGATCACCGGCACGCGCTCGCGACTGAGATTGGCCAGGTTGTTGATGGCGTTGGCGGTGCCGACATTGACATGCACCATCACCGCTTGCGGGCGGCCAGTCATCAGGTAGGCGCCATGCGCCATCGCGACCGCAAGGTTTTCGTGCGGCACCAGAATCGGGCGCGGCACTTTGGCGTTGGCTTTCTTGGCCCGGCTGAAGGCTTCGATGATCGGCGGGAAGTCGGTTCCCGGATTGGCGAAGAAGAAGTCGACGCCGTGGTCGGCGAGCGCACGCAGAAAGGCTTCGGCGGCAATAGGCGCGCGCTCGCTGCGCAGCGTTGGATCAGGGGCCATCGGACCCGGCTCGGGTTTATTTCACTTCCTTGATGCCCTTTTCGCGATAATAGGCGATGGCGCCTTCCTGGTAAGGCACATCGACGTCGGTGTACATGCGGTCGGGCTGCATGCCCTTGAACAAGGGCTGCCCTTGCGCAAGCGAGTCCTTGTTGGTGGCGATGATTTCCGTGATCTGCTTGACGCGCTCCGCCGGCATCTTGGTGCTGGAGAAAATCGTATAGTCGAAAATCATCGTTGTTATCGGCTCTTTCACGCCGGCGAGGTTCGGCGCCGGCTCCACCTTGCCGAGATAAGCGGTGAAAAATTCCTTCTTCAGCGCCGCAAGCGCGGCCGGGGTCGCTTCGAGCGGGATGAACCGAATGCCGCCGACGGCGGCGTCGGCCTCCGCCACCTTGGGCGCGCCGATGGCGAACGTCGCCACATCGACCCGGCCGGCCATGAATTCGTCGACGCCGCGAATCAGGTTGGGGACCAGAACGGGCGTCACGTCGGCGGCCGACAGACCTCCGGTCGCGAGCATCGCATCCACTTCTTTCTTGATGATCTCCTGGCTGGTGAAACCGTAGGCGACGGTCTTGCCTTTCATGTCCTTGATCGACTTGATCGGCGAATCCGCGCGCACGAACAAGCCGACCCTGATCGGAAAGATCACCGCCATGGTGCGAAGGTCGGGGTTCGGCCGCTTGTCGAAGGTGCCGACGCCGTGAAACGCGTCGTAGAGTTCGAGCGTGTTGGCAAAGCCGATGTCGATCTCGCCGGAGGCCACCAGCGGGATCATCGTTCCGGTGCCGCTCGACGGCTGCACCCGCGCCTGGATGTTGGCGACATCGGTCAGTATCTTCGCCACCGCCGCGCCAAGTTGATAGGTCAGCGTTCCTTGCGGGCTGGTGCCGAGACCCACCGGCTGGGCGTGGACCGCGCCGATGGAAACGAAAATGGCCGCGAGCGCGGCGATCACAATCCGGTGCACCTTTTCCTCCCTTGACCGCGATTTTACGGCTCGCGGTTCTTGCCAAGATTACCTTGACCTATTGCGTTCTCACAACTGCACGCTGGTGTGACAATGCGGCCCTGCGGCTCGTGCGGCGTTATTCCGCAGCCAGCCGAAATTCCTTCCGCCGCTCGATCTCGGCGAGACAGGCGGAAAGGCCGTTACCGTCCGGGTCGACCAGCGCCGCGGTGCGCGCGCTCGCGATCGCGTCGACCGCAACCTCGGCGGCGATCTGCCCTGCCAAAATCGGACGGATCACGCGCGCCTCGATTAGAGCGAAATTGCTTCGGCCGCGCCTCAGCGTGTCGCCATAGCCCTTGAGGAGCCGCGCGCATTCCACGACTTCGAGCGCGAGCGCCGCCGAATGCCTCGCCGCCTGCGTGACGAGGGCAAGCCAATCCTCGATCGCTTGCTGCTCCGCCTGATAGCGATACGTCCAGGGCCGAAACACGCGCAACTTCGCGAGGCCCCACAGCCGCACATAACCGGAGATTGAGGTGGTCTCCAGCTCCATGGTGAAATGCAGATCGCGCAACCATGGGCGGTTCTCGGCGGCGGCGAGCAGGCGCCGCGCGAGCGCAGCGGGAAGAATCTGGCATATTTCGTCGAGCCCGGGTTTCAGGAACTCGACGATCCGCAAGCGTTCGCCAGGCTTTGCTCCCATCTCCCGTTCGATGCGTCCGATGCGCTCGGGCGCGATTTTCGCAGCCGCGACCCGAATGACGTCCTCATAGGACATGCGCACGGCGAGATGGCGCGCGGTCTCGCACAAGAGCCGGCCGCCCGCGCGCGACGCCTTGTCGGCTTCCGCGATGGCCCTTAGCCGTTGGCGATAGAGCTTTGCGTAGGCCCGGTTCTGATAGCGGTAGAGGCGGCGCACGCCTTCGATCGCAATCGCGGCGGCTTCCGGCGGAAACGACTGCGTCACCTCGCCTTCGAGCGAGCGGAGCCGGCGCTCGCCGCCATGCGCCCGCTTGTCTGGCCCGGTCGCGAGGGATGTCGCCGACGCCCGCGCCGCCGCGCGCAGCCCCGCCTCGAAGCCGCGGATATTCGCTTCGGCGGCCTTGCCCTCGGCGCGGATGGCCGCAATGAGCGCATCTTGCGGAAGCGGCAGATGGCGGGAAGCGGCGAGCGCGCCCAGCATCACCGCGCTGATCATCGCGCCCGCCTCTCGGGCGGCCGCCTCCATGTCGAAGATCAGCGCGGCCTGCGCATTCTGCGTGATCGCATCGGTGAGGCGCGCGGGATCATGGCGGCCGTCGGCCATCGCCATCTTTTCGGCAATGGCATAGTGGCGATGGCTGGAAGCGATCACCATGGTGCGGTCCGCGGTGACGAACCCGTTGGCGACCGCGCGCGCCGCCTCCAACAGCTCGCTCGCGAGCACGATATCGACGTCGCCTGCGCCCGGCGTCAGCGCGAGCACCGGCTGCCGCCCGTTCAACTCGGCCCAGGGCGCCGGCAGGATTTCGATGTAATAGGTCGTCGCGCCGGTCCGTTGGGCGACGCCGGGGATCGACGTGCTCTGCACGGGAAAACCCAGGCTCGACGCGGCGGAGACGATCCAATGCGTCAGCACGCCGCCGCCTTCGCCGCCGAGCGCGGCGATCAGCAATGTCAGCGGGCGTGACGGCGCGGTCATATCGCTCCTGCTCGAATAGGCCCGCCGAACAAGTGGATGACGCCGCGCGCGAGGCCATGGCGGAAACGATCCCAGCGGGTGGGGTTGCGCACCAGCTCGACCCGATAAAACGAGGGGCACAGCACCGCTGCATGGGCGACTTCGCCGCACAGGCCGCAGCCGACGCAACTTTCGATCACGGTCGCGACGGGATCGGTCCGCAGCGGATCGGGATTAGGCTTCACCGTCAGCGACGGGCAGCCGGACAGGCGAATGCAGGAGTGATCGCCGGTGCAGATATCATCGTCGACGCCGAAGCGGGTGCGCACGACGCGCTCGCCGCGTTCCAGCTTCAGCACGTCTTCCGCGCGCACGCGACGCTGGCGCACGAGCTGGCACTCGCCGTCGGCGATGATGACTTTCAGCCCGCGTTCGGCGGACAGCATCGCCTCTTTCAGGGTGGCGGCCATTTTGGCGACGCTGTAGCTGCGCACCGTGCGCAGCCATTTGACCCCGAGCGCGCGCAGCGTCTTCTCGATGCTCATGCCGGGCGCCGCGCCGTCGCGGCTTGCCGGGCTCGACGGCATGAATTGCTGCCCCGTCGCCGAGGTATAGCCGTTCTGCATAATTAGCAGCACGCCGTCGCCCTTGTTGAACAGGTTGCTCGCGACGCCGCTGACGAGGCCGTTATGCCAGAACCCGCCGTCGCCCATGATGGCGATCGGCCGCGTATTGAGGTTCGGCGCCACCGCCGCGGCGCTCGCAAGACTCATCCCGTAGCCGAGGATCGTGTTGCCGAGATTGAACGGCGGCGTGGTCGCAAACGAATGGCAGCCGATGTCGGCGCTGATATGCGTCCGCCCGACCTCGCGCTCGGCAAGCTTGATCGCGGCGAAGACGGGGCGTTCCGGGCAGCCGGTGCAGAAGGCGGGCGGGCGCGTCGGCAGATCAGGGATCGCGGCTGCGGCCGTCTGCTTGTGCGCCAGCGCCATCTGCGCCAGCGCGTCGATCGGCTCGATGGCGACGGTTTGCGGCCCCGCCTCGCGCAGAAAGGCGGCAAGGCCCTGGAGCACGACATCGGAGGTGTATTCCCCGGCTTTCGGCAGCGGCCCCTTGCCGAATACGCGGGTATTCAGGTCGGCGCGCCGCAGTTCGACGGTCACCGCCTGCTCGATATAGTCGGGATAGCCCTCTTCGACCACGAGCACCGCCCGCTTGCCGGCGCAGAAGCCGCGCAATTCCCCCGGCGCGAGCGGATAGGCGACATTGAGCACGTAGATCGGGATGCGCGAGCGGCCGAACAGATCGGCGAGGCCGAGCCGCGATAGCGCCCGCAGCACGCTGTTCGCAAGCCCGCCGAGCACGATGATGCCGACGTCGTCGATCTCGCCGCGAATGATCTCATTGAGCTGGTTGGCGACGATGAAGGCTTGCGCCGCCGGAAGCCGCTCCTCGACCTTCAGCCGTTCCTGCGTGAACACCGCCGGTGGATGCGAGAGCTTGGCATAGTCGAACCGAGCCGGCTCCGCGATGCGCCCGCGCGCGGAGCAGTGACCCGGCCGGTTGGCCTTGGCCTCGAACCGGCCGGTAACGTGGCAGGCGCGGATACGCAGCTCCAGCATTACTGGGGCGTGACTCGCCTCCGATAGCTCGAAGCCCTTTTCCACGCAGCGCACAATGGTGGGCAGGTCCGGCTTCGGATCAAGGAGCCACATCGACGATTTCATCGCGAAGGCATGCGACCGCTCCTGGATGACGCTCGCGCCTTCGCCGTAGTCCTCGCCGAGAATGATTAAAGCGCCGCCAATGACCCCCGGCGAGGCCAGGTTGGACAGGGCGTCGGCCGCGACATTCGTGCCGACGATCGACTTCCAGGTGACCGCGCCGCGCAACGGATAATTGATCGAGGCGCCCAGCAGGGCGGCGGCCGAGGCCTCGTTGGTGCAGGTCTCGACATGCACGCCCAGCTCGGCCAGCAGGTCCTGGGCCTCGACCATGACGTCGATCAGATGCGAGACCGGCGCGCCCTGGTAGCCGCCGACATAGCTTACGCCCGATTGCAGCAGCGCCTTGGTGACGGCGAGGATGCCTTCCCCGTGGAAGGTTTCGCCCGCCCCGAGCCGCAACGCCTGGACTTCCTGTTCGAACGATCGCTCCATGATGGCAGTCCTGACGGTTGGTGCTCCAACGACTTACATACGCGACGGCAGCCATAACGCAATAATCGGGAACGCTATTAAAAGTATTAGCCGCAGGATGTCGGTGACGATGAACGGCAGCACGCCGTAGAAAATGGTGGAGATTTTCACGTCCTCCACCACGCTCTTGATGACGAAAATATTCATGCCGACCGGCGGGTGGATGAGGCCGAGCTCGACCGTCATGACGATGATCACGCCGAACCAGATCGGGTCGAAGCCGAGCTCCTTGATCACGGGGAAGATGATCGGCACCGTGAGGATGATCATGGCGAGCGCGTCCATGAGGCATCCGAGCACCAGATACATGAGCATGATGAGGGCGAGCACCCCGTAGCGGCCGATCCCGAGATTGGTGAGGAATTCGGTCACCTTTTGCGGCGTCTGGGTGATGGTGAGAAAATAGCCGAACAGGAGCGCGCCGATCAGGATGGTGAATATCGCGGCGGTGACGCGGGTGGTGTCCAGGAGCGAGCGGCGGATGTCCTTCCGCGACAGCCGGCCGCGGACGATGCCGATGATGAAGGCGCCGGCCGCCCCCATGCCGGCCGCTTCGGTTGCGGTGAAGAGGCCGCCATAAATGCCGCCGATCACGAAGGCGAACAGAAGCAGCGTCGCCCAGATTTCGCGCAGGCTCTCGCCCCGCTCCTTCCACGACACGCGTTTCCCCGGCGGCAAATAGCCCGGCCGCGCCATGCCGATGACGGTAATGGTGAGCATATACATGCCCATCGCGAGAATGCCGGGCACGACGCCGGCGATGAACAGCTTGCCGATGTCCTGCTCAGTGATCAGCCCGTAGACGGCGAACACCGTCGAGGGCGGTATCATGATGCCCAGTGTGCCGCCCGCTGCGATCACGCCGGTGGCGAAGGATTGCGGATAGCCGTAGGCGCGCATCTCCGGATAGGCGACGCGGGAAAAGGTGGCGGCCGTTGCGACCGAGGAGCCGCAGATCGCGGCGAACCCGCCGCAGGCGGCGATCGTCGCGATGCCGAGGCCGCCCCGCATCTGGCCAAGAAACGCATTGCCGGCGCGAAACAGCTCGCGGCTCATCCCGGAGGTCGTGGCGAAGGACCCCATCAGGAGGAAGAGCGGGACGATGGCGAAATTGAAATCGGTCACCGTCCGCATCGAGGTATGGCCGACGATCTTCAGCGCGGGCCCGCCGCCGCTCAAATAGGCAAAACCGCCGACCCCGACCAAACCCATCGCCATGCCGATGGGCACCCGCAGCAGGATCAGCACGAACAACAGCAGAAACCCGACGACTGCAACGACGTCGCTGCTCATCCTACTCACTCATCGACCGGCTTGATCCGGTATTGCGGCATCAGTTCCGGATGGAAGATCAGCCGATAGGTGCGGACCGCTATCAGCAGCACGGCGGAGACGTCGCCGAGCCAGGCGACGGCGAAAAACGGCCAGGTCGGGATGCGTAGATCATAGGTCGACACGTTCGCTTCGTAGGTGCTGACCACCTTGTCGAACAACGTGTAAGTCTGCACGGCGACGACGAAGAGCAGGACGAGCGTCGCAAACACGTCGATCACGCGCTGCCAGCGCGGCCCGGCATTGGCCCAGACGAGATCGACCGTGATGTGGGTGCCGCGATAGGAGGTCGCGGCAATGCCCCAGAAAATCAGGATGCCGAGGAGGAGGCGGCCGAAATCGTAGCTGTCGGGGATCGACACCGCGAAGAAATAGCGCAGCAATACGGAGACGAAGATATCGACCGCGACGATGCCGACGAACGCCGCGGCGATCAGTTCGATGCCGTCGATGAAACGGTCCATGTAAGTGCGCTGCATGGCGCCGGTCCGTTCACGGTATGGCTTGTCTGAAACGCCCGCCGCTGAACGCCCCTCTCGTCAGCGAGACCGGCCCGCCGGCCGGGCGAACGCGCCGGGGCGAAGGTCCCCGGCGCGCCATGGCGGGTCAGTACGAGGCGTTGGCTTTCGCGAGTTCGTCTTTGAGTTCCTTCATCGCCGCCGCCGGGTCGACGCCGGTCTTGCGCACGTTGTCCGCCCAGGTCTTTTCCAAAGGTTCGGCGGCCTTTTTCCACTGGGCGAGCTGTTCGGCGGTGATCGCGTAGACGTCGTGGCCCGGCTCGGCTTTCAGCTTCGCGATGCCGGCGTGCTCGAAATCGGCCCAGGGTCCGGCCACGCGCACGGCCCATTCATTGGTGCAATGATCGTCGATCACCTTCTTTTGGGCCGGCGACATCTGGTTATATTTGTCTTTGTTGAACACGAGGGCGAAGTTCGACGTGTAAAGCGGCGCGTCCATATGGTACTTCACGACCTTGTCGATGCCGAATAGCGGGATGGAGCCCCACGGGAAGGTCACCGCGTCGGCGACGCCCTTCTCGATCACGTCGCGGACTTCCGGAGCGCCGGCCTGAACGTTGGTCCCCCCGAGCTGGGTGACGAAGGTCGCGATGGTCGCGTGCGCCGGCCGGATCTTCATGCCCTTGATGTCCTCCGGCACCACGATCTTCTTGGTGCGCGAGTGGAACGTGCCGGGGTCATGGACGAAGGCGAGACAGAACTTGACGTCCTTCATCTCCTTGTCGGCGTATTTGCGATACCAGGCGTCGAAGGCCTGGGTGCCGCCCTTCCCGTTCGACATTAGAAACGGCAATTCGCCAGCGCCGACAATGGGAAAGCGGCCGGGCTGGTAACCCGTGTTGATGTAAGTGAGATCGGCGATGCCGTCGCGCGCCATGTCGTAATGGTCGAACGCCTTGCCGAGCTGCTGGGACGGATAAACCTTGGATTTGATGGTCCCGCCCGACGCTTTTTCCACCGAGGCGCCCCATTCCTCGAGGGCTTTCTGCAACGGATGCGACGGCGGGACCCAATGCGAGATTTTCAAGTCGAAGGACTTGTCTTGCGCTCCCGCTTGCGGCGCGAGCGCGGCCGTCAGGGCTAGCCCGGCGGCGGCGGCAAACGCGCGGATGTGCACTCCGCAAAGTCGCGATTGCATCGGCTCCTCCCTAAGGTATCGTATTCCCGACCCGCATTGTTAAAGTGGATCGATGATTTTCGGCGATTCAGCCTCAAAAGGGAGGGCTTGTAAAGCGGAAGGTTGGCAATAAAACTTTTTTTTCGGCGCGCGCAACGGGCGAACCCGGACGTGCGCGCCGTCCGTGCAGCGCGTGATGCCAGTTCAAACGATGGAGACTGCAGTGCCTCGAAAGCCGAAACCGGTCAAACGACCCGCGCAGGCCAACGCGATCGACTATGGCCCGCTGGAGAACTGGGTCGGCTTCCGCCTGCGGATGGCGCAATCCGCCTCGTTCCAAGCCTTCGCCCGGCTGACGCATGACGTGAAGATAAGACCGGGCCGGTTTGCGACCTTGATGCTGATCGGCCGCAACCCGGGCATCAGCCAAACCGCGCTCAGCCTGGCCAACGGCCGAGACAAGTCGACCTTGACCCCCGTTCTCAACGATCTGGTGAGGCGGGGGCTCGTTCGCCGCGTGCGGACGCCGGACGACCGCCGCACCTATCAGCTCGCCTTGACCGCAGCCGGCGAGCGCATGCTCAAGCAGCTCGCCGCCTGCGCCGTTGTCCACGACCGCAATCTCGATCGCATTATCGGCCGCCGCGACCGCGCGCATTTCTTGTCGATACTGCGCCGTATCGAGGGGGAGCTGTTGGGCGATCGCACGAACGGACGGCCGTCGAGGCGCGGCTGAACAGCAGGGAGCGCCGGGCAAAGGCCGCAAGGGGCACGTCCGGGGTCTAACCGCGCAACCGCGCGATCACCTCGGCCGGGATTGGTTTCGACTTCAGCTTTTCCGGATTGGTGGGATCGCGCCCCGCCCACACCCGCGTCTCGAATCCCTCGACCGCGAGCTCCTCGTGGCGCAGCAGGCGATGCACGATATTGAAGCTCGACCGCTTGATCTCGGCCACGGTCGTCTCGATCACCGTCACGTCGCCGAACCGGCTCGCCTCGAGGAAGCGCGCCCGCGTATCGACCATTGGATAACCGACAATGTCATAGGCGCGCAAAAACTCGAACTTGGTCATGCCGAGGGCGCGTTCGAACAGCGCCGTGGTGCTGGTGTCGAACATGGCGAAATAGCGCGGATAAAAGACGATCCCCGCGGGATCGCAATCGCCCCATTCGATGCGCACCGTCCGGCGGTTGGTCAGCATGCCCTTTTTTCGCGCCGGCCAGCGGGTGCCGTCGCCGGACTGATCGGTCTCGAGCCAGGGGGGAGCGTCGTACATCGAAGCGGGTTTCCGTACAGCTGTGTCGGCGATTGACGGCGCGGACGCCGGCGGGGCCGCACATGCAAGTGGCGAGCCGGATCATCGCCCGAGGTGAATGGCACTGGCAAGACAAGCGGGTCAAGCGCAGTTCGGCGGCAGAGGAGCGCGTCGGCATCCACGCACCGCCGGATATGGCCCGCGGGCCGCCATGCCGACGCGGTTTCCGTCGGGCCGGAAACTATCTAAATAGGCCTCCAGCTTCTCCGCAGGATGATCCCGAATGTCAGAGTTCATGTCTCTTGCCGACGGTGTCGCCGCCACGGTCGCCGACGGCGACACCGTGGCAATGGAGGGGTTTACCCATCTGATTCCGTTCGCCGCCGCCCATGAGATTATCCGTCAGGGCCGCCAGCGGCTGACGCTTGTGCGCATGACCCCGGACATCATCTACGATCAGCTGATCGGCATGGGCTGCGCCGAGAAGCTCGTCTTTTCCTGGGGCGGAAATCCGGGCGTCGGTTCGCTGTATCGGTTGCGCGATGCGGTTGAGAAAGGGTGGCCGCGTCCCCTCGCGCTCGAAGAGCATTCCCACGCCGCGATGGCCAATGCTTACGCGGCCGGTGCGGCGGGATTGCCCTTCGCTGTGTTCCGCGGGTATCTCGGGACCGATCTGCCGAAGGTCAATCCGAATATCCGCACCGTCACCTGTCCTTTCACGGGCGAGACGCTCGCCGCGGTTCCGGCGCTGCGGCCGGATGCGGCGATCATCCATGCGCTCAAGGCCGATCGCGCCGGCAATGTGCTGATCGAAGGCATTCTCGGCGTGCAGAAGGAGGCGGTGCTGGCGGCCAAACGGGCGCTCGTCACGGTTGAGGAAATCGTCGAGGACTTCGGCCCGCGCAGCCCGAACGCGGTCATCCTGCCGTCGTGGACGGTGACTGCGGTGGCCCATGTGCCGGGCGGCGCGCATCCGTCCTATGCGAGCGGATATTACAGACGGGACAATGCGTTCTATCTCGCATGGGACGACGTCGCGCGCGACCGCGACGGCTTCCTCGCCTGGATGAAGGCGAACGTGTTGGACAAGGGACCGGACGCCTTCGCCGCCCATCGGCACCGGCTGGCCGCAAACGCGTGAGGAACGATCATGGCGCTCGCTTACACCGCCACTGAAATGATGACGGCCGCCGCCGCCCGCGCGCTCAGGTCAACGGATGTCTGCTTCGTCGGCATCGACCTGCCGTCGGCGGCGTGCAATCTCGCCCGGCTCACGCACGCGCCGGGGATCAAGCTGATTTACGAGTCGGGGACGATCGAAACCAAGCCTAACGTGCTGCCGCTCTCGATCGGCGACGGCGAATTGTGCGAGACGGCGCTGACCACCGTGTCCGTGCCGGAAATGTTCCGGTATTGGCTCCAGGGCGGCCGGATCACCGTCGGGTTTCTTGGCGGCGCCCAGATCGACCGCTTCGCCAACCTGAACACCATCGTGATCGGCCCCTATGACAAGCCGACGGTGCGGCTGCCCGGGTCGGGCGGCGCCCCCGAGATCGCCAGTTGCTGCGGCGAAATTTTCATCACCATGCGGCAGAGCAAACGCAGCTTCGTCGACAAGCTCGACTTCGTCACCTCGCTCGGACACGGGGAGGGCGGCGATCACCGCGCCCGGCTCGGCATCAAAACCAAGGGCCCAACCAAGCTCATCACCGATTTATGCGTGTTCGAGCCGGACCCTGAAAGCCGCGAGATGACCGTCGTCTCGATCCATCCGGGGATCACGGTGGACCAGATCAAAGCAAACACCGGCTGGGCGGTGCGCTTTGCGCGGACGCTGACAGAGACGCCGCCGCCGTCCGCCCACGAACTCGAAGTCCTCCGCGACCTGCATGCCCGCACCAAGCGCGCCCATGCGGGCCAAGCCTAGGGCTCGTCGCCGACCTGGGAAGCCAATGATGTCGGATCGCCGCAAGGGCGAGTGCGGCTTATCCACCATGACGGTTGTATCGTTTGATGGCCGGATCGACCATCGCGATGTTTTTCTCAGCGAGGCGCAGAAAAAAGAGAACCACAAGTTATGTGCTTGCGTGTCGCGCGCCGTCGGCACCATTGTCCTCGATACCGATGATCGGCCCGATACGATCTGACAACTTTTCCCATCCGGTGCGAGACGGGTGACCTGCCACGTCGATTCCAGCCAAAATCGCGGGTTGCACGCCCTTCATTTTGATCAGCAACGGCTTGATCCGGCGCGTGATTACCGGCACTGATCTATCTTAAAATAATGACCGACCGGGAGAGAACCGCCGATGCCTCACGCTTTCATTTGCGAGGGGGTGCGTACGCCCATCGGCCGCTATGGCGGCGCGCTCGCCAAGGTGCGCGCCGACGATCTCGCCGCGATCCCGCTGAAGGCGCTCATCGCCCGTCATCCCGCGGTCGACTGGTCGCAGCTCGACGAGGTGTATCTCGGCTGCGCCAACCAGGCGGGCGAAGACAACCGCAATGTCGCGCGGATGGCGGTGTTGCTTTCCCATCTGCCCGACACCGTTCCCGCCATGACCGTCAATCGGCTGTGCGCGTCCGGGCTTAACGCCGTCGGTGCGGCGGCGCGTGCGGTCAAAGCCGGCGAGATCGAGTTCGCCATTGCCGGCGGTGTTGAATCGATGACGCGGGCGCCCTTTGTCATGGGCAAGGCGGCGGAAGCGTTCCAGCGCACCAACGAGGTGTTCGACACTACGATCGGCTGGCGCTTCGTCAATCCGGTCATCAAAGCTCAATACGGCATCGATTCGATGCCGGAAACGGCCGAGAACGTCGCCGAGGAATTTCAGATCGCGCGCAAAGACCAGGACGCCTACGCGCTCCGTTCGCAGCAGCGCGCCGGCAAGGCGATCGCCTCCGGCTTCTTCGCCGCCGAGATCGTGCCGGTGGAGGCGCCCGGCGGCAAGGCCGGCCCGATCCGGATCGACAAGGACGAGCATCCGCGCCCCGACACGACGCTCGACCAACTCGCCAAGCTGAAGACGCCGTTCCGCAGCCCCGGCACGGTGACCGCGGGCAACGCCTCCGGCGTCAACGACGGCGCCGCCGCGATGATCGTCGCCTCGGAACAGGCGGTGAATCGGCTCGGGCTGACGCCGCGCGCGCGCATTCTCGGCATCGCCTCGGCGGGGGTGCCGCCGCGCATCATGGGGATCGGCCCGGTCCCTGCGACCCGCAAGCTGATGGAGCGGCTGAAGCTGCGGATCAGCGATTTCGACGTGATCGAGCTGAACGAGGCGTTCGCCGCGCAATCGCTCGCCTGCCTCCGCCAGCTCGGCCTTGCCGACGACGCCGAGCATGTGAACCCGAACGGCGGCGCGATCGCGCTCGGTCATCCGCTCGGCATGTCGGGGGCGCGTCTCGCGCTCACCACGGCGCATGCGCTCGAACAACGATCCGGCCGGCTCGGCCTCGCCACCATGTGCGTCGGGGTGGGACAAGGGGTCTCACTCGCGCTGGAGCGAGCATGAGCGCAAATTGTTTGTATTCCGACCACACGAAAGGGCTGACACCGAGGCCGAAAAAGGTTTAAGCTTGAAAGAGCCAACAATCAACCACACGACCCGGGGATCGCGATGACGTTCTTCTTCCCGACGGAAAGCCTCCGGGCTTTCCCTCCGCGCCTTTATCCCGACTACAAGAGCACGGTGAAACGCTCGCCGACCAAACCGCTCATCATCATTCCCCATACGCTGAGCGAGTTGACCGGGCCGGTCTACGGCCAGGACGCGGTGCAGCCCGGCGACGAGGATTTGACCCGACAACATGCGGGCGAGCCGATCGGCGAACGGATCATCGTGCATGGGCGCGTGCTCGACGAGGACGGCCGGCCGGTCCCCAACACGCTTGTCGAAATCTGGCAGGCGAACGCGTGCGGGCGCTACATCCACATCGTCGATCAGCATCCCGCGCCGCTCGATCCGAACTTCACCGGCGCCGGCCGCGCCAAGACCGACGAGACCGGCTATTACAAGTTCATCACGGTGAAACCCGGTCCCTATCCCTGGGGCAATCACTATAACGCTTGGCGCCCGTCCCACATCCATTTCTCGCTCTTTGGGCACGCCTTCATTTCTCGTCTGGTCACCCAGATGTATTTTCCGGGCGATCCGCTGTTTCCGTTCGACCCGATCTTCAATTCGGTTGCCGACGAACGGGCGCGCGATCGCATGATCTCGAGCTTCGATCTCGAAGCCACGATCCCGGAATGGGCGCTCGCCTTCCGCTTCGACATCGTCCTGCGCGGGCGCAATCAGACGCCGATGGAGTCGTGAATGGCCGAGATCACGCCTTCGCAGACGGTGGGGCCGTACTTCGCCTATGGGCTGACCCCCCGGGGGAAATACCCATGGAAAGATACGTTCGGCACCGACCTCGTGACTCCGGACGCATCCGGCGAGCGCATCCGTATCGAGGGCCAGGTGTTCGACGGCGACGGTCTGCCGATTAACGACTGCATGATCGAGTTATGGCAGGCTGACGCCCAAGGCCGTTACGCGAACCCGGCCGATCCGCGGCGGCCGAACACGGCGTTCCAGGGCTTTGGCCGTGCCGGCACCGACGCCGAGGGACGCTACGCTTTCGACACGATCAAGCCGGGGCCGGTGCCCGGTCCCGACGGAAAGATGCAGGCGCCGCACGTCTTGCTCGCCGTGTTCGCGCGCGGCATGCTGCGGCAGAGCTACACGCGCATCTATTTCGCCGACGAGGCCGCCAATGCCGACGACGCGATCCTTGCGCTGGTGCCGCCCGATCGGCGCGCGACGCTCGTCGCCGCCAAGGCGATGGCGCAGGGACGCGCGATCTATACCTTCGACATCCGCATGCAGGGCGAAGCGGAAACGGTCTTTTTCGAGGTTTGACGGAGGGTAGGCGGCCACGTCGTCGATTCGTTACGGAATGCTAATTTCGGTTCGATGGGTGAATATGGCAATGAGGCAATGGGGGATTTCGCCCCTAGAAACAAACGTAAGTCAAAGGGAGGAAAGGAAAAGCAATGTATCGAAAACTTGCACTAAGCATTGCCGCGCTCGCGCTCGGCGTCATCGCCGCTTGGCCGGCCTTGGCTCAGGGCGTGGTGAAGATCGGGGTGCTGGAGGCGATGACCGGCCAGCAACAATCGACCGGCAGACAGACGCTCGCGGCCATGCGGCTGTACATGCAGCAGCACGGCGACACCGTCGCCGGCAAGAAGATCGAGCTGATCATCAAGGACGACGCCGCGGTCCCGGACAACACCAAGCGCCTCGCCCAGGAACTGATCGTTCGCGACAAGGTCAACTTCCTGGTCGGCTTCGCCATCACTCCGGCGGCGCTCGCCGTCGCCCCGCTCGCGACCGAGGCCAAGGTCCCGTTGATCGTCGCCAATGCCGGCACTTCGATCATCACCGAGCGGTCGCCCTACATTGCGCGCACGAGCTTCACGCTCCCGCAGTCCTCGAC
>JBAPYK010000232.1:0-9027 GCA_049284695.1 Rhodoplanes sp. | reverse complement strand
GGACCGAGCCGTCCTTCTGCTGGTAGTTCTCGAGCACGGCGACCAGCGTCCGGCCGACGGCCAGGCCGCTGCCATTGAGCGTGTGCAGGAAGCGGGGCTTGGCCCCGGGCTCGGGCCGATAGCGCAGGCTCGCGCGCCGGGCCTGGAAGTCGGTGCAGTTCGAGCAGGACGAGATCTCGCGATAGGCGTTCTGGCCCGGCAGCCAGACCTCGATGTCGTAGGTCTTCTGCGAGGCGAAGCCCATGTCGCCGGTGCACAGCGTGACGACGCGGTAATGGAGATCAAGCCGGCGCAGCACCTCCTCGGCGCAGCTCAGCATGCGCTCGTGCTCGTCTCTGCTCCGCTCGGGCGTCGTGATCGATACCAGCTCGACCTTGGTGAACTGGTGCTGCCGCAGCATGCCGCGCGTGTCTTTGCCGGCGGCGCCCGCCTCGGCGCGGAAGCACGGCGTGCAGGCGGTAAACCGCATCGGCAGCGCGTCCTCGTCGACGATCGATTCGCGCACGAGATTGGTGAGCGGCACTTCGGCGGTCGGAATGAGCCAGAAGCGATCGTCCCGCGGCTCGGAATCGATATCGGCAAGCAGGCGCGCGGTTCCGGCCGACAGATCGACTTTCTGCTCGACCCAGGGCTTCGCTGTGTCCCGCTCCGTGAGATCCTTGAGCAGACGCGCCACGGCGCGATTTTCGCGTTCCGCGATCATCATCTCCTTATAGGCGGAGAACTGATCGTCCTTGAATTTCGGCAATTGCGCCGTGCCGAACATGACCTCGTCGCGCACCAGGATCGGCGGGTCGACTTCGAGGTAGCCATGCTCCTGGGTGTGCAGATCGAGCATGAACTGCGCGAGCGCGCGTTCGAGCCGGGCGAGCTTGCCCTTCAACACCACGAAGCGCGAGCCCGACAGCTTCGCTGCTGTTTCAAAATCCATCTGCCCGAGCGCCTCGCCGAGATCGAAGTGCTGCTTCGGCGCGAACGCGTAGTCACGCATTGCTCCGAACCGGTGGTGCTCGACATTGTCGTTTGCATCGATGCCGTCCGGCACATCGTCGAGCGGCAGGTTCGGGATCTGCGCCAGCGCCGTTTCCAACTCGCGGGTCACTTCCTTCTCCGCCGTTTCGAGAGCTGGCATCGATTCTTTCAGGGCGGCGACCTCGCTCTTGACCGCCTCGGCGGCGGCCTTGTCCCCGCGGCGCATCGCCTCCGCGATTTCCTTCGAAGCCGCATTGCGGCGCGCCTGCGCCGCTTCAAGACGCGCGATCGCCGCGCGCCGGCGCTCGTCGATAATGAGCAGTTCGCGCGCCAAAGGCTCGAGCCCGCGCCGGGCGAGCCCGTGATCGAAGGCGGCAGAATTCTCGCGAATCCACTTTGGGTCGTACATTGCGATGCGCTCGAGAGGAATCAGGAACGGGTTTACAACATTTCGCGGGCGGGCCGATGGATCGCAGCGTCGCCGGGCAGTGACGATCGAGATGATCACTCGGCAGGCTTCGAAGCGGGATCGGCCATGCCGCTGCTCGAGGCCTGCGCCTTTCTCTCCACGATCCGCACCGCGAATATTGAGGCTTCGTAGAGGCCGAGCAACGGCACCGCAAGCGATAATTGGCTGAGCACGTCGGGCGGGGTCAGCACGGCGGCGATGACGAAAGCGCCGACGATGAAATACCGCCGCTTCGCCCTGAGCTGTTCCGAGGTGACGATCCCGACGCGGCCGAGCAAGGTGAGGATGACCGGGAGCTGGAAGGCGACGCCGAACGCCAAGATCAAGCTCATCATCAGCGCCAGATATTCGCCCACTTTCGGCAGAAGCACGATTTCAGCGCTTCCCTGCCCGCCGAGCTGTTGCATCCCGAGCGAGAACCGCACCAGCATCGGCATCACCGCGAAATAGACGACGAGCGCGCCGAGCAGGAAAAACACCGGCGTTGCGACGAGATAGGGAAGAAACGCGTGGCGCTCGTGGCGGTAGAGGCCGGGGGCGACAAACATATAGATTTGCGTCGCGATGACCGGAAAGGCGAGAAACGCCGCGCCGAACATCGCGAGCTTGAGTTGAGTAATGAAATACTCAAGCAGAGCCGTGTAGATGAATTTCGAGTTTTCCGGGCCTGCAACCAAGACGAACGGCCAGACCAGGATGTTGTAGATCTGCTTCGCGAAGAAGAAGCACACGACGAAGGTCAGGGCGAAGGCGATCAGCGATTTGATGAGCCGCGCGCGCAACTCGATCAAATGATCCATCAGCGGCGCTTTGGTCGCTTCGATGTCTTCGTGCGTCATGCCGGCCGATTCCCGCTCTCAAGCTCGCTCGCGGCGGAAGACGGCGCAGTCGAAACCTCCGACGGCGGGGCCGTCGGCTCAGGCGTATCACTCTCCGCGGGTGTGGAACTTTCCGGCAGCGCCTCGACGTCGTTCGCTGCCGATTGTGGCGCGCTTACCTCTTCACCGGAGTCAGCCGGAGGGGGACTCGTATCTTTGCCCGGGTCGTAGGCCAGCGGATCGAACTGGCCGATGCTGCGCGCGCTGTCGTTGATCTCGTCGACTTGTTTCTTCAGGTCGGCGACTTCCGCCTCGCGCAGAGCCTCCTGGAATTGACCTTGGAATTCCGCCGCCATGCGGCGGATTTTCGCCGACCACTGCCCGACCGCCCGCAGCACGCCGGGCAGCTCCTTCGGCCCGATCACGATCAGCGCGACCACGCCGATGAGAACAAGCTCGCTCCACCCGATATCGAACATGCGAACTCCCGAGCGCCCGGATCCCGTTCGCCGGACCACCCCGAATGCAAAGGTCGAGCGCGAAGGCCTTGAAGTGCCTAGCCGGTCTTGCTGTTCTCGGTTTGCCCGACCGTTTGGGTCGACTGATGATCGATCGTCTTAACGGGCTCCGGCTTGACCGGCTCGACTTTGGCCTCGTCCTCGCTCATGCCCTTCTTGAAGGCCTTGATGCCCTGGGCCACGTCTCCCATCAACTCGGAAATCTTGCCGCGTCCGAATAGCAGCAGGACGACGCCGATGACGACGATCCAGTGCCAAATACTCATGGAACCCATCGGATTGATCCTCTGAACCGCGGGGCCGGATCACGGCCTCGCCTTCGGTTTTGCTGAACAAGCTAGGCGTCAGCGGCCATAAATACAAGGACGGCGCCACCCCTTTTCCGGGAGTTGCGACGCCGTGCTCGCGGCCGGTCGCGTCTTCCTTACTCGAATGCACCCGCATCCGGCGATGCGTCGGGACGCGGCGCGAGGCCCAAGTCCAGATCGGCCGGCTCGAGCGGCTCTTCATCGTCGTGCAGCGCCGGGTCATCGGAGGGAGCGGGAATACGGAAGCTTTCCGGAAGCTGCCCGTCGAACAGGCCCGCCCCTTTCAGCTCGTCGAGGCCGGGCAGATCGGACAACCGCTCCAACCCGAAGTGCGAAAGAAATCCCTCGGTCGTGCCGAAAGTAAGCGGCCGGCCGGGCGCTTTGCGCCGCCCGCGGGGCCTGATCCAACCGGTTTCGAGCAGGACGTCGAGTGTTCCCTTGGCCGCCGCGACGCCGCGAATGTCCTCGATCTCCGCGCGCGTCACCGGCTGATGATAGGCGATGATTGCGAGCGTCTCGACCGCGGCGCGCGACAGCTTCTTCGGCTCGACCGCCTCGTGGGTGAGAAGCCAGGCGAGATCGTTGGCGGTGCGGAACGCCCAGGCATTGCCGATCCGCACGAGATTGACCCCGCGCGGAGCGTACTCAAGGGCGAGACGCTTCAAGCTCGCCCGTACATCCGTACCGGGCGGCAGGCGCTTTCCCAGCGTCTTTTCATCGAGCGGCTCCTTGGCGGCGAACAGCAACGCTTCGATAAGCCGCAACTCCTCGGGCCGCTGTTCGGCCACGGGCGTATCGGCCGTTTGCGCGGCATCCGTGGGCGCGGGCGTCGCGTGCTCGGAAAGGTCCCGTGCCGTAGTGGGCCATCCCTGGCTCATGTCGAAGTCCCTCTTTCGTTCGCTCAATCGCGTCCGGCGTCCGGCGCCTGGCCGGCGGGGGATGCGCCATTCGATCGCTTGCGGACATGAATCGGCGCAAACGGGGCAGGTTGATGGACGTCCAGCACGCCTTCGAGCACCAGTTCGAGCGTTGCCGCAAGGCTGGAGGCGAACACCGTTGGTCGCATCGCCGGCTCAACCGCATACGCCAGCAGGAAAGCGTCGAGCTCGGTCCAATCATTGGCGGCGCCGATCAATCGGCTGAGGAGGGTTCGCGCCTCGGTCAACGACCAGACAGCCCGCTTGGCGACACGGACATGGGAAAGCGCGTGACGCTGCCGCTCGGTCGCATAGGCCGACAAGAGATCGTAGAGCGTTGCCGACCATTCGGGGCGCTTGATCTCGGCGATCGGCTCCGGATCGCCGCGCGAAAACACGTCGCGGTTAAGTTGTGGCCGCTCCATCAGCTTGCTCGCCGCCGCGCGGATCGCCTCGAGGCGCTTGAGCCGGAGCGCGAGTGCGGTCGCCATTTCGGCCGCGCTCGCCCCTTCCCCTTCCGTGCCCTCCGGCAGCAGCAGGCGTGACTTGAGGAAGGCGAGCCAAGCGGCCATCACCAGATAGTCGGCGGCAAGCTCGAGCCGCAGCTTGCGGGCGGCTTCGATGAAAGCGAGATACTGATCGGCAAGCGCGAGGATCGAGATGCGAGTGAGATCGACCTTCTGTTGGCGGGCCAGCGTCAGCAGCAGGTCCAGCGGTCCCTCGAACCCCTCGACATCGACGATCAGCGCCGGCTCATCCGAGGCCCGCTCGACTGTTTCGTCCAGAAACTGGTCCGTATCGCCGGACATGTCAGGGTCACCCAGCGGCTGCCGTCGTCCCCATCATACGGGAAAAGGTGATTCGCGCCTCGGTGATATCCACCGCGTCGGCCTTGCGCCGCGCCGCCAGCGCCCGCTCCGCGCGTCGTGCAGCGGCTCCCGACAGCTCACGGGCGCCGGATGCAACCTCCTCCATTTCCCTTAAATCTCCGTTGCAATGAAGGGCGATGTCGCAACCTGCGGCGAGCGCTTGCCGGGTTCGCTCGCCGACGCCGCCGGTCAGCGCCCCCATCGACACGTCATCGCTCATCAATGCGCCATCGAAGCCGATGGAACCACGGATCACATCATTGATGACCTTGGGCGAAAGCGTCGCCGGAAGGTCCGGATCGATCGCGGTAAACATCACATGGGCGGTCATGCCGAGCGGCAGATGCGCGAGGCGGCGAAACGCGGCAAAGTCGGTGCTTTCGAGGATTTCGCGCGGACTGGCGACGATTGGCAGCCCGAAATGGCTGTCGCACGTCGCCCGGCCGTGCCCAGGCATATGCTTGAGCACTGGGAGAACGCCGCCTTCGGCAAGCCCGGTGGTGATCGCCTCGGCGATCTGCGCAACTTTGTCGGCGGTATCCCCATAGGCGCGGGTGCCGATCACCGGATCGGCGCCGGGCGCAGGCACGTCCGCGACCGGAAGGCAATTCACCGTAATGCCGAGCGCGGCGAGGTCGGCGGCGATCAGCCGGGCGCCCAGCCGGGCGGCGGCAAGTCCGAGCGCCGGGTCGCGGTCGAACAGCCAGCCATAGTCCGCCCCGGATGGATAAATCCGCCAATGCGGTGGCCCGAGCCGCTGCACCCGGCCGCCTTCCTGATCGATCAGGACAGGCGCGTCAAACCCAAGGACATCCCTGAATTCGCTCACCAATGCAGCAACTTGTCGTGGATTGCTGATATTCCGCTCGAATAATATCAGCCCCCACGGCCGGGCCTCCCGGAGGAAGCTCCGCTCGTCGCTCGAAATCCGCAGGTCGGAAAGCCCGGTAATGAAGGCGCGAATCGTCATCTCCTGATTAGGCCTGAGCCACCGTTAAGGTCAAATGCTTGTTGTTCAAGGGCCTTCGGGCGCGGCCGTGTTAAGCGGTCGACCCGAGCCACGCAACCTATCCTCACCGTCGTTCCGAAAAGCCAGCGATGATCCGGCACAAAGCATCGAGCCCATCCGTCAGCGCGGCCGGGCCGGGCTGCAGGATCAGCGTGGAATTGATCTCGTGAAGTTGGCCGCCCCGGACTGCGGGGATGGCGGCAAAGCCGGGGCGCGCGGCGACTTGGTTGCGGATGAATTTCTTGCCGCACCATGAGCCGATGATGACGTCGGGGGCCGCCGCAACCACCTCTTCGGGCAAGACGATGCGGTCCTTGCCGGCCTGGTGGCGCGCTTTTTCCGCAAAAACGTCGGTGCCGCCGGCCGCCTCGATCAGCTCGGACACCCAGCGGCTGCCGGTGATGATCGGCTCGTACCACTCCTCGAAGAAAACCCGCGGACGTTTGCCCGCCGGCGCCGGCAACGAGGCAAGGCGGCTCTCGAAGGTGCCGACAAGCGCCTCGGCCTTCTCCGGCGCGCCAACCATTGCGCCGAGCATCCGCATCATGGCGAATATGCCGGCGAGGTCGACATGGTTGAACGCGTGCACGGCGACGCCGCGGCGGATCAGTTGCGCCGCAATGTCCGCCTGCAGGTCGGAATAGGTCAGCACGAGATCGGGGTTCAGCGCGAGAATGCCGTCGATATCAGCGCTGGTGAACGCCGATATACGCGGCTTTTCGCGGCGCACCTGCGGCGGCCGGACGGCGAAGCCGGACACTCCAACGATGCGCGCATCCTCACCCAGGAGATAGAGCGTCTCGACGGTCTCCTCCGTGAGGCAGACGATCCGCTGCGGTGGAAACATCTTTATTCCCCGGAACCTCGCGATTTCATTAGGTGAGCGCCCGGGACAGCCCGATGTCGCTAGCTTAAGAGCCGCGGATCGGCGACGTCCGCAAGGATTGGCGCAAGTAGCCCTTCCCTGTTGTCGACGGTCATCTGTGCGCGGTTCACAACGCGCGCCCAGACAAGATAACCTCGGCAGCCGAAAATCATGCCGCGCAATATCCCCCGTCGACGACCAGGTCGATGCCGGTGACATAGGCTGCGTCATCGGAGAGCAAAAATGCGACGACGCCGGCGATGTCGGCGGGAACTCCAAAAGCGCCGAGCGGGATGCGGTCGAGCAACGACTGCTTCGCCGCTGCGGCGTCGCCGTGGGTCGAGGCCATGAGTTCGCCAAGGCCATCGAGGGCTCTGGTCGTAATGAAACCGGGCGAAACGCTGTTCACGCGGATGCCTTGCGGCGCGAACGTGACCGCGGCGATGCGGCTGAGACCGGACACCGCGCTCTTCGCCGCGCCATATCCGGCATTGACCGGCATGCCGAGGAGCGCTGCGACGCTCGAAATATTGACGATCGCCGCGCCGCGTTCCATCCGTCGCACGCAGGCGCGCATGCCGTAGAAGACGCCGCCGAGGGTGACCCGGAAATTTTCTTCCCAATCCTCGTTCGATAGGGCCGGGATCGGGCCTCCCCGCGCGAAATAGGCCGCGGTGACCAGTGCGTCGATGCGAGGCTGGACCGCCGCTAAGCGATCCCAGCTTGCGGGATCGCCCGCATCGAGCTGTTCGAACGCGACTGGCAGGCCTTCTTCCGACAGCTCTTGGGCGACCGCTCGTCCCCGCTTTTCACTGATATCGGCGCAAACGACCTGCATGCCTTCTTCAGCAAGTCTGCGGCAGATGGCGGCCCCAATGCCCCCAGCCCCGCCGGCAATGATCGCTCGCCGCCCCTTCAGTCCGCGCATAACCTGTTTTTCCCTTTCCGAAATATCGCGGCGCGCAGGCACGCGACGTTCAGAGCAAAGGCCCCCTCGTGATCGTCGCCGGCATCTATTCCATACTCGCGGAGGTGAAGACAGCCGGGGCGCCATGTTCGCCGCAAGCAGGGATAAACGCGCAATTGCCTGGCAAAAATGCTTGGTCAGCAAGATTGCGAATGTCCTGGACTTAGGCTTGGCGTTCCCGCTCAATAAACTGGATACGTCGCCGTTCTTGCGATCTCGCGAGGGCGGCCCCCGTCGTGACAAGCCCAGCGGATCGTGCCGGGAACGAGTCTTCACGCCAATCGGCGATTGATGTTCTCGGCTTCACGTGCGCTAGATTCGGGCAAACATGAAGAAGACGGCGGCTCTGGGAGGAGCGCAAGGAATGTCGGATGGCGACCGCCCGGCTTGGCCGGATGCGGAGCTGGAACGGCCGGCGCCATCGCCGGCGGACGGCCGGGTATTCGGCAGCGACGTCGTGGCCGAAACGCTGCGGGCGCTCGACATTCCCTTCATCGCTCTCAACCCCGGCGCCAGTTTTCGCGGCTTGCACGACAGTCTCGTCAACCGCCTCGGCAATCGGCAGCCGCAGATTTTGCTGTGCTTGCACGAAGAGCATGCGGTGGCGATCGCCCATGGATGGGCCAAGGTGACCGGACCGCCGATGGCCGCGGCGTTGCATTCCAATGTCGGCCTGATGCACGGCACGATGGCGATCTTCAACGCCTGGTGCGATCGCATGCCGGTGATCGTGATCGGCGCGACCGGTCCGATCGATGCCGCCAAGCGCCGGCCATGGATCGACTGGATTCACACCGCGCGCGACCAGGGCGCGCTGGTGCGGCATTACGTGAAATGGGACGACCAGCCGGCTTCCCCGCTGGCGGCCCGCGAGGCGTTGCTGCGCGCGGCTTGGATCGCCGAGACCGCGCCGCAGGGCCCGGTCTATGTCAATCTCGACGCCGAACTGCAGGAGGTCGCGCTGGCGGAGCCCGCGCCGCCGATCGACGCCGATCGCTATCGGCCGCCGGCCTACCCGGCCGCTCCGCCGGAATTGATCGCCGAAGCCGCCGCACTGCTTACCGAGGCTCAGAGTCCGGTCATCCTGGCCGGTCGCGCCAGCCGTTCGCTCGAAGCTTGGGAGCGGCGCGTCGCACTTGCCGAGCGAGCCGGCGCCCGCGTGTTGACCGACCTCAAAATCGGCGCGGCGTTCCCGACCGACCACCCGCTGCACGCCGGCGCGCCGGCGATCTTTCTTGCGCCGGAGGCGGCCGAGATTTTGCGCGCGGCCGAGGTCATTCTGAGCCTCGACTGGGTCGATCTCGGCGGGACGCTG